>CAYXRK010000392.1:0-1544 GCA_964467615.1 uncultured Nitrospirales bacterium | reverse complement strand
TGAAACGGCAGTACGTCGAAGCGTTGCAGGACGGCGATACGGTGAACGACTATTTTATCGCCGTTCGCAAGGACCTGCGCGAGCAGCAGAAGGGCGGCAAGTTTCTGGGCATGGTGTTTAAGGACCGCACGGGCGAGATCGGCGGCATCCTGTGGACCAACGCCGTCGCCGCGGCGCGCCAGTTTGAACTTGGCGACATTGTTAACGTGCGCGGCACCGTCACCAGTTATCAGGACCGCCTGCAGGTGCGGGTGGACCAGGTGCTGCCCCTGCGCGACGAGGAATACAACCTCGATGAGCTTATTTTCACGCCGGAGAACTCGGAAGAGATGTCCGGAAAATTCCGCGCGATCATGGAGACGGTCCAAAACGATTGGCTGCGAAAACTCGTGTTGTCGTTCTTGGACGACGCCGCGTTCATGGTCCGGTTCTCCTCGGCGGCCGCCGGCAAGAAGTGGCATCACGCATATCGCGGCGGGTTGTTGCAGCATTGTTACGAGCTTGCGCGCCTTGCGGCGGCCGCGTGCGAAATATTTCCGCGCGTTGACCGCGACGTATTGCTGACGGGCGTGCTGGTACACGATATCGGAAAACTCGACGAAATGACGCACGAACTCTTCGTCGAGTATACGACCCCGGGCAAGTTGCTCGGCCATCTCGCCATCGGCGCAGAAATGGTGCAGCGGCGCATCGACGCGTTGCCCGAGTTCCCGGAGGCGTTACGGCTACAGGTCTTGCACTGCGTGTGGTCGCACCACGGTGAACTCGTGAACGGATCGCCGGTCGTGCCGAAAACGCTCGAGGCGCTCGTGCTGTACCATATCGACAATCTCGACGCGCAGGCCGATGCATTCCTTCGCATCATGGACGAGACCCGCGAAAAGGGCCAGGCATGGTCCGAATACATTCAAATGATCGAACGGCAGATTTGGACCAAGGAACGGATATAGTCCAATTTACGAAAATGCGTGGCGGTGGGTTGATGATCGAAACCGAACAGTCGATTGCGGACACGAAAATCCGGCCACCGATACCGGAACCCCTGCAAGGAGGGCGCCCATGGCGCCGAAGCCACAGGTGGAAGACCCCGAACGGCGATACAGCATCGGCGAAGTGAGCACGATGCTGGGCGTGTCGATCCGCGCCTTGCGTGTTTGGGAAGACCAGTTCAAACAGCTCAAGCCCAAACGGGACCGCGTCAATCGGCGGTATTACCTCAAAGACGACATCGAGATCGCACGGCGCATCAAGCAACTGCTCAAGCACGAAAAATTGTCGTCGGAGGGAGCGCGCATCCGCCTCACCCAAGAACTGCATGTGGAAGGCCGGCCCCGCACGCGAAAGGAATTGGTTGACCTCGTGGATTCGGTCGAGAACGACATCCGCAACCTGCTCGATCGGATGGACAAGTCTGACGAGATTCTACGACAGGACGAGGGCCGTTAGAGCGTTTCAAGATTGAGCGCACCTCAGCACGCGTCCAGCGAAACGGTATGGAGTGCGGTAGCAGCGCTACCGCTTTGACTCAAACAGCGCGGCGGCGC
>CAYXRK010000391.1:0-1555 GCA_964467615.1 uncultured Nitrospirales bacterium | reverse complement strand
TCGGTGTGGCCAACCTGGATCGAAAGGCCAAGAGCTACTACGAAGAACGTCGCACCACGGACCCGGCATTTCGCAAGAAAGACGTTCCGCCCGGTCCCGATCCAGCCGCCGCCGGGTTGGTCGAAGGCCCGCCGGCGCCGCCCTTCGTTCCCTATATGGACTGGGAAAGCGCCAAGGATATCGCCATAGAAGCACTCCGAAAGAAATATGCCGACGAGGCCGTGGAGCGCATCGCCAACTGGTTGGTGCAGTACGCGGACGAAAGCTGGCTGGAGGTCGAGCGCGGCCAGGATGGTTACAAGATCGCGCCCGGGAGCGTGGCCACATTGGATTACTACGACGATGTGGTTCGGCACATTCCGGCGACAATGGCATTCCCCGGCGCGGTCTCCATCGCCACCACTGATTTCTTCACTGTTGAAGAAGCGCCCGACGTGCTCGACCTCGGCGGCACCGCATTCCGAACCGCTCCCGGTGTGTCCCAATCCTTTGCCACGCTCGCCTTCCGAACCAAGGCGATCGTCCCCACCGTGTCGCCTGACGAACGAACAAACGCCCTAGACTACTTGGCCCCGTTCCAATCGTGTCGCTTTCCGCTGACCGACGATAAGACCGGCAACCTCTACATTTTCCGTATGGTCGACGCCAAACCCGCACACGCCCCCGAGTCCGTCGCCGAGCTCCGCGATCAGGTGGTGGAGGACCTGCGTTTGTCGCGAGCCTACGAAGTGGCGAAGACGCGGGCGGAATCGCTGCGTGCCTGTTCGGCGACGCAGAGCTTGAGCGAGGCCTACGAAGCCGACGCCGATCTCGTCGCCTTCAAGGAGAAAGCCGAGGGTGTCAATAGCGGGTACGTCGAGCCGCCTCCGATAAGCCGCGTCCTGAAGCATCAGGCCTCGCGCGGACGCTCGCCCACGGGTGTGTTTGGCGGGATCGGCGTCGGCAACCTTGCCAACGAAGTCGTCGATCAGTGCTTCGCCCTGGAACACGCCGATGAGAAGATGAAGGTTTTCGAGCTGAAAGATCGCGCCGCGGTGTTGCTTGCAGAGTGGGTGGAGACAAAGCCGCCCGCCGAGGACGAATTCAACACCCTACGCAAGCAACTGGTTACGCAGCTCGCCGACGCCCGTTGGCGCAGTGCGGCCTCGGTATGGCTCGACCCCGAAAAGGTCCGCGCCCGTACGGGCTTCGCCCTTGTTACGAAGTGACTATCTCCCTCTCCTCCACGGAGGAGACGGCCGGGCGAGGGGGGACCTGGGGACGTCGAAAAATATTTTTTGACGGGCTTGCCTTTCGGGGATCAATGTTCCTATAAGTTCATAGATAGAGGATTCATTCATACCTCTTTGCTTCTTGTTCGGGGCAGCGCCCCGTTGATCCGCCGGATGCGGATCGGAGAAGGATTCGGCCTCAGCAAACAACCAAACGCTATTGCACCCGCCCAGGGGGACGGCTGCGTATAACTTGTACGCGGCCAATCGCCACTGAAGCGGATGCATGTGAACGGACTCCCCCTTTTCGCGTCACGATGCACCCGCCCGTGACGCGGACGACC
>CAYXRK010000390.1:0-1578 GCA_964467615.1 uncultured Nitrospirales bacterium | reverse complement strand
AACGGCGTTTGAATGTTTGGACGCAGCGGGGCATACTACGCCTTGGAAATCCAAAGGCCAGGAGGATACGACCATGCCCGCAATCGCCGATTCGGTAAAATCATCGAAGAGTTCACCAAAAACTGCGAAGGTCTCACGGACAAGTAAGCCCGAGAGCATGACCGTCCGAGAGTGGCAGTTGCAGCTTCGTCGGCAATTCGGCCGCGAACAAGAGAAAGAATTCGACATCCGCAATCTCGGCCGCGAGCCGGTCTTTTCGGAGTTCGCGGTGACCAATCCCGCGACCAAGCGAACGTATCGGGCGGCGATCCGTGGACTCGAAGCGGGCGTGAACTACTGCTCTTGTCCGGACTACGCCGTGAATACGCTGGGGACGTGTAAGCACGTCGAGGCCGTCTTAGGCAGCCTCGAGTCGCGGCACGCGGACGCCCTCCGCCGCGGTTACGCGCCGCCCTTCGCGGAAGTCTACATACGCTACGGAGCGCTCCGGGCGATCGTCTTCTCACCGGGCGACGGTTGCCCCGCGGAACTACGGAAGCTGGCCAGTGGTTATTTCGACCGCGAGGGCGGGATTAAAACGGAAGCCATCGCTGGTTTCGATCGCTTCGTGCAAGAGGCGCGGAAAATCGAATATGAGTTGCGCGTGTATGACGACGCCGCGACGCTGATCGCCGAGGCCCGCGATGGGCAGGCCCGACGCGCTCGGCTGCACAAGCGGTACGGCGGAGCAAGGCAAGGTGCGACGTGGAGCAGGCTCTTGAAGGTCGCGCTCTACCCTTATCAGCGTGAAGGCGCGTTGTTCGCGTCTGCGGCGGGGCGGGCCATCATCGCCGACGAGATGGGGCTGGGTAAGACGATCCAAGCGATCGCCGCGGCGGAAATCCTAGCGCGGGACGGCGGCGTGGAGCGTGTTCTTATCGTCTGCCCGTCTTCGCTGAAAAGCCAGTGGCATAGCGAGATCGAGCACTTCTCCGCACGCCCGGCGTTGGTGATCGACGGTCCCACCCACCGGCGCAGGGACTTGTTCGAGCATGACCCTTCGTTCTTCAAAATCATCAACTACGACGTGATCCACGCCGACGCGGATGCGATCGCCGCTTGGTCGCCCGATCTCGTCATCCTCGATGAGGCCCAGCGCATCAAAAACTGGCAGACCCGGACGGCGAAGTCCGTCAAACAGATCGACTCGCGCTATGCCGTCGTACTCACCGGGACGCCGCTTGAGAACCGCCTGGAGGAACTGCATTCCATTGTCGAGTTCGTGGATCGCCACCGGCTCGGCCCGTTGTTCGCCTTCAAGGCCGCGCACGAGGTCGTCGAAGAAGGCTCGACCAAGGTCGTCGGTTATCGTGAACTGGGGCGGATCAACAAGACCCTGTCGCCGATCCTCATCCGCCGCACCAAGAAGGAAGTGTTGAGCCAACTGCCGCCGCGCATGGACAAGAACTTTTTCGTCCCCATGACCGATCCGCAGTGGGGACCGCATCGTGAGAATCAGGACCAGGTCGCCCGCTTGGTGGCCAAATGGCGACGCCACAACTTCCTCACCGAGGCGGACCAGCTCCGTCTGCGGATCGC
>CAYXRK010000389.1:0-1579 GCA_964467615.1 uncultured Nitrospirales bacterium | reverse complement strand
TGGGAATACAGCGAGTTCCTCGATACGAGCGACCTGAGCAACTCGTTGATCTTCCGCGGCGGCGTCAGCGTTCAGCCGACCGAGAAGGTCGCCGTGAATCTGGCCCTCGCGTACTTCCAGGCGGACGAACCGACCACGGTCAACGGTCTGTTCGGCATTCCGTTCTGGGGCAAGGAAATGGATGACACGCTGGGTTGGGAAATCGGCCTGTACCTTGACTACGCGTACAGCGAGGACCTGACTGTCAGCTTCGGCTACGCCCACTTCTTCGCGGACAGTGGCGTCGGGCCGGCCCGTGGCAACTTCCGCACGGGCCTGATCGGCGATCCGTTCTTCCTTCCGGGCGGCGCCTTCGTGGCCGGCAACGGCCTGGTCGCGATCGGCGGGTTCAACGACGACGACCTCGACTACGTCTACGCCGAAACGAAGATCAAGTTCTAAGCTTCGCGCATACCAATCAATCGTTCTGGCCGTCCCCGTGGGGCAACCCGCGGGGACGGTTGCTTTTTGTCCGGCCCGCCTCTTTATCGCCCCCGCGCGCGTCGCGTATGATTTCTCCTTCCGCACGGCCCGAACACCGGAGAACCGCACGTGAACTACCGCATCGAAACCGACACGATGGGCGAAATGCAAGTGCCGTCCGATCGCTATTACGGTTGCCAGACCGCCCGCTCGCTTCACTTCTTTAGAATCGGGTCCGAGCACATGCCCCGCGAGATCATCCGGGCCTTGGGCATTCTCAAGAAGGCCGCCGCGCTCACGAACAAAGACCAAGGATTGCTCGATGAGAAGTTATGCACCGTAATTTGTCAAGCCGCCGACGAAGTCATCGACGGAAAACTCGACGATCATTTTCCCCTTGTCGTCTGGCAGACCGGCAGCGGCACGCAGACCAACATGAACGCGAACGAGGTCATTTCGAACCGCGCAATCGAACTGCTCGGCGGCGTCCTCGGTAGCAAGAAACCAGTACACCCAAACGACCACGTGAACATGTCGCAGTCCTCGAACGATACTTTTCCGACGGCCATGAGCATCGCCTCGGTCGAGCAAATCGAACGACTCCTGTTGCCGAATCTGATGCAGCTTCGCGACACGTTTGCCCAAAAGACCGCCGCGTTCATGGACATCATCAAGATTGGCCGCACACATCTGATGGACGCGACGCCTGTAACGCTCGGACAGGAGTTCTCCGGGTACACCCAGCAGCTAACCAACGGCATTGAGCGCGTCCAGTCCACGCTGCCGAAGTTGTCCGAGTTGGCCCTCGGGGGCACGGCCGTTGGCACGGGCCTGAACACGAAGAAGGGCTACGACGTCAAAGTCGCGGAACACATCACCAAAATCTCGGGCTGCCAATTCACCTCAGCGCCGAACAAGTTCGAATCGCTCGCCGCGCACGACGCCATGGTGATGACCCACGGTGCCCTGAAGACCATCGCGTGCAGCTTCATGAAGATCGCGAACGACGTGCGCTTGCTCGCCAGCGGCCCTCGATGTGGTCTCGCGGAAATTCGCATCCCCGAAAACGAACCCGGCTCTTCGATCATGCCCGGGAAAGTCAACCCGACCCAATGCG
>CAYXRK010000388.1:0-1586 GCA_964467615.1 uncultured Nitrospirales bacterium | reverse complement strand
GACCGGCCGAGAGCATGTCCGAGTAGAGACGGAACGTCGTCAGCGGCGTGCGAAGCTCGTGCGTCACCGCGTAGGCGAACTGCATGCGCCGCTCAGTCAGCGCCACCAAGCTCCGCACGCCCCAGCCCGCGCCGGCCAACACCGCCAGGGCGGCGATCCATGAGACAAGCAATACGCCGCGAACGGATCGCCACGCGGCCGCCGCGGTCCCGCCGGGAATATCCGGCACGCGCAGGAGCGCCGGCAGGGCGAGAAGTTTCATCGTGCGCGCTTCATCATCGAGCTTCACGTCGTTGGGCACGGGCACGAGGTCCGCCTCCGCGAATAGTTCCTCGACGGGTCGTAGCAGCTCCGGTTTGAGCCGCTCCCAATCAGCGATGAAGCCCTGATAGTTTACGTCCGCGTCAACGAGGCACTCGCGCACAAAGGCGAGTTTGAGGCCGGGGCTCCGGCCCGGATCGATCCAAAACGGCGGGGCGAACGGCCCCGGTTTGATGCGGACCGTCTTCGGCGGGGCAGAGGTTTCGTCGAATTCGCTATCGATGGCGAGGGGCCGGCCGCGGATGTTCCCGGCGGCAATCTGTTCGGAAACGCAGATCTCTCGTGGCACATGCCGACGCTGCGAGTCCGTGAGTGAAGTGCGCCGTCCCGTGAATTTCATTGCCCGCTGCGGCAAGCGCACCAGTTGGGTCGCTTCGGGTTCGGCCCCTACGGGCAACAGGTCTTCGCGTTGCAGCACCTCGCTTACGCGAGCCCGAAAATCGATGGTTGTCACCGCCGTTTGGAACCACCCCCAGCTTTCCAACGCCCGTCGCTTCCAAACGTCCAACGCCGCGGGCCGAGTCAGAAACAGTTGTTCCTCCTCCTCGTCAAACTGCGGCGAGGAAGCCCTGCCGCGATGGTTCATCTCAAAATACAGGTCGATCCAATCGTACGGCGGTTTGGAGTCTGCGAGCGCGAGCCGTGAACGGAAGACGACGTAGGCGGCGTTCGATTCGCGCCCGTCTCGAGTAATGACGGCCTCGATGTCGTCCGGGCCTAGGGCATAGAAGTCTCCGTAATCGATGGAGGGTCGGGACGCTTCCGAGTTCAAAACACCCTGGACCATGCTGTCGATGTGCCCCAAGGCGCGCAGAGCCCGCGTCAACTGTTCCTCGGCCACGTTTTTTTTGGCGAGCTCAAAGCTGGAAAGAGTGGCCCAAGTCATGCCGCCCAATACCACCGCGGCAACAAGCGCAAACACGCCCAGCGCGGCGAAGGTGCTCTTTTTCGAGCTGGTCATACCATCCCCCGCTCCGTCGAGGGCGCCTCACTCACCAACGTTAGATTCGGCCCCAGCATGTAGCCCTTGCCCCGCACGGTCACGATCCATTCCAGCGCCGGGTCCGACGAACCCCCGGTGAGCTTCTGTCGCAAGCGCGTGATGTGCATATCGATCGCCCGCGTTTCCACCCCGCCGTCGCGCAGTCCCCACACGCAGGCCAGAAGTTCCTCGCGCGAAACGACCCGCCCCGCATGGGAGGCCAAGCGTTGGAGAATGTCCGCTTCCATTTCGGAAAGAGCCACCCGCTCTCGCTCCCCGTGGC
>CAYXRK010000387.1:0-1600 GCA_964467615.1 uncultured Nitrospirales bacterium | reverse complement strand
AACTCGATGCCGTACACCGTTCCGTCGGGCGCGATGTCCACATTCATCTCGTCGCTGACGCGAACGGTCTCCACCTCGACCTTTTTCTCGTGCAGCCGGATGTAGGCGATGTTGTAACGCGGATCGTAAGTAAGCTTCATGGGGACCGCCTTCAGAAATATTTCACTATTACGGTGATGACCAACCAGCCTTCCTCGGCGACGCCGGCACAGCAAACGGTCTCTTCGTGCTTCGCGCTAGGTTGCGGGAACGCCTTGACGAGAATATGTACGCGCCGCTTTTGATGCTTCCCTTGCATGGTCATCCACTCCCAGATGGATCGGTGTCTTGCCAAGCAGCTCGGCCAGGGCATCCGCGACCGAGCGTCGATGGCACTCTTCGTGGTCCTTCTCGTAACACATCAACGCGACATTGCCCTTAAGCTCCTCGGCGAGCGTCTCCAGCAGCGCCCACTGTTCGGTCAAGTGTCGATCGAACTCGCGGAAGAAGCGCGAGTAGTTACCGTCCTCGCGTAGCCGGTGCCGGATTGTCTTGGGCGAGCCCAACTGCTTCTCGTGGCGGTAGGCAATGCCGACATCGGTCAGGGCGCCGCCCAGGGCGGTCTTGGAAAATCCCTTGCGTCGCGAGATCGGTAGCTCACGGACATCCAACAGTACGTCGATCTTGGCTGTTTTGAGCGCGCGCATGAAATCACTCAGTGCGGCCCCTTCGTAACCGATGGTAAAAAGCTTTTTCATCTCGCCCCGTTAACGAGCTTGGGTTGTTATTTAAAAATCATGTCTGATATTAGCAGGTGCCAAGATGGGCAGGAACCATTTTAGCCGCATCGTCCCCATTCGCCCTTGATTTTTCGTCATATCGAAAGAATTTCTTAGGGTCGGGTCTTGAAATATAAGGTTCGCGAACGCGCAGGATAGGCGCAACCCATCGGCTTTCCTGCGTACACGCATCCGGGATGCCAGCGCGAAAACAAGGCCCAAGACAGTGACTTGCACGGCGGCGGTATGTCGAGAGATTCGCCGAGCGGTACGAGAAAACCCTGTCCACGACCGCCGCCCAGGTTCGCAAGGCACCGCTGGCGCCCCAGGATCGGCAATTCATGTTGACGGCTCTACAGCAGCAGCGCAGAAATAAGGGCGCAGAAATAAGGGAGAAATAAGGGGACGCTACCCTTTTCTATTCGACAAACCGCATTTTCAATCCCCGCGTCGGGATAAATCGAGTCGGCCCTAAAGACCTCCTGTATCAACTGCAACCCAAGGCCGTGCAGATGGCCGCATGGATGCGCGCGAAGGCTTCGGGTTTCAGTGCGCCGAAGCGGCGCACAACGATGCGTTCATTGAGCGTATAGAGTTTGGTGGCGCGGACATAGCTCGGTTTGGGAAGCACGTCCTCCTGGAGATCCATCTGCGTCAGGGTCAGGGCATCGACATGCCCCGGATGAGAAGTGATCGCCGCCGCGAGAAAGTCTCCGAAGCCATCCGCTGGGCGCAACACCAGAACGGGTCGGCGCTTGGCCGTCGTCAAATCAGTATAGGGAAACGGAATCAGTACGACCTCACCGGGTTGCGGCATCGTTCCAGACCTCATCGTCCGGGTT
>CAYXRK010000386.1:0-1612 GCA_964467615.1 uncultured Nitrospirales bacterium | reverse complement strand
CCGCGACGTTTCCCTGACCGATGACGGCGACGGATTCTTGCGTGAGGTCAAACGCTTGGTCCGCGTAGTCGGGGTGGCCGTTGTACCACGCGACGAACTTGGTAGCCGTGTGGCTTCCGGGCAAGTCTTCGCCCGCGATGTTCAGCCGCCGATCCGTCTCTGCGCCGTTGGCGAAAATGATGGCATCGTAAAACTCGCGCAACTCTTCGACCGATACGTCCGTGCCGACGCAGACATTTCCGATAAACGAGAACCCCTCGAGCGCGGCGGTCTTTTCGTAGGCCCGGATCGCGCCCTTGAGGCTTTGATGATCCGGCGCGACGCCCAGCCGCACGAGGCCGTAGGGACACGGAAGCCGATCAATCACATCAACCTCAGTCTTCAGCCCGCTTTTGAGGAGCGCCTCCGCCGCGTAGAACCCGCTCGGCCCGCTGCCCACCACCGCAACGCGCAACGGCGATTCAACCGATCCCAAAGCGCCCATAGTCGATACGCGTCCACACCCGTTTTGGAAAACCTGCGGGATGGTACAAGCACGGCCCCGTTCGATCAATCCGTCTCGAATCGTAGCGAGATCACGGTTACGCTGGTTGCAACGAAACCGGCGTGAGGCCGCGCGACCTCGTCGAGGCAGGCGCTACAAATTCAGAAACGCGATGAGAAGCATCGCGAATCCCACGAAGGCCTTGAGGAAAATCCCCGCGACTCGGCCCGCGGCCGCGCCAACGCCGACGTACATCGCCGCGCCCGCGCCTTTTTCGCGCATCAGGAATTCGTAGAGCGTTGCGCCGATGAACGCGCCCGCGCATGCGCCCGCGATCGTGCCGATGATGGGGAACACCGGCGTGCCGAGTGCCGCGCCGAGCAGACACCCGATGATCGACGCCGTGATCGCGCCTTTACCGCCGCCGAACTTTGCCGCGCCCATGCCGGACGCAACGCCCTCGAGAACTTCGCCCGCAACGGCCAGCGCCGTGAGAACGGGAATCGTCCAGCCGCCAAAGTGATCGAAGCCGGATACGAGCGCGCCGACGCCGACAGCGCCGAGGATGATCCAATTGCCGAAGAGGCCGACCAGATCGAGCGCAAGTCCGGCCAACATGGCGACGCCGAACAGTGTCCATCCGAGTATGGCGAGCGCGGTCGATAGCATGGATGTGATTCTGTGTAATGCCTTGCCTTGATGGACTACTGACCGAGGGCCAAGGTTACAGCCAAAACCGGCGACACGGGTAACGCAATTCGCTCCAAGGATAGCCGTGGCGCCGGTAGTGCGGTAGAATGGTTGGACGATTACGGGAGAGATTTGATGGTGCATAGCGAAGGGTTTTTGAAGATTGTGCAGGACGCGAAGTCGCGGGTGCGGGAGTGCACGGTCGGCGACGTGAAGGCGAAGCAGGACGCCGGGGAGCGGTTTCATCTGGTGGACGTGCGCGAGGAAAGCGAGTGGGCGGCGGGGCATCTGCCGGGCGCGGAGCATTTGGGGAAGGGCGTGATCGAGCGGGACGTCGAGAAGGCGATACCGGAGCCGGGCGCGCAGATCGTGTTGTATTGCGGCGGGGGATATCGTTCGGCGTTGGCGGCGGACAATTTGCAGAAGATGGGGTATACG
>CAYXRK010000385.1:0-1613 GCA_964467615.1 uncultured Nitrospirales bacterium | reverse complement strand
CTGGGGCGTAGGTATCCTTGCGGCCCGTGTACCCGCCGTGGCCAACGCCCGATTCCCCGCGTAAAATCAGCGCGGTCAAGCGTGCGTCGCGCGCGCGGGGCCGTCTGTTTGCGGCGCGAGGGTAGGCCATGGCTCAAGAACGCAGCGAGGCAATTGTCATACGCGGCGTCGACTTCAGCGAGACGAGCCGGATCGTCACGTTCTTGACGCCCGCGCGCGGAAAGCTCGCGTGCATGGCCACGGGCGCGAAGAGACCGAAAAGCCCCCTGGCGGGCGTGCTCGACACGTTTAACCGGCTCGAGTTGGTGTACTACTGGAAGGACGGGCGAAGCGTGCAGAAGCTGGCCGAGGCCGCGCTGCACCATAGTTTCGCCGGACTGAAATCGGACTTGAGCAAGAGCGTCTTCGCGGCGTTTCCGCTGGAGTTCGCCTATAAGGTTGCGCAGGAGAACGAACCGTCCCACGGACTGTTTGCGGCGCTCGCGGACGGGCTGGATCGGATGGAAACGTGGACCGGCGCGGCCCGGACGCATACGGCGTGGCATCTGTTGCGCCTGTTGGCCGCGGCCGGCTTCGAACCGGACCTGAGCAGCGCGGGCGCGTTTGAGGTGCCGATCGACGCGGGCGCGTTGCGAGCGTTGCGCGAGCTCGCGGCGAGGAGCGATACGTGCCCCGTTAAAGACGATTTGCCGGAAGCGTTCGACGCGCTCGCGCGGTACGCCGTCCGGCACGTTGATTCGGAATTCCGCAGCCTGCGCGTCATCGGCCAGATGTTTGGACGATAGGCGCGGCGGTCACTATAGATAGCGAAGATCATGGCAGCACCGATAGAAAAAATCCGCAACTTCTGCATCATCGCGCACGTCGATCACGGCAAATCGACGCTGGCGGACCGTTTCCTCGAAGTCACTTCGGCGGTCGAGGAACGCAAGATGAAAGAGCAAACGCTCGATACAATGGACATCGAGCGCGAGCGCGGCATCACAATCAAGTCCGTGGCAGTGCGGCTGAATTACACGGCGCGGAACGGCGAGCAGTACGTGCTCAACCTGATCGACACGCCTGGGCACGTGGATTTTTCGTATGAAGTGTCGCGAAGCCTCGCCGCGTGCGAGGGCGCGCTGCTGTTGGTCGATGCCGCGCAGGGCGTCGAGGCGCAAACGCTTGCCAACGCGTATAAAGCCATCGAGCAAAATCTCGAAATTATCCCCGTCATCAACAAGATCGATCTTCCGAGCGCCGACATCGAATCGTGCCGGCGGCAGATCGAAGACGTCATCGGGCTGGACGCGAGCGACGCTGTCCTTGCGAGCGGCAAGGAAGGCACTGGCGCCATCGAGGCGCTCGAAGCCGTAATCCGAAGGGTCCCGCATCCCACGGGCGATCGCAACGCCCCGTTGCGCGCGCTTATTTTCGATGCGAAATACGACGCTTATCGCGGCGTCGTCATCTACATCCGCATGATGGACGGCCGCATCGCGCCCGGCGCGAAAGTGATGATGATGTCGAGCGGCATCAAATACGAAGTGGTCGAGCTCGGCTACTTCGCGCCGGAGATCACGCCTTCCGAAAGTCTCGAAGCGGGCGAAACGGGCTACCTCATCTGCAACATC
>CAYXRK010000384.1:0-1623 GCA_964467615.1 uncultured Nitrospirales bacterium | reverse complement strand
TCGGCCGGGGTACGCTCCTTCGCGGCGAGCAGGTCTTTCGCGGCCTGGGGAAGGTTTATGCCGTTCCAGGAGTTCGCATCGTAAAATTTCTCCGACGCGAGCGCCTTGTTTATCTCTTTTAGAATCCCGCCGGCGTTCTTCTCCAACGTCGCGATCGGCAGACTGACGAGCGACACGCGCGCCGTCTCGCCGACGAGAGACAGGATGTGCTTGCCCGGATTGTCGCCGTCGGCCGCAGCTTGCGATTTGAGTGCCCCCAACCATCCGGCCACGTCGCGTACATCGGCCGCTGTAAGGTGCAGCGATTTCGTTTGGCTCCTCGTGTCTGTTGGCATGAACATTCGCGCGCTCATATTGGTGATGGAGAATTTGTGCGCGTTGAGATCAAGGCGGGCTTCTTCGCCCTGCGCGCTTTGAATCTGGGGTGAGTTCAATTTGAAGTCGCCGCGGAACACGGCTTCTCCCTTTTCATAGTCGATGTCCGCCTCGTTCGACGTGATCGTGGCGCGATCCGGCCCGATTTGGGTCACCACGTTTACATGCCCGAAAAGTTTCGCGATCGGTTTGCCCATCGTGCCGTCGTCAGTCTTCGCGAATCTGACCTTCGCAGTGTCCGCATGGATTTCGCCGTCCGGACGAACGATCACAACGCCTCCCTCCAATTCCATTTCATCGGGCGTGCCGCCGTCGCTCGTGGTATACGCGAAGCGCATGGTCTTCGCCGTGACGGTCATGTTCTCGGCGGGGTCTTCCGCGAGAAACACGATGCGCGCATCACCGTCCAGCAACGTCGGGCGAAACGTTTCGCCGTATTCGCCTTCGAAGGTGTCGGCCTTGAACTCCCAACCGATGTAGTTCGGGGTCTCGGCATTGGCCTCGGGCGGCGCGGGTTCTTGCGGGTGGGCCATGCTCGATGGGATTGCCGCAAGAGCCGTTACCGCGACGAGACCGAGCAGCGGAAAGTGGCTGCGGTGTTGCTTCACGAAAGCCCGCCGATCATGATTTGGCCTGTTCAAACGACGCGCGCCCCTCGGCTTGGGTGATTCGGAACGTTTTTTTGTTCGGGTCGAGGACCAGCGACTGCGCGGTAAGTTCCGTTGCGCCGTCTCGCATGGCCAATTGACCGTCAGCGGTAACAATCTGCGATTGATTGTCCCATTTTGCGCGCTCCGTACTCACTTCCATCGCGCCGCTCGTGAGGCGGACCGAATCCTCGAGTTCCGCGCGTTGGTTCTCTTCATCGAAAAGTGCTTTGCCCGCGGCGAATTCGAGCTCTTGTTCCTTTCCATAAACGACAGCTCGAACGCCCACGAGCGACCAAACACGGTCTACCTCCGTAAGAGCGCCGGAATCGGCATGGACCGAGAAGGTCGGCTTCCGCGCTTCGCCCTCCGTCGGCGCGTAATTGTGCATATATAAATCGAGCCCCTGAATCGACATCTCTGGCGACAATTTCTCAGCGGGTCCGGACGACGATTGCCCGACGGATTCCGAAGCCGCTCGATTCGGCGAGCCGCATTGTACTACGAGCGCGGCAAATGAGACGGCGCCAAGGCAAAGTTTCTTGGACAAATACATGCTGCTTCACCACCGCGGCCAACCGAAGACAGGTTGAATGAAATC
>CAYXRK010000383.1:0-1680 GCA_964467615.1 uncultured Nitrospirales bacterium | reverse complement strand
CGGCCGCCGGCGGCGTGGTGGCTGTTGTGATTGGAAAGGCGCTGTTTGGCGGTCTGGGATACAACGTCTTCAATCCCGCGTTGGTTGGACGCGCCTTTCTGCAGGCAGCGTTTCCGACCGCAATCACGACGTGGTCGCCGCCGCTTGCTACGGGCCGGTTTACGTCATTCATTCCGTCTACCCTTACGTTTCCGTTCGCGACGGCAAATCCAATCGATCAATGGCTCAAGACCGTTTCGGTTGACGGTTTCAGCGGCGCGACTCCGCTTGCGCTGCAGAAGTTCGATCACGTGGCTACCAACACCGGCACACTTTTCATGGGAATGACTTCCGGCAGCGCAGGCGAAACGTCGGCGCTGCTGATTCTTATCTGCGGCGCGTACCTCGTCATGCGCAAGATGATGGACTGGCGCGTGCCGGCGAGCATGCTGCTTGCCGCGTTCCTGACAAGCGGCGCGTTCTACGCGATGGACCCGCAGCGCTACCCCTCGCCCCTATTCACGCTCTTCGCCGGCGGGCTGATGCTCGGCGCGGTGTTCATGGCGTCGGACATGGTCGCGTCTCCGGTGACGCCGCTCGGCATCTGGATTTACGGCGGCCTCATGGGGTTTCTCACCGTCATCATTCGTTTGAAGGGCGGCCTGCCCGAGGGCGTCATGTACGCGATTCTGCTCGGCAATGCGGTGTCGCCCATTATCGACAATCTGACGCAACCGCGCGTATACGGCGCGAAACGCGCGAGGGAACGCACATGAGCGCGGCGCCCGAAACCGCGGCGTCCAACCCCAAGGGCGACACGTGGCGCATGGTTCGCACGCTCGGCGGCGCGTCGCTGTTGAGCGGGTTCCTAATCGTATTCGCGTACGAGACCACGCTGCCGCGCATCCTCGCCAATCGGCAGCGCGCCATTGAGGAGGCCGTTTTCCGCGTACTCCCGGGTGCGACGTCGCGCGCGACCTACGCGATCGAAGGCGACACCCTGCGCCTGGCCGGCGAAGATGCGGGGCCCGGCGCGAAGCTCTATACCGGCTATGGCAGCGATGGCCGGCTTGTCGGCGTCGCTATCGAAGCCGCGGGCCAAGGATACCAGGACGTAATCCGCGTCCTATACGGCTATTCGCCGGACACCGAGGGCACGACGGGCTTCACTATTGTCGAAAGCAAAGAAACCCCGGGGCTGGGAGACAAGATTGGAATCGATCCGCGTTTCCTCGCAAATTTTGACGGACTCGCATTGCGTCTGGACGCGTCCGGCACGGCCCTCGAGCACGACGTCGTTTCCGTCAAACGCGGCGCAAAGAAAAACCCATGGGAAATCGACGGAATATCGGGGGCCACGGTGTCATCCAAAGCCGTCGCTCGAATCGTCAACGAAAGCGCCAAACTAATCGTGCCCACAATTTTGAAACACCGGCAACAAATCGAGGCCAAGCAATGAGCGCCTCGGTCAAGACACCAAGCGGCCCGTCGTCACTGGACACGCTGTTGAACGGACTATGGAAGGAAAACCCCGTGTTCGTCATGGTATTGGGCACCTGCCCCACCTTGGCCGTCACCAACTCGGTTATCAACGCCATCACGATGGGGCTTGCGACGATGGTCGTGCTTGTCGGGTCGAGCGCGCTTGTCAGCATGATGCGCAAAGTCGTCCCGCGACAGGTCCGCATGGCCACGTACATC
>CAYXRK010000382.1:0-1718 GCA_964467615.1 uncultured Nitrospirales bacterium | reverse complement strand
CTCTGCCAGGTTCCGCGGATAATCCTCCACGGGGCCGGACACTACCTATTGGGGTCACCTTAGTCAAGGGGATACCCCAACTTGTTACATGATGAACACTCGGTGCAATGTGCGACGTTTAGTTCGCGACAGCGACAGCCACAGTACGTCAGCGACCAGTAGTGTCCGGTTATAAGTTGAACAGGTACAGTTGGTTACCGTCATCGATCTGGTCCAATTGGGAGCCGACGTCAAAAACAGCTGTAGAAATGGGCGTTTTCTCGAAGAGCGTGACGCTCAGGACTTGCAGAAGTTTGTAGAGGCTCACGTCGAGGGCGAGACGCTTCCTGACGATGGCCACGAGGACATAAACCGAGAGGGCGATCCAGATTTGGGTCTTCACGGCGTTCTCACTCGTGCCATAGAAGGCTTTGATCCGGAGATGCTGTTTGATCCATTTGAAAAAAAGTTCCACGGCCCACCGCGATCGATACAAGTGCGCGATCGCGAGCGCCGGCAAGGTGAAGTTGTTGGTGAGGAAGCCGAACCGCTTCTCCGTGACGGGATCGACGTAGCGCACGCGACGAAGGGGTTCAGGATAGTCTCGTCGCGCATCGGCGGTCACCAACCCGATGGTGTGATCCGACACCAAGCCGGTGGCGAAATCGACCGGACGCGACACGCGCCGTCGGAAGCGAATCCCGTGTTTGGTCCGCGTGACGAAGAACGCGGCTTCATCGACGAAGCGATGGAGGCGCGCGAAGTCGACGTACCCACGGTCCATGATGTAGATGGCCCCGGCTTCGATCGCCAGATCATCGAGGAACGTCACATCGGCGCGTTTTCCTTCGGTAATCTGCACCACGGTGGGAATCGCGCCGCGGAGATCGAGCTGCGTGTGCAGCTTGATGGCCGCGTCACGGCGTCGATACCGCGCCCAGGGAAAGACCGAGAGACAGAGGTCGATGATCGTGGCGTCGAGCGCGTACACGGTGTTCCCCAAGTCAACGGCCAGCGACTCGTGGAGGTAGAGGGCGCGCGCCGTTCGAATGAGTCCCTGCGCGAAGTCGGCAAAGATGCGCCAGTCGCGCGCCTCATTCGCGTCTGCGAGCGTGGAGCGCGAGACGTGCGCGCGCACACCGAGATGATAGAGCTTGCCCTCCACGGCTCGCAGACACGCTTCAATATCGCGCAGACTCTCCCGATAGGTAAGCTGCGCAAAGGCCATACACAGAAACTGATCCCAGCAGGAGAACCGCCTGACCCGATAGTGGCCTTCATAGCGCGCGACGCACCGTTGAAATTCGTATCGGGGAAGGTAATCCGTGAGTTGCGCGAACACGGTCTTGGCGATGGGCATCGGCTATTCTGGCGCCGCCCTCTGGAAGGTATGCGAACGTCAGAATCGCCAACTCCAATCCCATATCGAAAAATCCCACCATTGCATCTAAGCGAAGCTCCTGCAATGACTTGCAAGGAGACCACGATTGCTTAACCGGACACTACTGGCTCGTCGCCAGCTCGCGATAGCGTCCAATCACGCAGCCGCAAGTCAGCGTCCGAAATCCCAGGAGTCGAACCAGGCTCATTGATGTTCCCCTCCGCGCGTGACGGAAGCAAAGTCTGTACCGCTGAGCTGCGGCGTCGGTCCGCAACTCGCTCATGGAAACAACGCCGAAATCCGTCAAAACGAACGATGCGAGGTGTCGCCGTTCCCTCCGGATGTGTCGCTGGCGACG
>CAYXRK010000381.1:0-1756 GCA_964467615.1 uncultured Nitrospirales bacterium | reverse complement strand
ATGTAGCGCTTGATCTTGAAATCTCGGCGCCCTATTCCGTGGGCCTCGTACCAGTGTACCTCGGCCAGCAGGATTGCGCCGTCTTCGAGGCGGACGCGAGCAACTCCTTTACGCTTTCGCCAGCGACCCCTGCCATAGAGCTTTCGAAGGCGAGCGATCTCGTGAATTGACGCGCCGATCGCAAATGTCTCGGCATGCGTGACTTCCCCGATGATTTCAAAATACATCTGGCGCCGATCTGCTGCCGTTTAACGTCCGCGATGACGCGCACTGTCAGGCGCGCGTAGCGCCGCTGAAAAAGTGTCGCCGTCGATCGCGCGGTTAGGCAGAGGCGTTTGCATCGAGCTGGCCTGCGACCAGAAAGACGGCACTTGCGCGAACGATACGTTGCTCATTCACGGTGATGTAGCAGTTCGCGAATGATAGTCGGCTACCCCTTCTTTGGACGTCGACGTGCGCCTCAAGCCAGTCGCCGATTTTTGCTGTTCCGGCGAAATCAAGCGTTAGATTGGCGGTGATAAGGCTCGCTGGGGGTGTGGATGAGAACGCCATGGTGTAACCAAGCGCAACGTCGGCAAGGGTCGCGAGAATGCCGCCGTGCACCGTCCCTCGGGCATTGCAGTGCTTCGCCTCGGCCAGAAGACCGATGACGAGGCCGGTGCCCTCGCCACGGGAATAAAGAGGGCCGATTAAATCGAGAACCGGACTCCTGCGGAATAGCGGTCGGAACTCCGCTGGGATGTCCATTTTTTATTTACGGCCTAACGTGGAGCCAACGCGCGCCGCGCGCAATGCATCCACGAAGCGCGATGCTTCACGGCGTCGCGGTTGGGCGCAGGGTTAGGTTTCATTTCGCGCAACAAAGACGATTGGATCGCCTGCGAAAGTCGAAACCGGAAGAAACACCAGCCCGAACGGTGCAGATTTGATCATGACCCCGGGTTCAGTGACGTTCCATTGTTTGAGGTCCGCATTGGCTTGGATCAGATCACTGATCGTGCCTGGTGTACGACCATGCTCAATGAGCACGGCGTCCCCCACTCGCATTTCCGTTCCGTCTTGGTACGCGATCACCATGAAACCTAACGTGGAGGTTTGCGGCGCGGCGGGTCGAGCCGCCGATGAAGCGATGCGCTCGCCGCCGCGTCCGGCAACACCGCCAGGTTATGTGTCATTAGAGTTGATACCTCGTGATGTCGAGGGCTCCGTGGAAGACGCCTAGGACGTCAATATTTCCGTCGGCCTTGATGAGGTATGCGATTCGGTAGTGCCCATAGAGCAATACTCGGACGTGACGCTGTGAAGCGGCGTAGCGAGAACCAAGCTCAGGGAATCTTCTGAGGTCCTGCGCTCGATCGTAGATGCCCTCGACCGTGCGCGCCGCAGCCTGAGGGTTGTCCGCGGCGATGTATTCAAAGATGTCGGTAAGCCAGCGCTGGGCCTCGTCAGTCCAGCTTATTTCTGCCATGACCGAATGCGGCGGCCCATTTCATCATTTGAGATGGTGCGCTTGGCATCCGAGTCGGCGATTCCGCGCTCGACCATGACGTGAAAGGCGAGCTCTCGCACTATTTCTTCGCGTGAACTGTCCTCCGGCTGCCCCTGGATGAGGCGAGTGAGTTCTTCCTTTGGTGTAGCCATAAAAGACTCTCCTGTTGCCTCAATTCTGCCTCAGCCGCCGGGCGGATGCGAATGACACATAACGAACAGGATCGTATCCGTCGTGCGTGCGCATGGCGGATACGGTCAGTTGGAC
>CAYXRK010000380.1:0-1766 GCA_964467615.1 uncultured Nitrospirales bacterium | reverse complement strand
TACTCATCGTCATCGGGGTGTCCAACGTACTCGGGGGGTGCAACATGGACACCACCGTCCGGGCGGGAGGAGAGAGTGTCCACAACATTCGTCTCATCGCCGACAAGCAGATCGCCGTGTTGGGCGGCCTCGGCACGGTCGGATTGGGAATCCTCGTCGAGATGTGGGCAGTGCTACGGACGCTCGTAATGCGCCCAAGCTCGTGAGGACAGTATTCTCTTCGCTCCCTATCTCTACTGTATCGGTTACTCGGTTTGCTGAACTCGTTTTGGGGCCAACCGGTTACGCGATTTCCAGTGATAGAGCCGGGCTTGCTCGTTTCGCTTCAGGCGACGAGTCATCGTGCGGCGAATCCGCGCGGGCTTGTCGCAGCCCAATGACCGATGCAGCAACAAGGCGATGGCCCAGCGAATCTGTGGAACGGTGATCGCTGGCGTCCACTTTTTTCCCCCGCCGAGTTTCCTGCGTCAGGAACCATGTGGCCAACAACGACAGCGTTTGATGATGATGCCACCCTTCCCAAGTTCGAACCTGATACTGAGCCAGCCCGGCCTCGCTCTTGGCGCGCTCCAGGCAATCTTCGATCCGATGCTCCGCTTTGGCCACGCGCCCAAACTCCCGCAACGGTGTCTCGGCGGCGGCGTTGGAAAGATAGTAGTCGTGCTTGAAGGTCCCATCCGCTTGTTGCTCGCGAGTCACCACCAGGATTTCTTCCGGACCGACACGACGCCGTTCCGTTTTCGCCAACACCCGGCGTTTCACCATCTGCGCCACCAGCGGCCCTTTGTCGCCGGCCCGCACTTCGATCGTCTGCCACGCGCTGGCAGGCAGCGTCGCCGTCCAGCGATCAACACGCGTGAACGGAACCTTCGGCGGCTGACCGTGGCCACGGTAGGCCGGCGGTTGGGCTTCGCAGTCCCGCATCAACGTGTTCGACGGCACCGCCAACAGATAACGCTCTTGCAGCGCACGCAAATCACCGCGGAATTTGCTGGATCGGCCCATCTCGTCGTCGCCGGCGATCCAACCGTGCGGCAACAGCGAACCGTGCTCGCGGAGCATGTCCAGGGCCAACTCGTGCCGCGTCTGGAAGCGAATCTCCTTCGGCACGCCGCACTTCTTGCGCCGCTTTTTGTCTTTGGCCCACTCGGTCGGCAAGTACAAACGCTCATTGACGAGGGCGTGTTCGACGCGCGACACATAGCCCATGTAAACCCCGACCTGGCAGTTATCGACCTTGCCAAGTCGGCCGCACCACTGCCGCTGGATGCCGACCGATTCCGTGCCCTTTTTCGGAAAGCCCGAGGGATCGAAAACAATCACGCCGTCGGCTTCACCGATTTCCGCGCCGACTTGGCGGGCCAATTCCGTCAGGTGCGGTTGGTGATCCCATGGCAATTGGCCGATGAATTTTTGCAGCGTCTGCCGATCCTGATCGTGATGGTAGGCGATCGACTCAGCGTTCTTGCGCTTGAGGTTCGAGACCAACCCAGCCACATATTCATGCAGATGCCCGCGTTGTTCGGTCGTTGCCAACAACTCCGCGAACGGCTCGACAAAGCGCTCCAGTCGCGGCAACATGTCGCGCAAGACCGCCGGATGCACAGTAGCGTGGTCGAGCAATTCCTCCAAACGTGCAGCGAATCGTCGGTCCATCGACGTCTCCTTTCGGTGGATTCCGTTCCCCGAAAGGACAAGGTACAAAAAGACTTAAATCTGAACAACCGGAAGATACAGTAGAACTAGGATTCGTAGGGTTTCGTGTG
>CAYXRK010000379.1:0-1774 GCA_964467615.1 uncultured Nitrospirales bacterium | reverse complement strand
TTCTGAATTTTACGCCATTCGCCGCCCGTTGTCGTCCAGTTCCCTCATCATCTCCGCCTTGTCAATCTCGATCACAAACGAGTTGCTGTTCTTGCGGACGACGGTGCGGACGGAGTCGACGTGCGAGAGGAGCGCGCCGGATTTGTCGGGCGGGGTGGCCAGAAGGACTTGCAGCCCCGTGTCGCACATGAATTGCAGGGCGCTGGCCGTGCGCGCCGTGTCCATTTTGGAGAACGCTTCGTCAAACAGCGCGAGACGGATAGTGTCAGACGGGCGCGGCTGGTTGAGGCGGTAGGCTTGCGCGAAGGAGGCGGCCATCGCCACGTAAAATGGCGTGGTCGTCTCGCCGCCCGATTTCTTGGCATTGATCTGGCTCAGCAGGGCGCGGTCGCCGTTGGGGTAATGAATGCGGATGTCGTATTCGAGATAGTTGCGGTAGTCTTGCAGTTCGCGCAGTTCGATGGAGGCTTCGTCGGCCTCGTCCGCCGTCAGACGCTCGAAGAGCAAATCCCATCCCTGCTGGTGCTTCTGCCGGAAGTCGGACTCGAAAAGCGCGTCGCCCAGAATCTGCTGGCTGTCCATGATCATGTCGTAGACTTGCTTGAGCGCGGGCGCGGCTTTGGTGATGAATTCGAACCGCTCGCCGCCGAAGCGCAAATCGCGCAGTGTGGCGTTGAGGTAATCCAACTGCTGGCGGGCGTCTTCGATCTGCTCGCGCAAACGGTGAATGAAATTCTCGACCAGCTCCTGCTCGGCCAGTTTGCGCTGCGCGGCGATGCTCTCCTCGTACTTTGGCAGTTCCGATTTCTCGAACTTCTCGCGTTCTTGCGAATAGCGCGCGGCGTCCTCGGCGTCGTCGTAACCAAAATCGTATTTGAGGCTGTAGGCGTGTTTGGCTTCGCGCAGTTTATCGCGGCTGCGGCTCTCGGCACTTTCGTAATCGCCGACGTAACGCGCCGCATTCGCCAGCACGGTTTCAAGCGGTTGGCGCTCGCGGCGGCGCTCATATTCTTTCTCGGCTTCTTCCAGCATTTCATCCGCGCTCTCCGCCGAAAGAAACTGCCGCGCGCTCTGCAGGGCTTCCTCGGCGGCGCGCTCTAATTGCGGAATCGCGTCGCTCCCCAGCGTTTGCGCTTGCGCTCCCCAACTGCCGATCTGCTGATCGAGTTGGCGGGTTTCGTTCTGCACGCGCTCGAACTCGGCCTGACAGCGCTCCACTTCGGCGCGGAGCGTGTCGACGGAGGCGCGGTCGAGCCGGCCCAGTTCGTAGCGCAGAGAGCGCACCAAGTGAGTCAATTCGGGGAGGCGGGCCAGGACCGGCAGGGCGTGATCGAGTTCCATCAACGGGCGAACTTTGTCGCGGGTGAGAGTCAATCGCTCGCGTAGGGCAGTGGATTGTTGATGGAGCGCGGTTATCTCCCCGGCGATTTCGGCCAGCCGCGCTTCGCGTCGTTCGATCTGGCGCGGCAGGGCGCGGTCGCCGATGAACCAGTGGCGATACACGTTTGGATTCAAATGCGCGGTGGTGAAGTTGCGGCGCACGAAACATTCGCGGGTGACGGCGGCGCGATGCTCGCGCAGGGCTTCGAGCGCGTCGCATTTGACGTATCCGCCGAGGATGAGATCGACAAACGCGCGCGCGGCGGGATGGGCGGTCTGGACTTCGGCGGCCAGCGAATCGGAACGGGCGCGTTGGGGTAGTTCGTGTTGGGGCCGTAGGGGCCGGTGATGAACTGGCCCTACTGCCCTTAAGATGCGTTCGCGGTCGCGCAGG
>CAYXRK010000378.1:0-1780 GCA_964467615.1 uncultured Nitrospirales bacterium | reverse complement strand
GATAGGCGGGAGGTGGAAGCGCAGAGATGCGTTAAGCTGACCCGTACTAATGGCCAAAAGCTTGACCACTTTCATGAGTGGCTGTCAAGCAGATTTCTAGCATAGTGGTTGGTTCATAGTTCCTAACCCTGCGTCCGCTTCTTCAATTGCCAAAGCATCAACCCGTGTCCACGCGACACGGGTTTTTTATGCGCCGACATCACTGCTGTCCGCGTGATTTTCGGCCGCGACGACGCCGAGCCGCTGTTAGGCATCAGGGCCTTGGAATCCGTGGGCATCAGCGTCGACCCCGCCACCCGAATCCTCAAGCGTCTCCCCGCCCTCCCGCACAAATAGGATTCCGTGGGTCTGAAATCTCAAATCTCAAATCAAAAATCGGCAATCGGAAATTGGCAATCCCCACCGGCCCCTCGTCTCTTGTATCTTGTTTCCAGTTTCTAGTTTCTGGGTGATCGCTCCGCAATCGTCCCTCCATCGATCGCCCCTCACGTTTTTTCTCAGGGTGTGCCCCTGTGACCTGCCCCGCGTGTTCACAAAAGATGAAATCCGCGCTCAAAAATCGGTGGACGCGCATCCCGCGTTGCGAGTACTTTGAGAGCATGATCAAGACGCTTCCGAGGGAGTCGGAGATGGATCGGGCGATGTACGCGAGGGATGCGTCCTTCGACGGTCTTTTCTTCGCGTGCGTGCGGACGACGGGAGTCTTCTGCCGGCCGTCGTGTGCGGCGCGCAAGCCGAAAAAGAAAAATCTGATCTATCACGCGACGGTTCGGGATTGCTTGCTGGACGGCTATCGGCCCTGTAAGCGCTGCCGGCCGCTGGCGATCAACGGACACGCCGCCGACTGGCTGGACACCTTGATCGAGAAAATGGAGGAATCGCCCGGCGTTCGGCTCAGCGACGCGGACTTGTCGGCCTCGGGCATAAGTCCCTATCGAGTACGTCGATATTTTGTGAGGAACTTTGGAATGACCTTTCAAGCGTATCATCGAGCGAGACGAATGGGCCTGGCGTTGGAGCAACTCCAGGCCGGCGGCGGTTCGATCCCTGTCGCCTTCGACAACAGTTACGAATCATTGAGCGGGTTCCGAGACGCCTTCAGGCGCGTCTTCGGCACGACCCCGGGGCGGAGCGCGGGCGTGCAATGCATCGTGACGACGCGGGTGGAAACGCCACTCGGTCCGATGGTGGCCGCAGCGACGGAGGAGGGCATATGTCTGCTTGAATTCGCCGATCGACGGGCATTCCAACGACAGACGGAGGTGTTGCGACGGCGGCTCAAGAGCGTCATCGTACCCGGACACAACGCCTATCTGGATCGCCTCGCGACGGAGTTGGCGGAGTACTTCGAGGGTAAGCGGCGTACGTTTTCCGTCCCTCTGGTCTATCCGGGGACGGCCTTCCAGCAGAAAACCTGGGAGGAGCTGCGGCGCATCCCTTATGGAAGCACGACCAGCTATTCCCAGCTTGCCCGGACGATCGGACATCCGGGTTCGCAACGGGCCGTGGGGCGAGCCAACGGCGACAATCGGATCGCGATCGTGATCCCTTGTCATCGTGTGGTGAGGGATGACGGTACGCTCTGCGGGTACGGCGGCGGCTTGTGGCGCAAACAATTCCTACTCGACCTCGAGCGAGCAAGCGTAGAGTATGGGGCGGAAACGGCGAGAGCGCGAGTGTGTTAGGCCACCCGCGGGATGAATGCCGCGGCTCGGAATAGTGCACTTAAACGCGCGTTGCGGCGACGATCAGATCGGCTGAGCGATCTATGTCGAAAGGC
>CAYXRK010000377.1:0-1782 GCA_964467615.1 uncultured Nitrospirales bacterium | reverse complement strand
AACCCGCGTTATGAGCCGGGGGTCAGCCTATCGACGCGGAAGTCATAATGTCTAGGCGCACGAGGGTATCGTAGCCTTGGCCAAGAAGCGGAAAGAGATACGCGTGGGTATCTGCCCAGTCTGCGTCGAAGAGAGGCCCTTGACGGACGATCATATCCCACCGAGAGGAATCTTTCTGAAGCCTCGGCCACCCAACACGATCACCGTCTTGACGTGCTCTGATTGTAACGGGCGCAGCAAACTCGACGACGAGTACTTCCGTGTATACATTGCCGCCGCTGCCGAACCGGGGTCTCATTTATATCGGCTGTGGAAAGAGAAGGTAGTGGAGTCGACCTTTCGGCGCAGTCCTGCGTTGCGCACTGCCCTCGCAACGCACATGGACCAATTGAAGGAGCATCACAAGGTCGAGCCGCTCCGCACGTTTGACGGCCGAACCTTGTCGGACGAGGAAGCGGGAAGAGCACTTCCCCTTCTGAAGGATCGGATTGATCGTGTCGCGATGAAGATCGTTCGCTGCCTTCATGTCCACCATGGGGGCGCGCCTCTTCCAGTGTCAACGCCACTGACAGTCTCCGTTGAACCGCTTGATGAAGCCGAAATCGAACAGACGATCCGTGACCGCACCGGGCTGGTTGGCGGACAAGCTGGCGAGTTCATCTATCGCCGCGCGCCGGGTACACGGCCCGGGGCTTGGGAATGGACCCTGTTCTTTTACTTGACACACGAGTTTCGTGTGCATGTTGACTCAGCAGAGTAGCGTTGCGCCTAACAGCACGTTCGACCGGACCGCTGGCTCGCATTCGCTCGCCGCGGCCGGTCAACGTGAGCGTTAGGCGACACGGTCACTGACGGTAGGGGGTTATGGTGGGAACGGAGAACAATACGTCGGAGATCCGCGTTGATGCCGTCGTCGGCTTCACCTTCCAGAGCTGCTCTGTGCGCCGTGGAACGACGATCGGCGAGGCTCTCCGGAATCTGGCGCCGAACGTTGACGACCTATTGAGCCGTGGTTTCCATCTCTCTCGGGCATTTCCTGATGACGAGAGCCCATCGGAGGTCAGCGTCTACGAGCCAATCCAACGAGACGTTCGTCTCTTCTAGACGCCGCGAATAGTGGGCGCTCGCGAACTCGGCAAGGATGAGCTTGCCGAGGCACTCAACGCGATTCTCTTTGAGCTGTCGAAAATCCAACGGCAACTCGACGCCATCCCTCAGCTCCGTACGGACTTGAACTATCTTCAGAAGGCCTTCCAAGCGCTCGCGGCGAACGTGCGTGGTGACGCCGAACGCGGGAGGTGAAGTGTGACGCCGCCCAACCGCCCCATTGTTTCAAGTCCCCTTGGGTTCCGCGACTTTTGGGCGCGATTTTGCAGCCATTTATGGCGTAACCTTCGGAGGTACTTTTGGCTGCCGATGCTAGCGAGCATCGCCGTAATCCTGGTTCTAGCCAGTGGCCTGCTGTGGTTCGAACGGGGCCGCGGTCAGGGTATCGAGACGTTTACCGACTCGGTGTACGCGGTCGGCCTGTTCATGGTCACTGTGGGTTATCGCGCTGACTCCCTCAGCGCTGGCGGCAGATCAATCGGGCTGATGTCGTCCGTTCTCGGCCTTGTGGTGTTCGGAATCTTCGTGAGCCTCGTCTTCTACTCTTTACAGGACTGAGAAATTACGTCGCCTAACTCGCGCTACAGCGGACCCGCCGGGCCCGGTTGGCGCGCCCCCGGCCCGGGCCCGCCCCGCGGCCAACGCTGCGGCCAGTTCGGGCCTTCGATCGAGGGC
>CAYXRK010000376.1:0-1783 GCA_964467615.1 uncultured Nitrospirales bacterium | reverse complement strand
CCGAACGGATGCAGCGTGACGAGGTAGAAGTGGGCGACGAGCGACTGAACAACCGCGTTTTGCTCGAGGAATGGCGACGAATTGATGAACTTCACATACTCTCTTACAAGCTTCACGAGATCTGGACCGCCCGGTGGAGGTCGATGGACCCCGCCCAGATCTGGGCTTCCGACCGTCACGTTGTGGCCTGACTCGCGGATTCGGCCCGGGCGATTGTCGTGGTGGTCGCTGCCTGTCGTCAGCAACTCGTGAAGCGCAAGAATGTCCGCGAACGACACCCGTCGCCCGTGGCTCGCAAACTCCTTTTCGACCCATCGGAAGGCAGTCAGGGCGTTTTCCGTTTGTCGATGAACCTGGTCGCGTCTGCGGGTTCTTGTCGTCTCAAGCTGTTGCGACACTTCGTCCTCAGTCAGCGGGTTTCCTTCGATCGCCGTCGTACCATGCACCGACCGGACGATGAAAAGATGTTGAAGATCTGCCTGCCATTCCTGCGGTAGGATGAGTTGGTTGAGCGACAACCGATAGGCCTCGATTCGCACCAGCTCGTCCTTGAGCGCGTTCGGATCGAAATCCAGGCGAAAACTAAAGGACTTCCAATCTGACGTGTTTTTTGACATGGTATTTGGCACCGTAAATCATTCTATAACAACAAGTTACGTACAGTTACGGGGATTATTTGGCACGCTAGATGGTAGGTTACTTGACTCGCCGATGCAACGCCACCGGTTGCAAAGTCCTCCTTACAACATGGCATTCGACAGCCTCGCTATGACGGTCCGGTCAGTTTCTTCGTGTGGGGCGACTTTGTCGACTGCCGCCGAACGATACCAGAACCGTCTGAGCCGGCCTTCCTTAATCCATCCCGCGATTTCAGTAGTGCCGCGGCCATGTCGCTTAGCGTGAACTCGCCGTCTTTGTTTGGCGTCAAGCGAAAACCGGAACGTGACCGATACGGCGTGAACCGCGCGGATCATCGAATCCGCGGGGTGGGATGTGTCGTACATGCGCGTGCTGGTCACTGGACATCGCGGATACATCGGCTCGGTGCTGGTGAGCGTGCTGCAACACGCTCGTCACGAGGTCGTGGGTCTGGACTGCGACTGGTATAGCAATTGTGACTTCGGGCGAGTGAGAGAATCCATTCCAAGTTTCGAGATGGACGTACGCGATGTGGAATTCACAGACCTGCTCTCCTTCGACGCGGTGATTCATCTTGCGGCCTTGCCCGAGGACACGGCGACGCAACTCGATCCCACGTTGAATGAAGAAATTAACTTCGGGGCTACCGTCCGTCTGGCGGAGTGCTGCAAACAGGCCAACGTTTCACGTTTTCTTTTCGCCTCAAGCTGCGCCGTCTATGGCAACGGCGGCGGTGAACCGCAGAACGAGACGAGTTCCACGGCGCCGATCACGGCGTATGCCGTCGCAAAACTGCGCTGTGAGCAAGAGCTGTTGCGGCTGGCGGATGAGCACTTCGCGCCCGTGTTGCTGAGAAACGCAACCGTCTACGGCGTGTCACCGCGTTTGCGGTTGGACACCGTGGTCAACGAGTTCGTGGGGTCGGCCGTCGCCGGCGGGCGCGTTGCTATGCGCACCGAGGGTAGGGCGTGGCGGCCGTTGATGCACGTCGAGGATGTCGCTCGGGCGTACGCGGCCGTACTTACGGCGGCGGACGAGGTCGTCGGCGGTCAGGTCTTCAACGTGGCCCTCACGGAGGAAAACTACCGTGTGATCGACATCGCCGACTGCGTGACCGAATTCGTGCCGGATTGCACGCGGTCCG
>CAYXRK010000375.1:0-1799 GCA_964467615.1 uncultured Nitrospirales bacterium | reverse complement strand
CCACGGGAGGTCCGGCCGGTGGGGAGGTCACTGAGGACCTCAAACGCACCATTCAGCAAAGTTTCGTGGCCAACGAGAGCCAGCTCACCAAAGAAAAGCAACGCGCCGCCGCTACCGTCCGCGCTCAGCTCGAGGAAGAGCGTAAGAAGGTTGACATCGCACGAGAGACGATCCAGGCCGACACCCGCGTGATGGTCGCCAACACCCTCGCCGAGGGCGAGAAGAAAGCGGCGGAAATCGGCGCCCAGGCGGCGCTCGAAGTCGCCCAGATCCAACGCGAGGTCGCCGGATACGAGGCCCAGCGCGTGGAAATCATCGGGAAGGCGAAGGCCGACGTCGAGAAGATGAAAAACGACGCCCATGCCGGCGGCTACGAGATGTTGATCGGCGCCTTCGGCAGCGGCCACGCCTACAACCTCTATACTTTCGCCGAAAACTTCCACCCGGAGTCGATTCAACTATTCTTCGCCGGCGAAGGCACTTTCTGGACCGACCTTTCGCGGCTCGAACAAGTAGGCGCCGCCAAGCTCCTTCAGCCCAAAACATCGACCTCGCCGGCAAGTCCCAAGGAGTGATAGGCCGTCGATCTGTTCCCCTCTCCGTACTGTCGAAGGGACGGTCCGCTCGCGAATGTCGGAGTGCTGGCATGCAATTTCGCAATTGTTACGACGACGAGGGCTACGCGGCCGCGTACGCAAAGCTCGAGTTCCCCGGAACCTACTACCTCGCGTTCCGCGACTTGCCGGGGATATTGTCATACGCCGCTCACGGTACGCGGGCGCTCGACTTCGGATGCGGCGCCGGCCGCTCAACGCGCTTTCTCGTCCGGCTCGGTTTCAATGCTGTGGGAGTGGACGTTGCCGCCGAAATGATTCAGCGCGCGCACTCGATCGACCCGATCGGGGACTACCGACTAGTCGCCGACGGCGACTTGAACGCGTTCGCTAACGGCTGTTTCGACGTGATCCTGTCGGCATTCACTTTCGACAACGTCCCGGGTCGGGAGAAGAAGGTAGCCCTGTTCAGCGAGTTGCGGCGCGTCCTTAGCGCCGACGGTCGAATGGTCAACTTGGTCTCCTCGCCGGAGATCTACCGGAATGAGTGGGCCTCATTCTCGACCAAGGACTTCCCTGAGAACCGGCGAGCCAAATGCGGCGACGAGGTGAGGATCATCGTGACTGCACTGGAGGATCGGCGGCCGGCGATCGACGTCTTGTGGCCGGAAGAGGCTTATCGCGATGTGTACACGCGGGCCGGACTCGCGGTCCAGGAGGTACATCGCCCGTTGGGTCAAGCGCATGAGCCCTACGAATGGGTCAACGAGACGACGATCGCACCGTGGGTCATCTACGTGCTCGGCCGGGGTGCCACTGACGATGTGTGCCACCTACAAGAAGGCTGGGAGGCGCTGTTGTGAAGGCAACCAACGGTGTGTGCTCGCGGCGCGCCGGGACTCCGTGAGCAGTGCGCTCGCTCTGCGATCGTCCTCCCACCGATCACCCTCCAAGTTATAGAGGAAGAAGGAGCGCCGCCGCGCCCGCTCCGCGAACGGGAGCATCTACGTGGCTTCGTGGCTCCGTGGCTGTCGTCGGAAAAAGCCCTAATACCAAACGGACCCGATTGGGAATCGCGTAAAGGTTTGCCAAGAATGGACTTGTGCCACAATGGCGATTTCAAAACGAACCCGATTCAAACCGGATCGGTCCCTTCGGACATTGCCAGTCGCCAAGCTGGACACTTCGCCCCCCTGATACTAACATGCTTCCAGGTCGCAGTTACTTGTCAACGAATGCAGGAGA
>CAYXRK010000374.1:0-1803 GCA_964467615.1 uncultured Nitrospirales bacterium | reverse complement strand
ATATCATCCGTCCTTCGGGTGGTCAAGCACTTGGAGGGAACGAGCTATTCAGAAATTGTTTGTGTAATGGCACTTCCCCTGTTATATGCACACTGGGAAGGATTCACTAGGGAAACGCTCGAGCAGTACTTGCGTTTCTTGGAGGCACAGAAACTTATGGAGTCAGCCGTTAACACATCCATAGTGGCATATTCATGGCTACCGGATTTTCGAAGGCTAGCAGCCCGTGGTAAAAGTCGCCGGCCGCCAAATTCTTCTTGACAGATCGTTTTTTATTGTGCACATAGACATAGCAGCAATCCAGAGGAGAACGCGCGATGGCGATGGGCGAAGAGAAGCGGGAGCGTCAGGGGAGCCTGTGGGTGGAGACGAGCGCATTGCCGAGCGCGCCGGGCCACCCGTTTTACGAGAAGTTTCACGAGATGCTCAAGCGGCACGGCTTCACGCAGTTCGTCGAGGACGAGTGCCGGCAGTACTACGACGAGGTGTTCGGCAGGCCGAGCGTTCCCCCGACGGTATACTTCAAGATGCTGTTCGTCGGATTTTTCGAGGGGATCGATTCGGAGCGGGGCATCGCGTGGCGGGTGGCGGACTCGATGGGGCTTCGGCAGTTCCTGGGGTACGAGTTGACGGAGGATACCCCGGACCATTCGAGCGTTTCGCGCACGCGGCGCTTGATGAGCGTGGAGACGCACCGCCTGGTGTTTCAATGGGCGCTGGGCGTGCTGGCCAAAGAGAAGGTGCTCAAGGGCAAGACGCTGGGGATCGACGCGACGACGTTGGAAGCGAACGCGGCGTTGCGCAGCATTGTGCGGCGGGACACGGGCGAGAGCTACGAGGAGTTCCTCACGCGGCTGGCGAACGCTTCGGGCATTGAAACGCCGACGCGGGCGGACTTGGTCAAGCTGGACAAGAAGCGCAAGGGCAAAGCTTCCAACAAAGACTGGGAACACCCGTTCGATCCGGACGCGCGGATTGCGAAGATGAAAGACGGTAGCACCCACATGGCGCACAAGGCCGAGCATGCCGTCGATATGGAGAGTGGCGCGGTGCTTGCGGTGACGCTGCAGTGCGCGGACCAAGGCGATACCGAAACGCTGCCCGAAACGCTACGCGAGACGGCGGTCAACCTCGCCGCGCTAGAACGAAACGACGAGGCCGCCCCGGAGTTGGACGAGAACCCAATGAGCAAAGCGGTTTTGGACAAAGGCTACCACAGCAACGAGACGCTGATGCTGTTGGACTTCATCGGCGCGCGCGCCTACGTCTCCGAACCCGACCGGGGCCGCCGCGATTGGAAAGGCGACGACAAGGAGTACGCACGGCAGTGCGTGTACGGCAACCGGCGGCGGATTCGCGGCGACTATGGAAAGGCGCTCATGCGTCAGCGAGGCGAGAAAGTCGAACGAAGTTTTGCCCACGTGTACGAGACCGGCGCCATGCGGCGCACGCACCTGCGCCACCACGGCAACATTCTCAAGCGCCTCCTGATTCACGTCGGCGGATTCAACCTGAGCCTGGTCCTGCGCAAGCAAACCGGCTTCGGCAAGCCCCGGACGCTGCAAGACGCCTACCGAGAGGGGCGGGCAGCCCTTCTTACGCTCTTTAGACCCTTGTGGAACGCCGTCGAACGCATAAGCAACAATACTGACACCACACAACCGATTCGGCGCGCTGAACAACTCTTCGCGAAAGCCGCCTGAACCATCGAAGGGCATCGGCAAGAAAAGTGAGTTCTACCACGGGCTGTTAGGAAATACAAGCCATTTTCAACCAAGAGGCTCTAACAATAATCGTGCTTGT
>CAYXRK010000373.1:0-1803 GCA_964467615.1 uncultured Nitrospirales bacterium | reverse complement strand
CGAACTTCGCCACACGGACATCGCTCAATACGCCCTCGAAGCGCTGGCGCAATCGCGCGTACGGGACATCTACATGATCGGCCGGCGCGGCCCGGCGCAAGCCAAATTTTCGCACAAGGAGATCAAGGAACTCGGCGAACTCGCCGCCTGCGATCCTGTGGTGTCGGCGCAAGACCTTGTGCTGGATCCGTTGAGTCAGGTCGAGTTCGACGCCGCGAAGCCGACATCGGACTTGAGGAAAAACGTAGAACTGTTGGGCGAGTTCTCACGCCGCGCGCCCCGCGAGGGGGCGCGGAAGCTGCACTTCGTATTCCTTCGCGGCCCCTTTGCGATCGAGGGCGCCAACGAAGTGTCCGCCGTGCAGCTTGAGGCGAACCGGCTCACGGGGACGCCAGGAAATTTGAGCGCGCGCGGGACGGGTGAAACGGAACGTCTCACGTGCGGATTGATCTTTCGGAGTGTTGGATACGGCGGCGTGGCCATGCCTGGAGTACCGTTTGATCAGAAGGCAGGGGTGATACCCAACGTCAAGGGACGCATCGTCGAGGACGAACGGCCACTCCCCGGCCTTTACGTGACGGGATGGATTAAACGTGGCCCCTCGGGCCTGATCGGTACCAACCGACCCGACAGCGTCGAAACCGTGGGTGGACTACTTGAAGACGTCGGCGCAATGAAACCCGCGCCGAGTCGAGACTCGCGAATATTGATTGGCAGGCTTTCGGAACGGGGCGTCCGCGCAGTGACCTTTGCCGATTGGACAAAGATCGATGCCGTCGAGGTCGCCCGAGGCGCCGGATCAGGCAAACCGAGAGAAAAAATTGTACAGGTCGTGGAGATGCTCGATATCGCGGGGGCCAAAGCGGCGACCAACTGACACGGAAGGCACCCGATGAGTACAGCGTAAGCTATTGGAATATATAGACTTATATAATGTCCTCTAAAGAACGCGATACAGTATCGAAATAATCCTTGATTTTTAGAGCTATTTCGGGCAATAATCACGGCTGGTCTCGAAAGTTTTGCGTGGCTTAGTCTGGCAGTTTTCGTGAAGCGGGCGAAAGTTGTCAAGAGTTTTCTCTTGACATCAGCGCTTCCAATCCACTAGACTATCGCACAGTAACGTAGGGGAGACCTGAAGTTTCGGGGTAGCCAGAGGGGGCTATTCAGGTCGAATTGCCTAGCTGACCAACTTCGACTACACCATCAGGGGTGATCTGTAATTCGGAGCCAGGAAGGAGTGATGCAGATACGAGTCTGAATAGACCGGCTGCTCCAGAGATCGCCGTACTGAATGTTATCTGACATATAAGGGTCGTAGCGCCCGCTTTGAGCAAAGCGGCGAAAGCGCGGCCCCGGCAAGCAAGGTCAGGGAACCTTGTCGCGCCGCCAAATTCAAAATGCTCAACAGGGAGACTACGCATCATGCGTTTGTCATTTATGTTTGTACTCGCCGTCACGATGGCGGTGATTACTGCGCCGGCTTTCGCCGAGTTGCAGAACGTGGAAGTGGGCGGTTCGCTCCGCATCCGCGGTAGTTGGTATTCCTCGGGAGAGCCCGGTATCAGCACTACCGTTGCGGATTTCGAGGAAAAAGGTAATAGTAACTCGTTCGTGGAACAGTGGACGCGCCTAAACGTCCGCGCGGATTTCACCAAAGACGTCTCGGCGTTCATCGAATTGGACAGCTATGACGTTTGGGGTGAAGACTTCCGTGGCGGCGCCGGCATCACCGCACTCGACGGCCGCGCCGTCAGCGTGACCGATGTCGAGGTCTACCAGGCCTACGTCGAGACCCGCGAG
>CAYXRK010000372.1:0-1807 GCA_964467615.1 uncultured Nitrospirales bacterium | reverse complement strand
CCAGGGCTTTGGGTATCCGCCCACAATCCACGCCGCACTGAAATCACCCTTGCCGCTTCGCTCGACGAATTGCTCGAACGTCAACACGTTTCCACCCGCCTCCTGGAGCACCATCTCTACCCCGCGGCGGTTGGGGCATTTTTCTTTTAGGATTGTGAATCGCACGGCGTCGCCCTTGGCGCCCACCGGGAAGAGTTGATCCTCCCCCTCCATCGGCACGAAGCCCATTGCTAATACTGCTTGTGGGGCGACCTCGCGCACAAAGCGGGCCAATAGCCATGCCTCCTCACATGCCATAAACGGGGAAAGAACGGCCGCGATTTTCTCCGCGCCCTTCTCGCGTACGTGCTCTTCCAGACGAAAGCGAACGATCTCCGGAATATCTTCCCAGGTCGGCGTCAACATCTCGAAACCCCGTCGAACGAGCGGCGACCGAATACGTCTCTTATCGTGCACGTACTTGAAACTGAACCGTCCTTCGTCGCACATCCACCACTGATTAACCTTGGGGTTGAATCGGGGTTTCAGGCGGTATACCTTGTCATCTGCATGATCGATTCGGATCGCGCATCCCGTCGCGCATCCTGGACAAATCGACGGCGTCCCCCTCAATTCCCAAACGCGCCGCTTGAATAAGAAATCCTTGTCGAGCAGCGATCCAACCGGACAGATATCCACGACATTACCCTGCAATGGATTATCCAGTGGCCGGCCGGGGAATACATCGATCTCCGTCCGCGAGCCGCGATTGACCATACATAGTTCATGCGTACCCGATATCTCGTCCGCGAACCGCACGCAACGCGTACACATCACGCAGCGATCCTGGTACAGCAGCGTCTTGGGGCCGATGTCCTTCTTGGGGTTGACCAGCTTTTGATCAACCATTCGTGATTCCGGCTTGCCGAACTTGAAACTGTAATCCTGCAAATGGCACTCCCCGGCCTGGTCGCACACCGGACAGTCCAGGGGATGATTGAGCAGGAAAAACTCCATGCACGCGGCTTGGCTCTGCCGAACGCGATCAGTGTCGAATCGGACAAACATCCCGTCGCGCACCGGCGTCTGGCAGGAGGGCACCAGCTTGGGCGACCACTGCAACTCCTGTGTCTTGGGATTGGGCATCATCATTTCCATCAGACACAGGCGACACGACGCCACTACCGACAAACCGGGGTGATAACAGTAATGCGGAACGTCCCGGCCCGCCTCCAGTGCGGCCTGGAGCACGGGAATCCCCGCCCGGCATTCCACTTCCTTGTTGTCGATGATGATCCGGCTCACCCTCGATCTCTGCTTCTTGAAGAATAATCCGGCGCCGCGCCCATCAAATTCATGGTCATCGGCCGCAAATCGCCCCTGAATGGATCGAACACGAGTTCCAGCGCCTCAAGAGTCGTCACACCGAGCAGGTTGCGGTCTTTCTTTTCTCCAAAAATCACCGGCGCCGGACCGCCCACTCCCTTGTACTCGAAGAACGCGTCACCAATTTTACGCGTTATCTTGCTGCCATCGGCAAGGAAAAAAGCTTTTTCGCGGTAGGGCTTACACCCCAACTGTTTGAGTATCGTGGCCGACAGCACAGAGTACACGGCCCCGGAGTCGACGAGGAACTCGACTACGCGCGATGTCTTGGCATCGTGTGCCTTCTTCACAATGATTTCGATCGTGGTCATGCCCATGACATTAGTCAATTCAAAACGCTCAGCACGCGCAGCGTGCGATCCGGCGGTTGCGCCCGGATGGCGGCCTCCAATTCACCGCGGAACTTCTTCACGATCGTTTCGATCGGGTACGTCGCCCCGTC
>CAYXRK010000371.1:0-1810 GCA_964467615.1 uncultured Nitrospirales bacterium | reverse complement strand
GTGTCCGCCGTTCTGTTCGCGTCATCCTCCGCGAAGGACACCGACTGGTTCATGCGATTAATGGAGGTCGAGCCGAGCGGCAAAATCTTCGCGCTGGCCGAAGGCAAGATTCGGGCCCGCTACCGCAACTCCACGAAGAAGGCGGAGATGCTCAAGCCCGGCGAAATCTACGAATACACGCTCGACCTTTGGCAGACGGGCATCACGATTCCCAAGGACCACCGCCTGCGTGTGGAGGTGGCCTCGGCCTCGTTTCCGCTCTTTTCACGCAATCTCAACACCGGAGGACACAACGAAACGGAGACCGATTACATTCCGGCGGAGCAGGTGATCTTCCACGATACGAAGCACCCGTCGCATGTGCTGTTGCCGGTGATCCCGTAGGTGAGCAACGCCAATATACGATGCACGAAAGCGCCTATCCCACTCGGGCCGAGTCTGCGATCCCCTCGCCGGGCGCGCGGTCGCACATCAGGTTGTCGTAAACTCGCACGTGTTGCTCGATGAACCGGCGCAGGCCGAAGACCTCGTAGGCGTGACCACGCGCGACCTCCCGCGCCTTGTCGAGCGAAGCGCGGTCCTGCAAGAGCCTCACCATGGGACCGACCGCGCTCTTTCCGCGCTCCTGTTTGAAGAGAAGGCCGTTGACCTTGTGGGCGATTAGTTCCGCGATCGAGGGAATCGCCGACCCGATGACGGCCGCTCCCGACGCCATCGCCCATGCGATCGCGGTTGTCGAAACGTCGCTCCGCGGCGCCAGGATCAACACATCGGAAATCGCAATGAGCTTCTCGAACGGATGATCATCACACGGACTGATGATCGTCGCTCGCGACGGCGCCGTGGCCGCATAGCGGGAAATACGTTTTTGCTCTTTGGAGCGTCCCGGCACGATGCAGCAGATACCTTCGTCGAGTTCATTCAGGAGCGCCGCGGCCCAAAATGCCTCAAACGAACCGCTTTCGCGCAGCACCGGCTCGGAAACGATGACCAGCGTGTCACTTTTGGCAACGCCAAGTTGTTCGCGCATCGGGCTCCGCCGGCAATGGTTGATCCATCCAAAGTCGATCCCCGGCCGGATCACCACGCACAGCCCGGGCGGGACGCCGCCCTCGATCAACCGCCGCCGAACGATCTCGCAACTGCATACAATCGCAAATCCCGCAGGGCGAGCGAGCGTCCGCAACAGCTTCGCCTCCCGCAGTGCCGCCGCCGGATCGAAAAGCTCGATCACCAACGGCCTCTGCGTCGCCGCCCGCGCCGCAGCCGCAGCGTGCGCTCCCCACGCCTGAACCAGATCAATCCTCCGCCGGTCCACGAACCGCGCCACCAGCGGTGCGGCCAAAGAGTCGAGCGGTATAGGGCGGGGAAAGATGTGCATGGGACGATTCAGCGAAGATAAGCGAGCGGCCGCGGAGGGGTCGATCGTTGCGACGGTGTGAATGAAATGTTCGGCGGGCAATCGATCGAGCAAACTTCGGAGGGCGACGCGCTGCTCCCAACCGGCGGCGTCGTCGAACAAGTGACAGACGTGTGTCATACGGTCGGGCGGCGGCTAGGGTGCTCGTTCAAAGTCCTCGAGTTGATGATCGTGGAAGAGCCGGGCGATACTCACCGCGAGCTTGGCCGTGAGCTGTTTGGAGATCGCATCCTTGGTTTTCTCGGCGAGGACGGCGGCCCCGGTCATGTTGGCACTGAGATAATGCCCTTCCCGACTGTCCGGCCAAACGCGGACACGGTGGCGGTCCGTCTTCTCCGTGGGGTTCAGCACCTTAACCGTCACCGCGAAGTACGCCGCGTTGGTCGCATC
>CAYXRK010000370.1:0-1821 GCA_964467615.1 uncultured Nitrospirales bacterium | reverse complement strand
GGCTGCTGCACACGATGCCGAAGGTGACCATCGCCGCCGTGAATGGGTTCGCGATGGGCGCGGGCCTGGGCATCGCGCTGAGCTGCGACCTGCGCGTCGCGTCGGACAAGGCGAAGTTCGGCACGGCGTACGCGAAGGTCGGCTTCGGGGGCGACTACGGCACGACGTGGAACCTGGCGCACCTCCTCGGCGCGGCAAAGGCGAAGGAGCTGTTCTTCACGGCGGACATCATCGACGCGGCCGAAGCGCACCGGCTCGGGCTGGTGAACCGCGTGGTGCCGCATGAGGAACTCGCGGCGGCGGCGGGTGCGTTGGCGGCGCAACTTGCGCACGGTCCGCTCGTCAGCTTCCGCTGGATGAAGGAAAACGTGAACCTCGCGACGACCTCGAGCTTCCGCGAAATCCTCGACCGCGAGGCGTTGACGCACATCCGTTGCGGGCAGACTGAGGACCACAAGGAAGGCGCGCGGGCGTTTGTGGAGAAGCGCGCGCCGGTGTTTCAGGGACGGTAAGGATTGGTCCTCGCAATTCAGAAACACGCCGGTGAGCGAATGCTTGAGCGTGGGATCTCGCGCGAAGATATAGAAAACGTCGTCGAGGATGGAGAAGTCATCGAGTCGTACCCCCACCGGAAGCCGTTTCCGAGCCGGCTCTTACTGGGGTGGGTGGAGGGCCGCGCGATCCATGTCGTTGCGGCGGACGATGTGGTCAATGAGATTCGGTATATAATTACTGTTTACGAACCAGACCCGCTGCGTTGGGATGCGGCATACCGTGTGAGACAAGCGCCATGACGTGTGTTATGTGCGAAATGGGGTCCACTAAGCGCGGGACCACGACATTTACTGCCGAGCGGGAAGGCAGGATCGTCGTGTTTCGCAACGTTCCCGCCGATGTCTGCGAGAACTGCGGCGAGTCCTATATTGGCGGCGACACGGTCGACGCGTTGCAGCGAATTTTCCAAGATGAGTTGGCAAACGGGGCCGAGTTCGCCTTGCGAGACTTTCGGCGGCTGGCGCAGACGACGGATCCGGTCACCACTTAGCCGACTTTCGGCAACTCGTAGCCCTTGCGGTAGGTCCGCTCGAATAGGGCGGTCGCTTGGTCGTCGTCCTTGCACCGTAGCGGCGCGTGTTCCAGCGTGAGTCTGCGCCCCACGCGCGTGGCGATGTTTCCGAGGTGGCAGAGCGCGGCGGATTCGAAGGCCGCTTCCACCGGCGCGTTCAATTTTGATGGGTCGGAGGCCTTCACGCTGTCGATGAAATTGCGCATGTTGGCGGCGATGTCCGCGCCGTCGCCGATCTTCTTTTTCTCTTCGCCGATGAGCGTGACTTCGCAGCCGTTGCGGCCGATTTCGAGTTTGCCCTTGTCGCCGTAGAAGACGTTGCCGTTCTCGTGGCCCTCGAGCGGGTAGTTGGTCCACAGACGCATCTCGTAGATGAGGTATGCGCCGTCGTATTCGAACGTGACGACCTGTGTGTCCGGCGTTTCGTGGTCGTCGTCGTAGAACAGTTGGCCGCCCGACGCGCTCACGGCGTTCGGCAGCCCGACGCCAAGGCCCCAGCGGGCGACGTCCATCTGGTGCACGCCATCGTTGCCCATGTCGCCGGTGCCGAAGTCCCAGAGCCAGTGCCAGTTGTAGTGCCAGCGGTTCTTCGTGAAGGGGCGCAAGGGCGCGGGGCCGGTCCACAGGTCGTAGTTCACGCCTGCGGGCGCGGGTTCTTCGGCGGCGCGGCCAATGGGTTCGCGGAATTGGTGGTTGATCGCCTTTGCGCAGCGCACGGCGCCTATGCCGCCTTCGCGCAGGAATTGGATTGCCTC
>CAYXRK010000369.1:0-1825 GCA_964467615.1 uncultured Nitrospirales bacterium | reverse complement strand
CCTGTATCGAGGGTTCGAATCCCTCCCTCTCCGTTCGTAAATGCATCCCACGTGCGTCAGTCGCTTGCCTCCTTCATGGACCGTCGTCAGGCGAGATCCACTTGGCGTAGAGTTCCGGCCGGCGGTCGTGGAGGAACAGACGGCGGGCGTGGGACCGGGCGACGGCCTGTAGGTCGAGGTCGGCGTAGAGGATGTGGTCCTCGCACCGCGGGCCGCGAGCGATCACGGTCCCATCGGGTGCGCTCACAAAGGACTCACCCGCGAAGGTGAGGCCGTCTTCCTTCCCCACGCGGTTGCACAAAGCGACATAGTAACCGTTTTGAAAGGCCGCGACGCGCATTTCCGCTTCGTAGATACCTTCGGGCCATTCGTCGATGGCGCCCGCTTGGGGAACCAAAACCAACTCCGCGCCGTTGACGGCGAGGGCCCGCATGTATTCAGGGAAATGACGGTCGTAGCAGATGGCCGCGCCGATCCGTCCCACGGCGGTGTCATACACCGGCACTCCCGTGTCGCCTGGGGTGTAGAAGCCCTTTTCATGGAAACAGGAGTAGTCGGTGATGTGGATCATGCGCGTCCTCCCCAAGAGCGTCCCGTCGGCGTCGATCACCGGCGAGCAGTCGTAGCAACGATCGCCGTCACGTTCGAGGAGATTGAACACCACGACGATCCCGCACTCGCGTGCAATTTTTTGAATGGCCTCCGTCGTCGGTCCCGGGACGGGTTCGGCGATGGCCTTCACATCACCGTTCGCCGGCGTTTGCGGGTGGAACCATTCGAAGGAGAGTTCGGCGAAACAGGCGCACTTGGCACTGTTTTCAGCCGCCCGCCGGAGGGCAATCAGCCCGCGGCGGAAGTTGTTCCCCTTGTCGCGTCTTGCGTGTTGCTGGATCAACGCGATTCGCACTTCGCTATTCACAATTCAGCTACGCGCGCTCTTTCCACCGATCGGGATCACGACTTGCGTGCATTACGGCTATGACCACAACTCCGTCGTTTTCAATCAAGTAGAAAATGCCGAAGGGGAACCGCCGAGTTACGGCACGACGTAGTTCCCCGTGGACGCGAGGATAGCTTCGTGGGCTTTCCGCGATAAGGCCGATCGTGCGAAGGGCTTCATCCAGGAGTCTGCCACCCAGTCCGCGGCGTTGTTCCTCGTACCATTGGGCGGCATCCTCGAGGTCTTCCTGAGCCTCGGCTCGTAGGGTGACGTTCATAGCCGGTCGCGGATTCGCTCGATGCTCTCGATTGCGGGCGCCCCGCGATCGTGGTCGACTCGGTAGCGTTCGAGCCTGTTGTCCAATTCTCGACGCTGCTCGGTTGTAAGCGGCAAGGCCTCTTGCTCCGCGGCGATGCTGTCCCAGATGTCTTCCACCAACTTGAGCCGTTCCTCGAACGTGAGATCGTGAATCTTCATAGGCGCATCCGTCAGTGGGGGCCGCCTCTTGCGGGTCCAAGACCCACCAACGTGGCGACTTCCCCTTTCACTCCATGATACTCGCCCCTTGGAGTGCCGCAAAACGCGGTCCGGCGTTGGCCAGGAAATCGGGTCGGACGTAGACGCCCTTCTCCAACAGGATCTTGTCGGCCTAAGGCGTGGTCGGACCATTGGCCGGGTCGCACATGATCGTGAAAAGATGTCGGATCGCCGCTATTCCCGCTCGACTTCGAATTCTTTGGAGATGGAAAACGGAACCACGGCCAAAGGCTCGACCTGCGTCCAGTCAAAATCCAGCCGGCGGCTGCTCAGGTCGCCAAGATAAATCGTGAGCTTTCCCTTAGTGGTGAGAGTATGGGCCCCTATGGAGAGATCGCGCGTGTCGGC
>CAYXRK010000368.1:0-1842 GCA_964467615.1 uncultured Nitrospirales bacterium | reverse complement strand
CGACACCCGACCCCGACACCCGACCCCGACACCCGACCCCGATACCCGACCCCGATACCCGATACCCGATACCCGATACCCGAACTATAGAGCATGCCTGACGATCTCTTCGAAAACGCCGCGGCCGAGCGGCTCCGCAAGGAAGCCCCCCTGGCCCGCCGCGTCGCACCGCGTACGCTGGACGACCTCATCGGCCAGGACCACATTCTCGGCCCCGGCAAGATTCTTCGCCGCGCGATCGAGGCGGACCGCATTACTTCGCTCATTCTCTACGGCCCTCCCGGCGCGGGCAAGACTGCCCTTGCGCGCATCATCGCGATGCGTACCAAGTCCGCGTTCGAGAATCTCAACGCCGTCACCTCCAACGTCAAGGAAATGCGCGAGGTCATCGCGCGCGCAAAGCAACGCCGCGTCCACGAAGACCGACGCACGATCCTGTTCATCGACGAAATCCATCGCTTCAACCGCGCACAACAAGACGCGCTCCTGCCCGATGTCGAGAACGGCAACGTCATCCTCATCGGCGCGACCACCGAGAACCCGTTCTTCTCCGTCGTCGCACCGCTGCTCTCGCGTTCGCAAGTGTTCGAGTTCAACCGCCTCGACGAATCGGACGTCGTCACGCTGCTTCAACGCGCCCTCGCCCACGCCGATCTCGGAATCGGCGACGCCACTGTGCAAGCAGACGACGACGCACTGCAACACATCGCCCTCTACGCCGAAGGCGACGCCCGGCGCGCGCTGAACGCACTCGACGTCGCCCTGCTCACCACCCCGCCCGAGGAGGGCGTCATCCACATCACGAGCGAAGTCGCCCAAGAATCCATCCAGCGCAAGATGCTTCACTACGACGGCACGGGCGACGAACACTACGACGCGGCCTCCGCGTTCATCAAGAGCATGCGCGGCACGGACCCCGACTCCGCCATCTACTGGATGGCCCGCATGCTCGAAGCCGGCGACAACCCCCGCTTCATCGCGCGGCGCATCGTCATCTGCGCATCGGAAGACGTCGGCAACGCCGACCCGATGGCGCTCGTCGTCGCCACGAGCGCGTTCCAGGCCTGCGAATTCATTGGCCTGCCGGAAGCAACGCTGATTCTCGCCCAAGCCGCTATCTATGTTGCCTGCGCCCCGAAGAGCAATGCCGCCATGCTCGCGATCTCCGCCGCATCGAAAGACGTGCGCGAGAAAAAGACCGTACCCGTCCCCAAACACCTACAAGACACGCACTACGGCGGCGCAAAGGCACTCGGCCGCGGCGAAGGCTACCTCTACCCCCACGACTATACCGGCGGCCAAGTCCCCCAGTTCTACGGCGTCAAGCCCGGCACGTATTACCACCCGACGGACAACGGGAAAGAAAAAGAGTTTGCCGATTCCCTTCGGTTAAATCGGCCACCCGAAGAGGGTTCGTCAGAAAAGCCCTGACCATCCGTTCTTCGTAATAAAGTAGTCAAAGCTGGCCGAATTCTTCCGCGCGCGCGACGGTGAAAACTGCTTGAGTACCTCCACCAAGAAATCTACCCGCGCGCCGTATCGTCCTGAATAGAGTGCCTCGAATTCAGTTTTGGAAATCCGATCGAAGTTACTCGGCGGTACAATTCGCAGCGACTTGAAGTCTGTCTTGGACAACCCTGCGAGATACCACGATTCAATTCGTGAGGTCACGATGAAAATTTCGGGCCCCTTCACGCCCGAATACTTCCGCGTCAGCTTGCGCCTGCGCGTCGTAACGCACGGCGCGTCTTCCAAATCAGCGACGAACCGTACAGTGTAGCCGGAAGCTCTGAGCGACTTAAGCGTGCGCACGACCTGTTTCGGGCGTTGGTTCGCGTACCC
>CAYXRK010000367.1:0-1846 GCA_964467615.1 uncultured Nitrospirales bacterium | reverse complement strand
GACGCAGGTGTCGCTGGTTCGAATCCAGTCACCCCGACCAATCGTTTTTCTCGGTCCCGCAAGCTTTATGTGACGGGCGAGACGACGTTCGGATCAAGAAACAGCCCTTCGTAAACGAAAGCCCGCGAGACTGCTTCACAGTCCTTCTCCGGCACACCCTCGCGGCGAAACACGGCGTGCCAGCGATTCCTGACTGTCTCCGCCATCGCGTCGAACAGCGCCGCCGCCTCTTCTTCGCGCAAACGAAACGCTCCCGCCGATGAAACCAGGTTGATCCGGTTCGCATAGCGTCCGAATTTTCCGACCGTCATCGCAAGATCCCGCCGCTCTACGCTGACGTGGGGCATCGGGGTGAGGTCGTAGACCGGCGACAGCTCGAATGACCGCCCGGGAGCGATCAGAGCGTGATTGCGCGGGTGGTCGTCGGTGTTCGAGGCGAGCGCGCTGAACACCATCCGGCGATAAAGCTCGCGCAGGTCGTCGTCGGGGCGGTGGCTCCAGCGCTTCAGCTCATCGGCGAGCAGCGCATAAGACCACCGCCCGCGAGCGCGATGCGAGTCCTCCGCCCTCAGTACCGTCAGGCCGCTCACCATCCGGTGCCGCAGGTAACCGCCGTCTTTCTTCTCGCGGTCGAACCGTTTTACCAGCAGCACGTCGCGCCCGCCGACGGCCTGGACCCTCGACTGCGCGACCCGAAGCCCGCATTCACGGGCGAGGGCGAGCATCGCCCCCTCGACGCGCGTGGCGTTCCAGCGGTCCTCGGGATGCGGGAATTTCGCCACCCACAGACCGTCTTCGTCCTCGACGACGTTCTTCGGCCGCGCTCCGCCGAGTGACGTGCCCGGGTGAACAAGCGCTTCGACTTGTTCCGCGACCGCGGGGGCCGCGTCAGTTGCCGGCGCCGCATCCCGTATATATCGGTCGGCTTCGCGCAGCAGCGCCTCCAGTTGCAGCACTCGATTGAACCGCCGGGCCGGCGCGGGTGGCTCAACGTTGAGCCCGAAGGAAAGCGCGCCCGCACGATCCTCGGGTGAGTGAAGGAGATAGTCGATCTCCGACAAATCGGTGCGCCTGAGCTGCTTTTCGATCACACCGCGTCCCCATGAATCCGGGGATGCGTCTCGCAATGCGCCGAAAATTCCGCGCATCCTGGCCGTCTCGAAGGTGCGCGGCACGATTGGCATGTCGAACGGATCCAGAGGCACGGCACTCGCGTTCTCTCGGTATGAACGGCCGTAGACGAACCGTCCCACCGGTACGCCATCATGCGATTCAAGCTGATAGCGGCCGGCAGTAACGGTCTCGAACGTCTCCGGGAGCTGGATATAGACGAAGCACTCCTCGCGTTTAGAAATCATCGTTCAGATTCCCGGTCTGTCCGCGCACGCGCTTTGGCGTCAGGCGAACTTCGAAAGCCTTGCCCTCCTCATCGCGTTCGGGCGCGAGAAGATTTTCCAGTTCATCAAATATCCCAAGCGCCCAGGCACAGGCGAAGTAGGCCCCGATGCCGGTGGTAGAGGCACCGCGCTCGACCGATTGCATCGTGACCTTCGAGATCCCCGCTTTTACGGCGAGCTCGACTTGCTTGAGCCCCCGTCGTTTGCGCGCTCGAGCGATGTTTCGCCCAAACCGCTGCAAGGCGAGAGCGACCGAGTTTGGGAGCGTTTGGCTGGAAAGCTTCTGCTTGGGCATGATAGAACGTGCCTTAAGTATGTTTGTGCACGTTCTATACTACATTTTACTATTACAAATGTGAAGTAGAAAACATAATAGACCATGCCTTAAGTCTACTAATTCCAACGTGCTGTCAAGATGAGCCTAATTATGGCACAGTGGCGGGATGGCC
>CAYXRK010000366.1:0-1868 GCA_964467615.1 uncultured Nitrospirales bacterium | reverse complement strand
CTCCAAACGCGCCGCAAAGAAAAAGTAGCCGACCGGCCAGAACCACGTCGCAACGAACCTGACTATACAAACACAGTGACCGCCGCTTCGCTTCAACTCGAAGCGCTCACCCAGCGACGCTCCGTAAAAAACATTCAGCGCCGCAACCCGTGCGAACGGGTGCGTCGCCGAATGTTATCTCCCCCTCCCGAGAAAAATCACAGGTTGTCGCCGGGCGGCTGCCATCGCTCCGGTTTGCGCGCCCTATTTTACCTGATGCGCACACCTAAAGCACACTTTGGTCCTACCGCACCTCCTACTGGTCTCCCCTCTTTTCCAACCCCGTTGGAAATGCCGGGGGGTCTGTATCGTGAAAATACGACCGATACGCCGCCCGGTCTATCAGCGGTCCGCATATTACCGTAACGGATTCAAACCTGTCAACCGAAAACTTCCTAGATTCACAAGTTTTTTTGCCGTATGACCATCGGGTTTTCCCGCAGATTGTTCAGTGAGGCAAACGTCCGCTCACCGTGTATTTATCTCCCCGGGTCGAACTACGGAGAGTCTGTGAGTTGCTCAATTTCAGAAGGATCAGTCGTTGCGGAGGCTGGTGGTGTTGGCCAGGCCTGTGAACCGGCGAGAGCCGAGCGCCGCTTGCGGCAGACCCTCCGGCCAGAGACTCATGGAGACGCCGAAATCATTCTCGGCCAGATCGAGCTCGAACGAGATCGCCCCGTACCATCGCGGGAACTTGCGGATGAAGGCCACGGTGAAGTCCAACGTCCGGCCCCGATCCAGTTCGAACAACTCGCGAACGGCAAGGGTGTGTTTCTCCGTCAGGCGATAGTTCATATCGAAGCCGAGGAGGTTCGATTCGCTCTCGTCAATCAATCGGTATCCGATCAGGTAACTGAGTCGCGGGGTCCGCTCGACGGCGACGGAGACGTTCAAAACGTCGATCTGAGCGTCGTTCAGGTCGTAGTTCGACTCGGAGAGCAGGGCCGTCCGGTCGTTGATCCGCCAGATGGTCGCGGAGTTGACGTAGTTGTGGGAGATGCTGTTTTCGGGGCGGCTGAAGGAGGTAAAGCCGTTGGTGATCTCGTCGCTCTCGGCGTCGTTGAACACACCCAGTTCCAGATCGTGCGTTAGAACATCAACGATCCGGCGGTTATCGCCGGCCCCGCGTTTGGTTTGAAACCGCTGCCGAACGCCTACGGTTACGCCGTCGGTCGCAGCGATCTCTTCCACGGTTTCATCAAAGGGGAATAGATCCTCTTTGTCGCGATTGGATTCAGAGGTCCACGCGGTGATGTTGGGTTTGATGATGTGACGGACGCCGTCCACGTCGAACATGGGGGACCGCACGTCGGGATAGGTCCGCGTGAAATACATGCTCCCACGAACGCCGGCGATTCCGAAGCCACGCACGAGTCCGCCGTCGTACGGCGACTCATCCCAGACTGTGCCCCTTCCGGCGACAAAGGGTACGAATCTCCATGGGCCGGCGTCGACCGGTAGGCCGACTTCTTGGCGGGTATCCGCGCGGGCGGTCGATCCGGAACTAAGGGTGGAGCCGTCGCGCAGAAATTCGCGGAAGGTCTGGTCGGCGGCGCGGTAGCGCACGATCCCGGCGCGGTTCTCACTGAACCAAGTGGCCCCGTTGGCCAGCGATTCGCCGGCGAGGTGCAAGCTGAAGTCGGGGGTCCGTTCCGTCTGCGTGGTGAAGTCGAGGATCCGAGCCTGCAACGCCGCCGTGAAGGCCCAGTTGTCGCGCTGCTTCTTCAGATACAGCAACGTCTCCTGCTCTTTGCCCGTGTCGAACTCGGTCTCGAAGAACTCCTCGAGGAACGATTTATCCGAAAGATACGATAATTCCAGCGATATCT
>CAYXRK010000365.1:0-1873 GCA_964467615.1 uncultured Nitrospirales bacterium | reverse complement strand
TGGTTCGCATACGGCGGGAGGAAGGTATCGACGCAGTCCTCGCTCGCGTGTGCGGTCTAGCCGCTGACTCTCCCATCGCGGCCCTCATTCGCGAGGGCGTGAAATTCCTGGACAACTTCGAGTAAATCGCCGCCATCATGCACGAAATAAAACTACCCCAACTCGGCCAATCGGTCGAAGAGGCCAAAATCGTCGAGTGGTATAAGTCCGAGGGCGATGCCGTCGCCAAGGGCGAGCCGCTATTTTCGGTCGAAACCGACAAAGCCGAGATCGATTGCGAAGCGACGGCCGCCGGAGTGTTGCGCAAAATTCTCGCGCGGCCCGGCGAGATCGTTCCGGTGATGCAGCTCGTCGCGTACGTCGGTGAGGCGAATGAGCCGGTTCCGGACGCCGCGCTTGCGGCGGCGGAAACAACCGCGCCATCGATCCAAACGATGGTCTTCGCCAAATCGGCGGCGCCAGCCGTAGCGGCCGCCGTGATGGGCGCGATCAGGGCGGTATCGCCCCGCGCTGGCGCAGTCGCGCGCGAGCTCGGCGTCTCCATCGAGCGCGTGAACGGCACCGGGCCCAATGGCCGCGTCATCGAACGAGACGTCCGCGCGTTCGCCGAAAGCGGGGCGGCCACTGCGCCCCGGCCAATTGCCGCTGTGAAGCAGCCGCTCACTCCGGGAACGCGCGTGCCCCTAACGGCGATGCGCGCCACGGTTGCGCGCCGCATGAGCGAATCGAAGTTCAGCGCGCCGCATTACTACACGACGGTCGAAGTCGATATGTCCGCCGCGAAAAAATTGCGAGGGACTGTGGCCGGGTTCAAGCCGACTTACAACGACTTCGTGCTCGCGGCGGCGGTGCAGGCGCTCAAGGCCGTGCCGGCGGTAAACGCGCAGTGGCTCGGCGACGCTGTGCACGTCGCGGACGTGATCAATCTTGGCATGGCCGTCGCGCTCGACGAAGGACTGATTGTCCCCGTGATTCGCGATGCACAAGAAATGACGCTGCGCAAACTCAATGAAGCCGCCGCCAAGCTTGCGGAGAAAGCGAAGACCCATCGTCTTCTACCTGACGACTACGCCGGCAGCACCTTTACCGTCTCGAACCTCGGGGCCTTCGGCGTCGACCAGTTCACCGCGATCATCAATTCGCCCGACAGCGCCATACTAGCCATCGGGCGCATGGAAGACCGCCCCGTCGTGCGCGAAGGGCAAGTCGTCATTCGGCCCATGATGAAGGTGACGCTGTCGAGCGATCACCGGGTCATCGACGGGGCGCTCGCGGCGCGCTTCGTGGCCGCGTTCAAGGAAGCGCTCGAGGCGGCCGCGTTCGCGGTCTAGCCCCAGGCGGCTGCCCAAGGCGCTGAGCAGCGATGCGGTTCAAATGATGAAGCGCCGATTCGAAGACATCGCGGGCGTCACGCTGTTAATCGTGTGTGCACTTGCGCCCTCGTTACCGGCGATGCGCGGCGAGGTACCAGCGCGAACTGACGCGATCGCGGAGTTGGCGCCGTGGCGAGCCGACGGAGTTGCGTCGTCCGATTCGGCGGTCTCTTCGCTCGACCGTCTCGAAGGCATCACCTATCTCCCCGCCTACGCGTACATCGCCGAACGCGGGAATAGTTTCAGCGATCTGCTTTGGAATCCACTCGAAGAACGGGGCAGGCCTTTTTTTGCAACGTGGTACACGCGGTGCCTGTCGCCGTTTACGCTGCCTTTCTACATCATGCCGCTCGGCGCCGCGTTGACCGTTTCGGCGGTCCTCAAACTTCTCGTCGCGGGCCTCGCTGCGTACTACGCCGCGCGCCGGCTCGCGTTCCATCCGCCGTTCGCGCTCGCGTGCGCTATCGCGCACCAGTGGTCCGCGGGTCTGTTGCTCGCCG
>CAYXRK010000364.1:0-1881 GCA_964467615.1 uncultured Nitrospirales bacterium | reverse complement strand
TTTCCAAGGCCAAGTTCCCGATCGGGCAACCTTGACGGCACTCGGTAATGGTCAGGTACTGACGATACCCCTCCAGCACTTTGAAGACGCGTTCGATCGGGTCGTTCGTTTGGGCGGCGGCCGGATCGATCACCTCGGGGTAGAGATTGGCAACGTACCAATCCAGCACCGCCAACAACAACTCCTCCTTGGACTTGAAGAAGTAATAGAGGCTGCCGCTGTTGACGTCGGCTTCGCGTAGGATTTCTGCAACGCCGGTGGCCTCATAACCTTTCTGGAGAAACAACATTCGCGCGGTATCCACAAGTCGTGTTTTCGTCGTGCTCATTGGACCAATCAGTGTCGTTGTTCAACCCCCCATCATTAGTTGAACGATCTACTAATATAACAAAAGAAGTTCATTTGTCAAGTCCTAAATCTAACACGTCAAGAAAAATGCCCGTTGGCTGGGAGTTTGCGTTCATAAATAGCTGTGGTATAAGGAGTTAGAAGCGCACAACCAATCGGTGGAAAATTTTGTTTAACATCGAAATTCGCTTAGAAGTCCTTTCCACGCTAGCCGCTCGCGCGCCGGGGTGACCAATGGGGCTCGACGCTGGCAGCGATCCTTGAGTGATCGGTAGAACTGGCGGTCACATTCCGCTCGCCCAAGCATCGCGGCCAACGCTCGCGTGTCGCCGACGGGAAAGTATCCGGGATAGTCGGACCCAAGAATGCCGATCGAACCCGCGATCCGCGAACTCACGATCGGAACGCCGGCGGCAAGCGCCTCGGAGACCACGTTGGCGCCTCCCTCCAGCCGCGAGGTGAGCACCAAGAGGTGACTTCGAGCGAGAATGCGCAGAGCCTTCGCACGAGGAACCTCCCCGAGCCAGCGATAGCGCCGGTTCCGTTGCATTTCCTTACGCGCGCGGACAGACATCGCCTTGCTGAGAGCGGCGCCCAAGTGCGTCACACGGATTCTCGAAGACGGAGGCAGCTGCCGCGCAGCCATAGCCGTCCGGAAGGGGTCCTTCACGGGCCGCAAATGTCCTATCACGCATACTTCGAAAGTGCGCTTCAACGGACGGACCGGTGCTCGCGGCTTCTTGACCGACTGATAAATGACCCGCGTCTTTCGTCGCAGGTGTTTTGGAAGTTCGCGGAGGCCGAGGGGCTGCAGGACGACGAGGCGGGACGCGAGTTCAAGGGACTTCCGGGCCGCGTGGCTTGTCTTGATGTCGCCGTAAAGGTCGGTCCCGGTCAACGCGACGATCAATAGAGCATCCGGGTGTTCCCGGTGGAACCGTTCGATGGAGGCCGCGCTCCGCCGTGCGTGCAAAGCCACCATCAAGTCGAACGGTCGACCGTCCCAAGTCTCCATGACCGCGATACGGTGTCCGAGTCCGCGAAGGATTCTCGCCCACCGCAGGGCCGTCACGCGGTTTCCCTTGCGTGAGCCTGCCGGTGCGGGCGTTACAATGGCGATTCTCATGGGCGCGAATTCCGAACAGTCCTCACCCGCATGATCGCGGGCGCGGCGGGATCACAACGCAACCGGGCGCCAACGCGGTCCGCGCCGCTTCGAGATCCAACAGATATTCGCTTGGCCCAGCCGCCCCGCGCAGGGATTCGAGCGACCAGGCATTCTCTACCTTAAACGGGCCGACCTGGCTCCGCGTGAGCGACGTCAAGCAACCGCCGGTGCCGAGTCGTTGCCCCAAGTCGCGGATCAGCGATCGCACATAGGTTCCCCGGCTGCAGCACATCTCGAAGTCGATCGTCGGCCAGGCGAGGGCATGGATGTGCAACCAGTAGACGGTCACCGGCCTCGCCGCAAGAACCACCGGACCTTCACCGGCTTTTCGCTTGTACGCGGGCACGCCGCCGACCTTCACGGCA
>CAYXRK010000363.1:0-1883 GCA_964467615.1 uncultured Nitrospirales bacterium | reverse complement strand
TCGCGTAAACACCGCCTAAAAAACAAAAACACCCCCCACCCCCCGCGCTAGATTTTTCCCCCCACCGTCGCGCCGGTTGCGACGAAAGGGGCGCACGCCCAGACGCCCGCCCTCGTATCGAGCGTCGCCCATCACCAGAGCAGCGTCAAACGGCAAAAGTTGGGGCGATCAGCGTAAGCCCGCGCCGGCCTCATCGAGGCAGGCGCTACAATTTCCTCTGCGCTGAGCCTTTCTACCCCGCACCCGCTGTGCTACGATTCCGCGTTTCCACGCCCCGGAGATATCTCCCGTGTTCCGCGCCGCCAACATCGTCATGCTCCTCATGTTCCTCTTCTCCATGGCGGTGCAATACAACGACCCCGACCCGATCCGCTGGATTGCCCTTTACGGCTACTCCGCCATCATCACTGGCATGGCGATCGCCAAACGGTACACCGTCTTTGCGCCGATCGGCTTGGTCGTCTACGTTGCCATCGCCGCGTACCAGACCCCCGGCTGGGACCTCGACACCGTCATGCTCCTCCGCGAACCCAAAATGAGCAATCACAACGTCGAGCTCGCCCGCGAAGCCTTCGGCCTTCTCATCTGCGCCGTCTGGATGGCCGTCCTCACCCGCCCCTGGTGGAAACAGCGCAACTCGAACCTCGTCGATTGATCGTTCCAGCGCCGCTTGACACCGTCTATCAGGCTAGATTCTTCCACGGCGGCGTGTTCGGCAGTTTCGCGTCGAACTCGGCAATTAGTCCCGCCTCGTAGTTGCCCGCGTATACGCCGCTAAAGAAGCGATCAAGCGCCTCGTCGTGGAACCTGCGCCACGACCTTTCCTCGTCGCCGGGAAGGATTGGATAGAACAGAGCGTCATTCGCGCGGGCGGCTTTCATGTCGCCGGGCGCGTCGCCGATCATGAGCATCTTGTGCGGCGGGTACTTTTTCGCAGCGGCCTGCGCGATGTGTTGACTCTTCGAGCCTTGCTCTTGGCCCGCGATCGCGAACACGTACTTTGCGATGCCATGCTCTTCCCACTCGCGAACCAGCGCGTCCTGCGGCGTCGCGGAGCACACGAGCAAGTCCGCCTTCGCGCCGGCGCGCTCGAACGATTCGCGGGCATATGGAAACGGCGGGACGCCCTCGACCATTTGCTCAATCGACGCATTCACCGCAGCGCTCCACCGCAGTGCGCGGTGCATGTCCGCGTCCTCATGTGCGGCGCAATAGGCCTTCAACGCCGGGTTGCCCAGCTTGGTCTCGGTCTCGATCCATGTGTTGAGGTTTGGCGTTTCGGGAATGGCGAGGCCGCGCTGCCGCACTTTGTCCCATTCGCGCAGCAAGTCGAGCGTCATGGTCAGCGCCGGAAAACGGTTGATCCCGCGCCATTTCGAGTAGAGATTGACGAACTCCGCCGCCTGCCGCGCGTATTTCGAAACGGCCTGCAGCCCCCAATGCTGAATCGTATTCGGAATAAAGCACTCCTTGTGTTTGAGTTCCATCGTGTCGAAGGTACAACCGTCCGAGTCGATCGCGATGAAAAATTCGCGCTTCGGTTTGTGGCCGGAGAGATTCATGGGTGGAAGTGGGCCATTGGAGGCTGTCGGCAAAATGAACGCTCAAGGCCCCCTTTCCCGCATCCTTCGACACCCTCAGGACGACCGGGAAAGGGGGCCTTGAGCTTACCGATGGGTGAGAGATGTTTCGCTTCGCTCAACATGACAGAGTCCTCACACCCCGGAATATGCAGAGAATCCGCCGTCAATCGGTATCACCGCCCCGGTGACGAACCGCGCGGCGTCCGACGCGAGCCAAAGCACCGCGCCAACGACATCCTCCGGTTGGCCGAACCGTCCCATCGGCGTATGCGCGAGGATTTGATCGCTCCGGGCGGTGGA
>CAYXRK010000362.1:0-1945 GCA_964467615.1 uncultured Nitrospirales bacterium | reverse complement strand
TATGCTTATCAAAGTCGCGGACACCTATGACGACGATATCGAGTTGACGGTAGACGGCATTGTAAGTCTGCTCGAACCGATGATGATCCTGGTCATGGGCGTCTTCGTCGGGTTTTTGGTTATGTCGATACTATTGCCCATCTTCGACATCACCTCGGGCATGTAGAAAGGAGATCGAATCATGCGAACACAACGGGTTTTACAACGGCGGCGCGCGGCACGCCGGGACAGCGGTTTCACGCTCATCGAACTCATGGTGGTGATTGTCATCATCGGCATGCTCGCGGCCATTGTCGTGCCCCGGTTCATGGGCGCCGCTGGAAAGGCGGCGCAAGTGTCCGCGCGCGCGCAGATCAGTTCGTTTAAGACCGCCCTGCAGTTGTATAAACTCGACAACGTGCGGTACCCGACGACGAGCGAAGGCCTCGAAGCGCTCATCAAGAACGCGTCCGGCAAGAACTATCTCAACGACGTCGAGACGGCCCCGAAGGACCCTTGGGGCAATCCATACCTGTACACCAGCCCCGGCCAAAACGGACGCGACTTCGATATCGTCGCGCTCGGTGCCGATGGCGCGGCGGGTGGAGAAGGCGAAAACGCGGATGTGCAGAGCTGGAACCTGCAACAACCAACGTAACGTTGCGTTGACGTGACCCATGCATCGATTCACACCCATTCAGCCCGCGCACGACGGCGGGGGAGGGCCATCGGGACCGTTTAAGACGGGGCCGGTGGCGGCTTCGCCGCGCCGCGATCGGGAAGGCTACACCCTTCTCGAATTGATGTTCGTTATTTTCATTATCGCGCTCATACTCAGTATCGCCATGCCCCAGCTCATGCCCGCGCTGTTGTCTTCCCAACTCGAAGGGTCCGCGCGCCACCTCGCGAACTATGGCCGTTCGGCGATTGCGTACAGCGCATTGAACCATGAGCCGATCACGGTGCGGTTCGATTTGGCGAAACGCGAGTACTACAGCCTGAAGTGGTCCGAAGACGACCTTGCGATCAACTCCAGCACCAAGTCGGGGGGCCTTTCGGGCATTGAGGGTAAAGATAGCGTCGGGCTATCGACGGACCAGGACAAACAGGCCAACGGACTATCCACTGGCGCGGGCGCCGCGTTGACGATTCAGGAACTGATCGCTACCGGCGCCGTCGAAGACCTCGAACTTCAGCGCGAAGAGGTCCAACTCGAACTGGACAAGGCGTTCCAGCGGTCCTTGCTGGCGCAGGCGAAGAATGTGCCGCGCGAAAGCCTGCTGGGCGAGTTCAAACCCCTGTTCGAAAAGGACTTCACGCTGGAAGTCGATGGCAAAGAGCAGCGCGACGAGGTGCAGGACGCTCTTCTCGACCACGGATACCTGCCGGACGAGATCCTGATAGAATCGGTTCTGCTCGGCGGCGAGGAGATTTCGGAAGGCACGGTAGACGTCGAAGTGACGCCCATCGGACTGAGCCAGTCGGTGTCGTTTTTCTTGAAGGGCCCCAAGGGCGAATACTACACCGTCGAGTGGGACCCCATCACGGGCGGCGCGCACCTCGCGCGCGGCAAGGAAATGGCGAATGCCGAACCGGGCCTCTAAATTGCGAATCGCCCGCGCAATAGCGCTTTGCGTCTACCGACACGACGAACGACGGATATCGGTCGCGCATGGCCCATCGCGTATTTCAATCCACAATCCACAATCCACAATCCAAAATCGAACGCTGTGCCGCGCGAGCTGCGTACGATCGCAAGACGCCGGCTTTACGCTCATCGAAATCATGATCGCGCTCGCCATACTCGGGTCGTCGCTGTTCATTCTGCTCGATATGCACTACCACGCCGTACAGATTCAAATCAGACTCGAAGATGAAGTGAGAGTGCGCAACCTGCTCTCGCTGGCGGTGGGAATATCCGAGGTCGAGATCGCCGTCGGCACACTGAAAGACGCGCAGGAATTCG
>CAYXRK010000361.1:0-1982 GCA_964467615.1 uncultured Nitrospirales bacterium | reverse complement strand
ACGTCATGGAGAAGACCGACGGTACGGTGTATGGCGACGGGGTCAACATCGCGGCTCGATTGGAGGGACTAGCCGAGCCTGGGGGAGTTACGATTTCGGACGCAGTCCAGGGCGCCGTCCGGGGCCGAGTGAGCGCGACGTTCACTGATCAGGGCGAGCAGAACGTCAAGAATATTCCTCACCCGGTGCGGGCGTTCCGCATTCGGGCGGCGGGCCTCACGCTTCCACCGTCGCGAGCTGTTGGCGCCGAGCCGGGAATCGCGGTTCCGGAAAAACCTTCGATCGCGGTATTGCCTTTCAGCGTCTTGTCCGAGGACGGCCGAATCGGTTTCCTGGCCGACGGTCTTGCGGAGGACGTCATTGCGCTGTTGGCACGCGTTGCAGGATTTCTTTTGATTTCGCGCGCCTCATCGTTTGTGTTCCGGGATCGTGACGCAAACATTTCGCAAATCGCACGCCAGCTCGGTGTCCGATATATTGTCGAGGGCAGTGTGCGTCCCATGGATGATAAGGTGCGTGTATCGACCCAGCTGACAGAAGCGGAAACGGGACGCATATTATGGTCTGGTCGTTTCGAACGTAAGCGCGCCGAAACAGCTGATCTGCAGGACGACATTGCGCGGGGGATCATTTCCGAACTTGAACCCGAGCTCACGCGTGCCGAGATCGCGTTGATTCGTCGTCGGCGCCCCGAGAATATCGATGCGTGGGGATGTTATCGCCAGGCTTTGGGCGCAATCGCTTTGAAGGGATGGAACGAGGAGGCGATCACCGAGGCCCGGTCCCAGCTTCAGCGTGCAGTTGAGATAGATCCGACGTTTGGGCTTGCGCGTGCTCAATTCGCACTTGTTACCGCTATCGGTAGAAACACAGGCCTAATCCAGGGTTCGCCAATTCTGGTGAATGATGCGATTGAAGCTGCCGAGCAGGCGATGTTGCTCGATGAAGGCAGTTCGGAGGTGCTCGGCTACGCGGGCTGCGCTCTGGCCGACCTTGGGCAACATGACCGCGGAATAGAAATCCTGAAGCGTTCACTTGAAATCGACCCAAGCAACGCACAAGCCCATGTCGCTCTGGGCGCAACGCACGCCCTGTTTGGCCAACTCGATACCGGGATCGAAAAAATGCGCTATGGGATGCGTATCAGTCCACGCGACCGGCGTCTCGGCTTCTGGGGTTGGGCGCTCGGCGGCTTCCTGCTGCGCGCCGGCCGCGCAGAAGAAGCCTTACAAGAGGCGCGCACCAGTGGCGGGCGTGATTCAAGGCTTCATCTTGCTCGCGTACTGGAGGCGGCGGCGCTTCTAAGTCTGGGGCGTGGTGACGAGGCGCGCGATGCGCTTGCCGCAGCCCGCCGTATTCGCCCCGTGCTGACATTGAATGAAGTGGCGTTATCACATGGGCGTCGCATCGCCAAACAGCTTGAGTTGTCGTGGCAGAGCGGTTGAACGAAGCATCCAGCAAGGAACGTGACAAATACGTGCGGTGCTTGGCGAGTCTCTTCGTACGTCGGCGGGTGAGGGCGGGCCGTTAACGCTTCGATTTAATTATAAAACTTCAACTCATAATCCCTAGGTCGTTGGTTCGATTCCAACCCGGCTCACTTCAATTCCGCCGAGGAACTTGACCTGCTCCGGCAGTGCAGCTACCATGTATCTACATGGATATACATAGAGGCAGGAAGATGAAAGCGGCGAAAACCGGCGAGCGTGTGGGACTGCTGGTGTCGAAGTGGGGTAACAGCCTGGCGGTGCGGCTTCCGGCGGCGTCGGCAAAGCAGCTTGGCGTCGGCGAAGGCGATACGCTGATTGGCGAGCTTGCCTCGGACGGACGGCTGACGCTGAGCGCCGAGGCCCGCGCGATCGGAACGGTCGAGGTTCGCCGGATGCGGCAATTTCTTGCTCGCCAGAAAGTGACTGCGCCAGTGGTGGGAGATATGCGCCGGAGCGCACGGTACTGATGATCTACATCGACACCAGCGCGCT
>CAYXRK010000360.1:0-2024 GCA_964467615.1 uncultured Nitrospirales bacterium | reverse complement strand
GAACACTTTGGCCGCATTTGCGCTGTTGTCCGCGGCTTCTCCCTCGGGGACGGGCGGATCGGCCGCATCGGAGCCGGGGAACACTTTGGCCGCATTTGAACGGCGGCGACGGTCGTACAGGCTGACCGTTTCGCGGCGCACGCCGGTCTCGGCTTCGATCCGTCGATAGCTCCAGTCCAGGGCGAGGAGCGCGGTAACTTGTTGCTGCTTCGGCATCTTCAGGTAGTTGGGCATTGATCAGGCTGAGGGAGGAATCCCTCAAACCTGTCGCCGCGTCCCTACCTGCCGTGGCCGCTTTTCAAGTGTTCGGTCGTGGCCGCATTTGGGTGTTCGCTAACAGTTGACAGCACTGCAAGGTCAAAGACATCGCGTGCTTGCACTTCGGCGCGCCCCGCGAGAGCAGCGATTTTCTGTCGAATGGCGGCGCTCCGATCGTAGTGCGGCAGCACGAGCGGGAGTTGCGGTCGCGCGAGGTACAGCCCGACGATCTTTGGATTGGCGGGCTCCTCAACGACGGCATCGTTTCGCGCTCGTCCGCGGAAGGAGACCTCAACTTTGGTCGGAAGCTCGATTCCCCCGCCGATTTCAAGTCGAAGCTTGAAGCGAAGGGTCGTCTCGGTGTCCTTGGCGGGACGTTCATTGGTTAGCACATCTCGTATTCCCAGTTCCGCCAAACGTCGCCGAAGCGTCATGTCGTCGAGGAAGCTTCGGATCGCGCCTTTCAGCGCCAGACGTGCCTTGGGCTCCGCGTCGAGATCCATATCTTCGGAGTACCGAACGCTCTTGAAAAAGAGGCGCAGGTTTACCCCGCCCTTCATGCGCCACTGACTGAGGGCTACGCGCTCCCGAAGGTGCGAAAGGACGAGAGTGTGAAACGCCTCTCGTGCTCTGCGGTCGTACACCGTTCGCTGCGCAGCCCGCACCATGAAATCATTATATGCAATAGTTGGCGATTACTGCAAGTTCGTGCATATAATGGAGTGGGCGACATCGGTCGCCCTACCGCGGCATTCCAAGTACCGCGCGCAGGCGTCCCACGTCGAACCGATCGTCCGCCAGCAGCCGCGACTCGGCATTCTCCAACTCACGCAAAAGGAGATCAAGATCTCTCCTCGTGCGTGCCGACTTCGACGCTTCTCTAGGTGTGAGTCCGCCGAGCGCAGGGATGGCTTCATCAACCCAGGCTGTCATGTGACGTTCCTTGAACTCGCGCTCGATGGCTTTGAGCTCGGGCTCTTTTGCGGGTCGGGCTTCGATCTTCCCGCGCGGTGACGAGCGCTGGGCACGGGCAAACATCTCTTTCGCGTCGGTCTCATCGCGAAGGCGGTGCCGCACGAGCTCCCCCAAGTGCGACGCCAGCGCGCGACGCAGCCCGTCCGCGCGGCGCACGGAGTTGGATTCGACACGCATCCGGCCGTCGGCGATCACGATCCGCCCAATCACGGTATTGTCCCAGTGCCTCATCCTGGCGTTGCCGGGCTTGGTGATGGTGATCGAGGTCTCGCCATGCTCGTCGTCCTCCGGCTCACTCGCGCCAGCGAATGTCGCCAGGCGAGCGACCACTATCGCCGAATCCGGCGCCACAATATCAAAATGATCCGTGGTCATCACGAACGGATCGCCATCCGTGTTGGTGAGCGTCGGCATCGCCCGCGGCTTGCGCAACTCCGCGGCGAGGTCGCGCCAGATGTCAATGACAAGGAGTTGAAGCCCGACCTCTCGCAGCTTATCCGCGCGCACTGGGCGCGTGCGGACGCGGCAGGCGCGTCGCACTTCGCGCACAACGACGTCGGCGTCACCCGGCGCCAGCGGTTGCGGATGGATGCCGCCCAAGAACGAGACGCCATCAGCGTCTATCACTCGGCCCAGCAGGGCGTCGCGTGCTCCGACTCCGCGGGAGCCGCTGATCTCGTGGACGAACCGCTCCTCACCCGTCAGCAGGTCTTTCACGGCCATCCCCACGCCGCGCTCAACGCGCTGCACTTCCCATACGCCGAGCCACGATTGAAACTGCGCGTCGAGCA
>CAYXRK010000359.1:0-2034 GCA_964467615.1 uncultured Nitrospirales bacterium | reverse complement strand
TCCCCGCAGTGAATGCCGCGCCGCTGGGGCGGATACCCGTCCGCATGGTGTGGAAGAAATCATCGAGAGGCAATGGGCCAACGAAGGGACGCGGGGTCGGCGTTGCATGATCGAATCCGCCTGCAGGAGTCCCCGTCATGTCCGAGCCGTGACAGCCGCGGCAATCGGCCAGCGTGGCGACGTACTTGCCGTATTCGGGAGTCGCGCCAGCGGGCGGAGCAGTGACTACGCCTTCAACAGGCGTCGCGCCAGGGACGAGTCCCGAGCCGAACATGAGCATTCCGAGGAAGGTCAACTCGTCTCCGCCCGCGCCTGTTCCAGGGTCAGCGGGAAGCGAGCGCAGGTAGGCGATGACCGCTTCGATGTCCGCGTCGCTCAGTTGGTTATAGGAGAGGAAAGACATGAACGCCAGTTTGCGGCCATCCTTATCCACACTGCGACGGATGACGCGGAAGATTTCGCCGTCGGTGTAGTTCGCTAGATCGCCGCCGGGGGTGAGGTTTGCGGTCACGGTCTTGCCCACGAAGCCAAAACCGTCCTCCGCGGCCAAGTCCACGCCGCCCGTGAGAGGTAGCGCCTCCGAACCGTTCGCGCCGTGACAGCCGATACAGCCGAGGCTGACGATGTACTCGCCGCGCGCGATCTGTTCGGGCGTGCCTTCGACGGTGATGTTTCGCGCGTCGCCCCCGCCCGCGAAGTGGACGCCGAAGAAGCCTTTGGTTCCGAGGAAGGATACCGCGGCAAAGACGAGCGTGAGCAACCCCGCGCCCAGCCCGCCAAGAATCTTGACCCACATCCGTTGCGCTTTGACGGCGCGGTATGTGAGCCTGCCGAGAAATACGGTGATTGCAATGACGATGAGTAGAACGAGCAAGTTGACGATCATTTTGTATTCTCCTTTGGTTAATTTTTTGTACCGCAAGATTTATCTTGCGTTTTCCGAGAGGCAACATAAATGTTGCGGTACTACTTGAATCTCGGAATCAGAAACGGCACGGTCTTCTTGTATTCCAAATACGATTCGCCGAAACGTAGTTCAAGTTCGACTTCTTCGAAGTATTTGAGGAAAAAGGCATGGGCGGGGATCAAGCCCAGGGAAACAGCGAGCAGGACAAAGGTCGAGTTTGAAGCGAAGCCGAGGGCGAGGGCAAATAAATAGAATCCGAGCGACATCGGGTTGCGAGTCCGCTTGTAGATGTCGTCATCCACAATTTTCTTGGTGAGGATGAAGGCGTTGGTTCCGCTGCCGAGCGAACGGAGGAGTTTGTTGGTGACGCCGAGGGAGTACAAGCCTGGAATGGCGAGCAGGATTCCGAGCGCGAGGAAGAACGGCTTGAACGGAAGCGAGGGCAGACCGAGGAGGGCGTCGAAGCGGGTGAGACCTGGGTAGAAGATGGCGATGAGCGGCGGCGCGACCAGACCCGCGAAAAAGAAGAAGTGCATGACGCGGCTGGATTTTTCGGCATCCGCTTTGGTGCGATGAGCGCGAAGCCACGTGCCGAGGATGAGCGCGGCGATGAAGAAGGCAACGATGCCGATGAGGGTGTAGTAGACGGTGAACATGATTATCCTTTCGCGTTTCGCAACCAGATGCGTCCGAGCCAGAATCCCCAAACGGGATAGGCAATGATGGAAAACGCGCCGCCGATGTAGGTCAGCATGTTGTTCGGTCCGCCGAGGAGGAAGCCAGAAGTAACCAGCACGTAGCCGAGACCAGCGGCGATTCCCATCCACGCCAGGGCGCGGGGCAGGATTCCGCTCGAAATGGCGAGCCAGCCAAAGGTCAAGAGTGATGCGCCGTAGATACCAAACACGAAGGTGACAATGTCGCCGTAGGCTGTGCCTGTGATGACAAGCAAGGCTTGAAGCGTTGCTCCGATCAGCATTGCGACTGCGCCGATCACGAACGCAATCAGGCTGGTTGTCGGTGCGGATGTGCGGTGAATTTGATACAGCGCAAAGAGAATCACGGTCGCCGTCAGCCCGATGACGACACTGGAAACATCGTTGATTTTTCCGTACGGATCGCCGACG
>CAYXRK010000358.1:0-2063 GCA_964467615.1 uncultured Nitrospirales bacterium | reverse complement strand
AAATACACCTGACATCAACGGAAAGAAAACCAATTCGGAGTCAGACTCCTAGCCCTTGCCGGCGTATTGGTGACGCCGCTTGTCCTGAATGTCGCGAGTATTCGCGCGGCTGACCTCGCACGCAATCGTGTCGACCTCACGCCGCAAGATCTGCCCTGCACGCTCGACGTGGAAAACGCCTCAATTCGGCTGGGCGAGGCCCCGACAATACACGTCTCGATAACGAACACGACCGACGAGACCATCTATCTCGTTGGAAGTACCGACGGTTCAGGGATGAATCGGCGCTACCCGATCTGCGACGTTACGATTACCGGCCCAGATGGCGAGGACGTAAACAGACCCATCGCAATGTGCGGCAACATGAACCCGATACGTCCAGAAGATTTTGTTCGGATCGGGCCGGGTGCAACGTTCGATCCCTACCGAACGATCGACGATCACGGCTTCTTCGCCAACATCAAACTGCGTCCTGAAAACTTCGACAAGGTAGGCACGTACATTCTCCAATTCACCTACGCGACAGACTCGGACGTCGCGGACGAGTGGTCCCCCGCGCCGGAAATGAACGGACGTGGATATGGGCTGAATTTGTTGCTCAAAGTCCCGCGGGTGCGGGTACAAAGCGAGACCGTGAAGGTCGTGGTCGGCCCATGATCATCGTGTGAATACCAACGAATTCGGGCCATAGTTGCAGCGTCCGCCGGAAGGCAGCAGGGGTTGTACCCCCAAACAAAATGGCATAGAATTGGCCCTATGATTGGGCTGCTAAATCGTAGCGTAGTCCTGTTTGGTGTCGCGTTGACCGTCGTGGCGATGTCCGCAACGACCGCCGATGCCGGCATACTCGATGCGCTCAAGGCCGTGGGTCAGGGCGCGGAAACCGCTCTGAACGGCGTCGTCAACGGCGTTAAACAAACCGGCAAGGGCGTGAAGAACGCGATCGTTCCGCAACGCTCTCGTGAGTATCGCGTTCAGAAACAGCAACGTGCGACAGAGAAGTCCATGGCACACGCAGCAAAAATCCAGCAGCGTCGGGCGGAGCGCAGCGTAAGCCACCAAGACGGCCAAAAGACTTTCAATCGGCAAGCGAAAGACAACGACAAGCTCGCGCGGAAAATCGTCGAGTCGTACGAGCGCGAAGGCGGGAAACAACAACGTCAAGCGGATCGCCAAGCACGCGCGAACTACAAAGACTTCGGCACGCCGATTCAGCGCTTCGAGTCCAAAGGCGACAACCGCCGCGCCGATCGGCACGTACAGCAGGCCGATCGCAAAAACACGCGCCACGCTCGCCAGGATGATCGCAAGTCACGCCGCGACGACGTCAAAACGAACTGGAACCAAAACAACTTCATCGACAGGCGCCGCGGGAACTGACCCGAATGCGCCGGGCCGTGCATGGTTGAGCGATCAACTGCCCATTGCATGGCGAACCGGAAATATGTCGAGAAGGCCAAACGTCCCGCCGAGATTGGGAACGGACTTAGAACTGGCCTTGGGAGTAGCGGATAAGCCAGTTGGGCATTTCACCTACTTGAAGATCGTTGATGGTGGTGGTCAGGAAGATGATGTGAGGGAAGCCGCTGCCTCCGCCGCCTTGGCCAAATCCTCCGCCGCCTGCACCGCCTTGAGCGCCTCCGCCGCCTGTCGCGCCACCCCCGAAGCCGCCGCCGCCGCCCGCGGCGCCGCCGCCGAAACCGCCGCCGCCCGCGGCGCCGCCCGTTGCTCCACCCCCGAAGCCGCCGCCTTGGGCGCCGAATGCTCCGGTGGCTGCGAATGCGCCGCCGGCAGCAACGTTGGGGGCCACTACTTTGGGTAGGGCGCCGCTGAGGTTGTTGAGATTGTATTGGCCTGTTTCGAGCTTGCTGTCGCGAGCGACGGGACGCGCAACTGCGCGACGGGTCGGCACTCTGGCGCGGGCCACGCTTTTCGCATCTGAGGATTTGACGTCATCCAGAATCGCAGCGAGACGCTCCGACGACATTTTTGGTCCGTTTAGCGTTCCCGAAGCCGCAAGGCGTGCGTTGCGGAGCGCTACGCTTGACGATTCCCATTTTGCC
>CAYXRK010000357.1:0-2086 GCA_964467615.1 uncultured Nitrospirales bacterium | reverse complement strand
CCGGAAATGCCCGCAGGCGCATCCACATACAGCACAAGCGCGCGAAGCTGCTCCCGGACGTGCCTTTCGAGCAACTGCGCGGGAATCTCGCCGAGACCCCATTCCGTGCCGAGCGCTTCGGCGGCGGCACGCGCCACCTCGAACGTGCTTCGCTCCGTCAGCGGAAGGCGCCTCTGAAGGGTACTCCCAGGTTTTTCCTTTCCCTCCCCAAGATTTCGATACGTCGCGATCCACCGTCCCGCGCGCGCCTCGAACTTGTCCAGCAGGCCCGGCGCGGCATTCTTCGCGCGCCACGAGAAACTGCCTTCCCCAACCAGGCGAAAGCCGTCGGTAAAGTATTCGAGGTCCACTCCGAATACCTGCATTGCGCGCACCAGTTCCTCAGCCGAAAGCTTACGCTGCCCCGATTCAATCACCGCGAGCGTCTGGCGGTCCTTGAAGCCGAGCTTTTCAGAAAGCTGAGCCTGGGTAAGTCCTGCTCTGTCGCGCGCTACCTTGAGGCGACGGCCAATTAGTTCGTTCATGTTTTCCCTGGAAAACTATCGCCCGGCATCGCGGGCAGCTTTTTCAATCCAATCAGCAAAATTCTCGTATCCGTCGTTGGCAACCCAGTCGTATACCGGGTAGATCTCCGACAAATACTTGCGCCTTCCGTTTGTATCGACGTAAAACGAATCGAAAGGATTCTCACCTGCGGAGCTCGTCAAACCATTTCGGTCCTTCAGTTTGTGGATGCGAACACCCAGCAGGCCCTTGCCGAGTTCATGGCTCCTTTGGATCTCGTATTTGACGAACTTCCGTTCGGCGGTTTGGCTGCCGATAAGAACGACGGTTACCGACGTTCCATCCAGCTGGTTCTCGATCCAACGCTCGATTGCGCTCTCTCCACCCCGTTTCACCTCTTCCCAATCAGCTGCGTCCCAGAACCCCGCCGTGTCTCGATCTTGGATTACCCACGCGTTTCGTACCTGGCCCGCTCGCCAGTTATCGTTTTGGTAGTGGAAGCTAAAGAAGGCGTGCCTCGCCATGTTCGTTTTCTCAGAGGACCCACGCTTTCACCACGACCAGCATCAATGTGAGCAAGGCGTAGAACGGCCAGACCGCAATCGAGCCGCCGGCGCGCAGAATTCCGATGGAAGTCGGTGCTACTCCCGTGCTCGGAGCAATCTTGAACATGTCATCAATAGTCGCGGTACCGAAATGCAATTTTCTGACAATGTCCTCGTAGACACCGCGGAAATGTTTTTCGAGAAACAAGTAGTAAGAGTCAAGCAGTAGAAAAAGAACAATCGGAATGGACGAAATCCACACGTAGTTCGGCTTCCCTTTGTCTGCAATGATCACAATCACTGCTGAGACTAGAGTGATGCACCAGGTCTTGCAGCTTGAACTGCTGGTCGCCATCCGATTGATGACGCCCTGCAAAATCGTCAGATAGCTCTGAACGGATGGTGATTCAAGGCTCACTTTGTCCATCGGCATTTACCCCAAGAGATTCTTGAGGTTGTCCCAGTTCCATGCATAGAGGCGACCCGCATTGGGAACCGCCGTGTAATTCCCATCCTTGTATCCGATGACTTGCACCATCGGAATGTTTTCATCGCGCGCCATCTGAACCTCCTTGAGGACACCCGGAGCCCGATGTGTATTCGAACCGACCATGACCAATACGATGTCCGATCGCCGGATTGCGGCGCGTGCTTTGTCCTCCCACGTCTTCATGGGGGCAGCCTCTTTGAGTGAGGTATCGACCACCTCAAACGGCGAATCGGCTAGACGTGCCTGGCCGATGATGAAGTCCTTCAGGACCTTATCGTTATAAAAATCGAAACTTACGAAAACTTTTTTCTTGGCCATGACCGCGCATTGCTCCTGCGGGGAAAATTCTTGGGGGGCTTACTTACCCTGATCGTTGTACTTCGGCTTCGTGCGAGCGATGACGCGCGACTCCGTCGCCTTCGCCTGCTCGATGGTCTTGAGTTGTTCGACCTGAACTTTCGCGCCCGGGACGTAGTCCTTCGCCCCGGGCAGATGCTCGGCCAGCCGTTCCTGGACGCGGCCGCGCTTCGCGATCCCCGCGTAGTTG
>CAYXRK010000356.1:0-2095 GCA_964467615.1 uncultured Nitrospirales bacterium | reverse complement strand
GCCACAGCCGCGTCGCTGCTTGTCTTTTATCCGGAAATCCAGCGTTGTAGGACTAATACTCGATTACGAGCACGATTACGAGCACGATCACGAGGCGAGATAGCCTGCGATAGTGAAATGCTTTAGCGCCCCTGCGCGATATCCACCGGCGCGTTGTTGTCGGTATAGAGGTTTCCGTCCCGCTGCGCATCCTGTGCCTTGGAAATCTGCGTGAGCCGTTTCGGAAATCCTGGCGGAAGGTACCGCCCCTGTTCGACGCATGCCGCTGCCAGTTCTACCACGTTCGCGGACGGGGCAAGCCACGGTCCCTCCGGCCACCCCTTCCCATCGCGCGTGCCGTTCGCCGCCAATTTCGCCGTGTCGACTTTTTGCGCGACGTACACCGTGTTCCAACTCGATTCCGCCTGAAATACGTACACGGTTTGAAACACGGATTCGAGCGTGCGCAACATGCCCCGCACAATTTTGTCGTTGGCCCCGCCGTATTCGCCCATCACGTTGTAAACGAGGCAGCCGCCATTCGCGATGTGGTCGTATGCGCCTTTGAAAAATTCCTGCGTCGCAAGATGGAAGGGGAGGTACGCGCCGTTCGGACCGGAAGCGTAGGCGTCCATGATGATCGCGCCATACGTCTGTTTTGTGCGTTGGATAAACGTGCGGCCGTCGATGGTCACAATGCGCAGGCGCGGGTCTTCCGGCACGTCGAAATATTTTTTTGCAATTTTTGCGACCGCCGGATCTATTTCAGAAACTTCGATGCGCAGTTCGGGATAGCTCTTCAGAAAACTCTTGGGCCCGGTCCCGCCACCGAGACCCACGAAGAGGACGGATTTGATAGTGGGGTCGAGGACCATCGGCGTGTGGAAAAAATCGGTGTATTCGAACCCGCCGGTGTACGGGTCCTGCTTGCTCATCGTCGACTGCGGCGAGCTGTCAAAGTAAAGGATGCGCTTGTCGTCCTCGTCGTGAACGAGGATATGGTGGTACGCGGAGTAATCTTCGTAGATTGTTTGCGCCGTTGCGTGTTGTGCGCACAACGAAGCACCCATCACCACCAGCATCGCGCTGGCGGCCGATGCCGATGCGCGCCGGTACGCCAAGCAGGTCAACACGATTACGACTCCTCCTGCGATTAGCGTTGCGCACGTTGCGTACAGCGATTCCCGCACGCCCCATTGTACGAACAGCGACGACGTTACGAGTGTTCCGCATATGCTACCAAGCGTCGAGAGCGCCGCGACCCTGCCGGCCCCGGACCCTAACTTCTCCATCTGCGTAACCGCGAGTCGTATCGCCTGCGGCATGACGGTCCCCAATGCAATCAGCGGCAACAGCGTCGCCGCGGCGGACGCGACCAGCGGTTCCCACCATCGCATCATCTCGCCCCCCGCGATGTAAGCCGCCGTCCAGACGACGACGGGCTCCATGAACAGCGCGCTGAAACCCGCAATGCACCAGACGATGCCCAGCGGCGCCCACGATCGAAACCGATCGGCCAGGCATCCGCCCAGCGAATACCCTGCTGCAAGGCCCAACAGGCAGATCGAAATTTCCGCCGACCACACTTCCAATGAGCTACCGAAAAACCGCTGGAGCATCCTCACGGCGATGAATTCGTAGATCATAACCGCCGCGCCGGAAACGAACACGAGGACGCCCAAACAAACCGCCGACAAATGCGACGATGGCGAACGATTTTTTTCGTCTGACATGCGGTTGCCAGTATACCCAATGGGAAGTTGAATCGGGAACGAAAAAAGGGCGGCCACAATGGGCCGCCCTGGAATGGTAATTCGGCGACTGTATCTAGCGTTGCCCTTTCTTAACTAGGGCCCTGAGCTTGCCGTCGATTTTTAGAAGGCCAAGAATCTTGGCCAAGCCGGTCTTACCGTGCAGCACGTCGAGCAGGCCGCTCAACAAGGCGTACTTTTCTTTCGAGTACGGGTACCAATACGGCTCGTGCTTGCTGCCGCCATCGACGATGACCGATTTTATGTTCGAAAAGCTGCGCAACCCGTGCGCCCCAAAGTACCGGCCAAAACCGCTTTCCTTGGTTCCGCCGAACGGAAGCGCGGCGTTGCCCTGCGTGGCCAGC
>CAYXRK010000355.1:0-2097 GCA_964467615.1 uncultured Nitrospirales bacterium | reverse complement strand
GCATACAGCATCATCGATACACTTGCAAATATTATTCTGCGTCAATTCCTAAGGATGAAAAAATTGATGATGCGCAAAAACGATTAAACGCGGTGGCTGCGCGTTTGGAAAAATTTGCGTCGAGTATTGGGCAGTGTGTCGCTGATATTGATCCAGCGAAAAACCCAACTCCGAATATAGACCAACTTCGTACCGCGTTGAATGGGCAAAAAGAGCAATTGGAGTTGAGTGCTCAGGAGTTACGTCGAGAAACGAACTGGGGGGAGTTAAATGGATAATTCCCTTTGTTTCTCCACGGCGGTTTTTCGCCCAAAAATGGGACAAGTCGCCGGATCGCTACCTTCGAGATCGCGGTTGGGCAACTACTCCGGGATGGCCGGTGCTTCCGGCGGATTTAGGAAGACTTCGAGGCGGGATTCAAACCATGCGCCGTCGACGCCCGTGCTGATGCGGACTTCGCGGACGGGCGCGGCGAGTTTCGCGAGGACTTGGTCGCCTTCGCTCAGCGCCTTGCGAAGACCGAGCGCGTCAATAGCATCAGAGGTGACCCAGAGACCGCCGTACCGTGGGAAGTCAGCGTCCAACGGCGGGTCGAACGAACCGAGAAACCCGGAGTCCTGGTCGTCGAGCAGGCGCGTCAACGCGCCCTTCACGTCCTCTTGGTCGGTGCCGACGGTCAACACGTTCCGTGCGACCGCATAGTACAGTTTGAACCCGCCGAGCACCGCGCGCCGAAGGTCGACATTGCGGAAGGATTCGAGCGGCACGCCGGGCAGGAGCGCGAGGACCGTTGCGGCGTTTTGCGTGTTGTCGATCGCGAGCATGCCGAGGACGGTCGGCACGTCGCCTTGATATCCCGTCACGGCGATGGTCGCCTCGTCGTCGACAAATCGGAGCCACTCGCCGAGGATGCTCTGACCCATGAAGTTAAGCGACTCGACGTCCTCTTTCGGCTTGAAGAGCGTCTCGGCGGCCGCGTTCATCAGGCCCTTGGAGGCCTCGCTAAAACGGATCGAGAAAAACCCGAGCGTGTTATCGGGCAGCACGCGCGCGAGGCGCAGCGGCTCGGGTTTGCCGAACGCTTTACGCACGCGTTCGTGTTTCATGAGGTCGAGACGGCCAAGCAGCTCGAATCGGTCGTCTTGCTTGGCGGCCGTGATCACGAGCGGATCGCTGTCAAACGCGTCCGGAATCGCGGCGAGTTGTTGGCCGAGCAGCGTGGCCGCGCCCTGCGCGCCGGCAAACCCGCCGACGAGCGGCCGCAAGGCCCCCGCCGCGCTGTCCATGCGGATGAGCGCGGCGAACTCGTTCGGGAATTTCGCCGGACATTCCGCCGTGCCGTATCGGATCGACGCCGGGTCCGCCGCGCGATCGATCAACTCGCCGGCAAATTCAGTCGTATTGGAAAGCAGGAGGCGGTCGCCAAGAATCGCGTACACGAACTTAGCTTCGTCGAACCAAAATACTGGAGTCTTTCCGTGAGAGGATTCCTCGAACGCGATGGTCTCCCACTTGCCGATGGCCTTGAGATCCGTGATGATAGCGTCGCGCGCTTTCGCGGCGTCCGACAATCCAAAAACGATGGCCGAGGGCAGAAGCCGCGCGTTCTCTACCGGGTTCTCGGGCGACACAGGGGGGACCGGGCCGAAGAAGACACCTATGGGCGCATTGGCATCGAGTCCGCGCTCGTCCATCCACGCCGTGACTGCGCCTTCGTCTTTTTGCGAGGTTTCGGCGAAATCGGTGAACCATTTTGCGAGCGTGTTCTCGCTTCCGTCGAGCGCCCCAGCGAGATTCCGCGCGATGACGGCGAGTTCCCCACGAAATCCAGACATCGGCGGAATACCGAGCGCAACGCCCGCCGACTCCGGCATCAGCCGCAATACCGAAAGCGTGACCGGTTCGACGCCGCTGGGCTTGTTCTCGACAGAACTCGGCGGCGCGCACGAAACAACCAGAATCGCAAGGAAACACATAGAACGAATCGAATTGCCTCGCGTCATTGGAAACTCCCGCCGCGGGGGCATCGCGGCCAAACCCTTATTCTAATTCGCGTTCAAGTTGAGACTAACAATCCATGGCCAAGCAGTAAGGCTG
>CAYXRK010000354.1:0-2108 GCA_964467615.1 uncultured Nitrospirales bacterium | reverse complement strand
AAAGACGGCACGTGCGATGGCAAAGACATCGCGAAGTTGGTCATGAGCGACAGCCGGTTCACCACGCTTGCGCTTGCGGTGAAGGCCGCGGGCATGACGGGCGACTTCCAGTGCCCACTGCCGAAGACGGTCCTCGCGCCGACGAACGAAGCCTTTCAGAATATTCCCGCGGAGCAATGGGCCGCGATTCTTCAGGACGACGCGAAGCTGAAAGCCCTTATCGCGAACCACATCATCAAAGACGGCGCATTGCAGTCCTGCGCGCTGAAGGAAGCCAAGAGCGCGAAGAGCGCGGGCGGAAGCGATCTCGCCGTGAGCACATGCCCACAATCAGGCACGGTTAGCATTAACGGCGCAAACATCGTTGGCGATGCACTCGTCGCCAGCAACGGCGTCGTCCATGTCGTTGACAGCGTTCTGATCCCCGCGGACATAACGGTCGCCAAGACCGAGGCCGCCGAGGCCGAGGTGCAAGTCGCCGTCGCGAAGTAACCTTACGAAACTGAATCGAATCGAGGGGCAAGTCCGTATCGCGGGTTTGCCCCTCGCTCTTTTCCTGCGACGTTCACGGAGTCCTTGAGCGGATCCGCCCGCAATTATGGCGCGATTTCGATGGAATAAATCATCGCCTTCTCCATGCGGATGCGTAGCCGGCAGCTCTTTCCCGCGAGACTCGCGAGCGTCTTCGCGCTCCAGGCCAGCGGAATACTCGCGCCGTCCTTCTTCTCGATCCGCGACTGTGCATCTTCGACCGGCGTGCCCGATTCGTCCAGCACCTGCACCTCGATCCAGCCGTCGCGCGCATCGGCATTCAGCGCGATGCCGCGCTGGGGCATCGTGAACGCGCGCGTGGTGAATTCGCCTTCGCGCTCGCTGGTCACCGCTGTCAGTCCGTTCTTCCGATACGCGACCGTGGCCATGCCGCCGTCCTTCCAGATCGCGAAGTGCAACATGCCGTCACTCATAAATGGATCGGCATAGCTCCAAAAGCCAAGGTCGGTATCGCGGTAGGGGCGTTGCCAATCGCGCGCGTCGCCGCTGACGATCAACTCGTGCTTCAAGATTGCGCTGTGTTTGTTCGGCGCATTCGGGTCGCCGTAATACTTCATGATCAACCCGGCGTACCCCTCGCCGTACGCGAACACCTTGAGCAGGTAAAACTCGGTTTCCGGCGCATCGTCCTTGTCCGGACGCAGAAAAATTTCTTGGGGCGTCCACGTCACGAGGTCCGGCGAGGTGCGTACGCAAAGTACGCGCTTGAACTTGTCGATATTGTCGGGATACGGCTTGTCCGGCCACGGCTCGAGTGCGGTCTGATAGACGGTGTATTCGCCGTCCTTCGCGATCAGCGAGTAGGCGTCGTTGTGTTCCGTGAAGACCGTCCCCGGCCGTTTCTCCCAATGGATGCCGTCCTTCGACGTGGCCAGCATCGCACCGGCCTCCGCCGGCGGTTCCGGTTGGTCCCAGTACAGCATACGATACCCTTCCGGACCGGCGACCATCTGGAAAACGTTGAAGCCGCCCCACGTCGGCGTGTGGGGCGCGCGCCGCATCACGACATTATTCGGACCGCCCCATGTGGGCGATGACGCGTCGAACGCCGGCAGCGTCCACGCGCTACCGCGCAGTTCCCCCACACACAGCGTACGCTGGTCCGAATACTCCTTCTCGTCCTTGTTCACGCGCTGGTACCAGATTCGCACGGCATCGCCTTCGGGCGTTGCCGCCACCGGTGCATACCAAAGTTTGGGGTGTTGCTCGTCTTTTGCGAACAAGCTGTGCCCCTTCTCCGGGACCTGCGCCGTAACGCGCACGCCCGCGGCCCCTTCGATGTCGCCGGGCGACATGAACACGAGTGGAAGTTTGGCGGCGGCCAACAAACAGACGGCGACTATTGCGTACATGGCAACCTCGCTTTTTGCGCTTCGGATTCTTGTTCTTGCAGGGCAGGCGTTTCTTCGACTTCGACCTTGCCCCAAATATCGCTTTGCCGGTTCTACGTGCTCCTGCTCGTCATCGTACTCGATGCTCGATTCGTCGAGTACGATGACGAGCAGGGGCACGAGCACGAAAGCAAGGCCACGGAATTCCTGACTATGTGACCCGCT
>CAYXRK010000353.1:0-2126 GCA_964467615.1 uncultured Nitrospirales bacterium | reverse complement strand
CTCGCCGTAACTCCCTGGATCACTTTGTCCCCTACCACCAAGGGCGCGCTTCTAAGTTGGTAGCCCCTTCCCTGCGCGGAGGTTTCCATCGTGATTGCGTGGTCCCAAATCAACTCCCCGGTCTTGGCATTGACCGCAAGCACGTGCAAGTCCGACGTCGGGACCAACACCTTGTCGCCTGACAGCCCGAGCCCCATTTTCTGGCTCGAGCCCGTCTTGGGCTTGTACTCATACCGCCACAAGATCTTCCCGTTCGTGCCATCCAGCGCGATCACCGTATCCGGAAACGTGTGCAAGTACATGATGCCCTGGTGGACCAACGGCATAGGCATGCTCATCCCGTAACGAAGCGGTGTGCGCCAAGCGGGTTTCAGCCCCGCCACGTTCTCCCGATTGATCTGCGCCAGCGGGCTGAAGCTTGCCGCGTTGTACGTCCGCCCCGTCAGCAGCCAGTCGTTCGGCGACGGATCGCGCAACATCGCGTCGGTGACGGGGGCGAGATTCTTCAGCAATTCCGAAGCGGCCGCGTCGGCGGTCGGCGCGAGGAGATCGACTTGCTCGCCCTCGAGCTGCGGAATCGTCAAGTCGCCAAGAGCCTTCGAATCGCCCGGCAAGGCCTCCTCGCCCGAAGCGAGTCCATTGGAAATAAGGATGTACGCGAGAATGTTTGTATACGTTTCATCTCCCAAGCTGCCGGGCGCGCCAACAGGGGCCTGTGGCATGCGACGCAGGTGGAACATGAGAACATCGGCGGACTTCCCCCGCCACATGGCATCGAAGCGCGGGCCCTTCAGGCCCGGTGAGATATGGACACCTTCCAACTGGGGCCCGTGACACGACGCGCACTGCGTCCGATAATCCGTTCTTCCGGCTTTGGCTTGTGCCTCCGTAAAACCCGGCGTCTTTGCGAAGCACACGGACTGCCATGGCCCCAGCGCCAAAATAAGGACCCAGAAGGACCCCGCCCGAAGTATCAATGCCATCAGTATTCACCTCATGTTGCCGGAGCAATTCGTTGCAAAAGGTATAGTACATCTCCTTTGCGCGGAAGTATCGACATTTCTTCAGTATAAGGAGACGCATCGGGAAAAACGAGGTTCGGAAAAATCGCCGACTCGAACGCGACGTTTCTCACTGGTTCGAGTTGTCGGACCACGTTTGAGATACTCTTCTAGCCCATGCCGCATTTGCACCGTTTCTACATCAGGCCGCCCGCGCTCGCATCGGACACCGCATCCCTCGATGGCGGCGAGGCGCACCACGCCCTCCGCGTCGTCCGCGTGCAGGTGGGGGACGAGATCGCGCTATTCGACGGCGTGGGCAACGAAGCAATAGCGCGCGTGGCCGCACTTGATCGCGAGGCGGTCCGCACCGAGATCGTCCGGCGCTCGCGGGCCGAGCGCCCAGCGAGGCGGCTTACGCTTGCGGTGGCGTGGGTGCACCGCGACGGCCCAATCGAGGAGTTGGTCCGGCGCGGCACTGAGCTTGGCGTCAGCCGGTTCCTGTTCTTTCGTGCGCGACGATCCGAGCGCCCGATTAAGAGTATCGAAAAGTGTAAGCGATGGGCATTGGAGAGTTGCAAGCAATGCGGCCGCGTTTGGCTTCCGCTGATTGAATCGGCCAACTCGTTGGACGAAGCGATCGGCGAGAATAAAGGAGGCGCGGTGGCTGTCGCCGCACTGGGCGCTAAGCGACCATTGGTGGAGGCGATACCGCCGCAGGGCGATTTCGCGATCTTCATCGGGCCCGCGGGTGATTTCGTTCCCGAGGAACTGGAAACTCTAAGGGCGGCGGGCGCCGTCGAATTCGGGCTCGGCCCGATCACGTTCCGCACGGAAGCCGCGGCCCTAATCGCAGCGACGATAACACTGGATCGGTGGGGACAGTTCGAGATGTAACGGCTTCGCACTACGATCCATCCGAATCTTGTTTTCTCGCGAAGATACTACCCCTCGTGGCTCATAAGTACCTACACGCAAAAGGCTTATCTATACATCACCAAAGTGATTGTTCGACGTTCTTCATTATTCGCAGTTCTCTGCGTACCTTTGCGTGACTCCGCGCCCTCTGAGTAGCGCCCGTTTCGCCGAAACCGGCGCGCCTTGGCTCCGAAACTGCGCCGGTCT
>CAYXRK010000352.1:0-2138 GCA_964467615.1 uncultured Nitrospirales bacterium | reverse complement strand
CCGACCCCGGTGGTCGCGGCGTTGCACGAGATCCGTAGGCCGCCGAGGCCGGAGTAACCCGGCGGGGGAACAGCGCACCCGAAGACCTTTACCGCAGAGGGGAGGGGGGTTACTCAGTTCGAATTGGTACCGCAAATCAACCACGAAATACACCAAATACACGAAAAGATAATAGCGTTCAAAGTTCAATGTTCAATGTGCAGAGTCTGAGGGCGAAGAGCTATATAACGCCGAGCGCGCGGAGGTACGCGAAAGGGAAGGGCGTTCAATCCGCCGCAGCGGATAAATGTTCAAGGTCCAACGAGGAATGGGGGGATGTCTATGGAGAAGGGACAGGACGAATAGGCCGTATGGAGGGAACGGTATGAAGGGTGCGAAGGGGTGGATTTGCTGGGGAGACAAGTCTTTTGAAAGCTGGTGCTTTTGAAGAATACGACTTGAAAATCGTTAGAGGGTTTCGAGATTCTGCGGGATAGTGGCCCAGATCGTTGAGAGAAGCCGGCGCGGTGCTGCCGCGCTGGTTCATTTTTCTTGCGGGGCGTCGACAAACACCGATTGAACATGGCGGAGCGATTCGCGGAGCATTGCGTCGAGGCGTGGATCGCTGTAGTCGCGGCCGAGTTTTGGGCCGCTGATTTCTAGGTAGGCGGAGAGGATGAGCGTCGGAAGTACGGCGCGATTGTCTTCGATTAGGCGGCGAAATATCCGGAGATCGACGATGCCGCGTTCGCGATCTGCGGGCGAGAACCCGAACGTGCTTTCGTATCGGTGGCCGGTGTTCTTGACGTGGAACTCGCGCAGCCAGGGCAAGGTCTGGCGAAAGAGCGAGACGTGATCGTACACGACGCGGCCCTCGGCGTCGGCGTAGCCGTGTGAGGTATCCGCGCAGTAGCCGACGGCGGCGGTGTCGGCGTGCGCGGAGTGGTACGCCGAGAGCTCGGCGGCCATTGCGGCGATTTCGTCGGGCAGCGTGGGCGGTTCGGCGAGGCAGGACATCGGCTCGATGAGGAGGCATTGCACGCCGCGCGCGTGGGCGTCGTACTTTCGCCCTTCGACAGGCTCAGGGCGAACGGGGGTGGATTGCAGGCCGCGCGCGTGGGCGTAGTGCATGAGTTCTTTCATGTGGTCGAGGTAGACGCGGATGCCTTTGCGCTTCGTGTCGGGGGCGTCGCGCCACGCTGCGCCGGGGTTCGATCCGCAGTGCGATGCGCCGACGAGGGCGGCGACGTCGATGAGGCGCTCGTAGTTTTTTCGGGCGACGCGATGCCAGCGAGGGTCGTCGATGAAGAAGCCGCCGAGTTCGCGGTGGGCGGTGAAGACGCTGGCGATCGTAATGCCGCGCGATTCGGCGGCGGCGCGGAGATCGGCGAAGAACGAGTCGTCGAGTTGGTATAGCTCGAAGAACGAGCCGAGTTGCAGCAGGCGCGCGCCTTCTTCAGCCATGAGATCGAGCAGCCACTCGAACGAGTAGCGGTATTCGATGGGGTCGCTTTTGACGCCGACGGCAATCTGCACGGGAGGCGCGGAGGAAGAAATCGAGGTCATGCGGGAATTGTAGCCGCGAGAGCGCGGTAGTCACGAGGCCGCATCATCAAAACGCAAAGAGGGCGGGCGCGCTGGGCGTCCGCCTCGGGTGAGAACTCTATCGCGATCGATGCACGAAGGGCCGCTCGTTAGTTGGTCCGCCTTGATTGCCATGCGACGGCAATAGTCAACGCGACAAGCCCGGCTAGGGCATCCGCCAAAGCAGACCGCGCTCCGGTGGCTTCGCCCGCGCCAAAGCAAGTCGGCCCTTCACCCTCGCCCTCGCCTTCACCCTCGCCACCAGCGATGCCGGTACCGGAGAGCGTGACGTTGAAACCGCCGCCGCCAGTGAAGGCGAGTTCGCGCTCGCGCAGCCCTTGTTCGGTGGGTGCGAATCGGACGACAACAACGACTGAGAGCGCGGGATCAACGGTGTACGCGTCGTTTAACTCGATGGAGTACGGCTCGCTAACCGTGGCGTTACCGTCGAAGGGCGCAGTGCCGACGTTTGACACCGTGAATGGGAGCTCGGCAGTTTGGCCAATTTCGATTTCACCGAAATCCGTATCCAGAAATGCCACGTCGATCAGCCCTTCGCCTTCTCCCTCACCCTC
>CAYXRK010000351.1:0-2182 GCA_964467615.1 uncultured Nitrospirales bacterium | reverse complement strand
CTGCCGATTACGCATTGGGAGACCTACCAGAAGTACCAAGTGCACCCCCCGAACGGAATTCTGCTCTATGGCCCGCCGGGTTGTGGCAAGACGTTCATCGCCCGCCGGATCGCCGACCGGATCGGCCGCGCGTTCGTCGAGGTCACGCCGTCGGACATCGCGAGCATCTACGTTCACGGAACACAGGGGAGAATCCGCAATATGTTTGACGACGCGAAGAAGCAAGCGCCGGCGGTCATCTTCTTCGATGAGATTGACGCGATGATTCCGAAACGAGACAGCGACGTAGGACACCACTATTCGAGCGAAACAAACGAGTTTCTAACGCAACTTAACGAGTGTCACAAAAACAAACTGCTCGTGATCGGGGCCACGAACCGTCCCGAGAGGATTGACCCGGCGGCCTTGCGCCCGGGTCGTATGGATCGAGTAGTCTATGTGCCGCCTCCCGACCAGGTATCACGGGAAGAGCTATTTCGCCTTTATCTCCGTGATCGACCGGTAGCGACGACACTCGATTACGAGAAACTCGCTGATGAGGCCAAGGGCTATTCGTGCGCGGACATCGAGAACGCCGTAAACCATTCGGCGCGGCTAGCGGCGCGAGGGGAGGAGCTTATCACCATGCGCCACATATTTGAAGCGTTGGAGAAACACCAGTCCACAATCCGGGACGCTGATCTCAAAGCGTTTGAGAAGTTTCGGGGAGTCGACGCAAACTGACTCCCCGATTCACGGATACTTGGCAGCGAAAGCGCCGGGCAAGCCGCCGTGGGCGTCGATGGTTTGGTCGATCTCGGCAAAGAAACCGACCAGCGCGTGCTGGCGAATCTCTTACGAATAAATCTTGCCCGTGCGGTCAATCCAGCGACCGTCGGACGATAATTATCGGACTAAAAAGATAAATGGGCTTTGACGCCGATCCTCGATCTATTATCATCGTATGATAACAAATCGAGGAACCAGTAGGGGAGCGAGGGATGGTGAACACGCGATTCGGTGAAACGCTTAAACGATTGCGGCTCAAAGCAAGCGTCGGTCTACGCCGGTTCGCTGAAATGATCGACATGCCGCCGTCGAACCTGAGCGCCTTGGAACACGGTCGGCGACCACCACCCGCGGAGCCGGGACGATTGCGCGAAATCGCTGAAGCGCTCGGACTCGTCGAGGACTCCGACGACTGGAACGAGTTTTTTGACACCGCGCGGCGAGAAGGTGAGCTGCCAGCGGATGTACGTCACGTCGCCGGTCGCGAGTTGGTCCCGGCCTTGTTGCGTACGATCGACAACCGACAGCTCACCGACGAAGAGATTGCGCGCCTGATTGACGATATCAATTTGCGCCACGGAGGGCGCGCGGACGGTGCTACCTGAACCCCCTACATACGATGCTCTTGAACTAGAGCGCGTGGCGCGCGAGTTTTTGGGGCAACACTTCGGCTCGGACATCATCATTCCGGTCGATGTCGATTTGCTCGTCGAACGGGTTGACGGTGTTGACCTGGACTACTGGCCCGGACTTCGCGCGAACCATCGTATTGAAGGCATGATCGCCCGCGATCCAAAGACAGGTCTGCTGTTCGTGTTTATCGACGACAAGCTGGCGGACACAAAGCCGACGCGATATCGGATGACGGTCGCGGAGGAGTTGGGTCACCTTGTGCTACACCCCAAAATGATCGACCAGGTGCAGACGCCAGCCGATTTCAAGCAACTGCAACAGCACTATCGCTGGAAACAAATGGAACGAAACGCGAAGCGATTCGCGGCTGCGATTCTCATGCCTGGCGACGCACTGACGCTGCAAGCCGAGCGGCTGTATCCCCAGCTCGTGAAAGTCGCCGGGTATGGAAACGCACCCGCAATTCTTGGGCAGATCGCGGTGACACTGGCAAAGAAGTTTGAGGTTTCAACGCAAACAATGGAATATCGACTAGACGAATGGCCGATGCGGCTCAAGGCTCGCGTCGAGGAAGCTGTGCGTAACCGACTCGACTTTTTGGGTTAGCATCACTGAGATTTGGGAACGCATGTACGGACTTGCAAACTGCGCCGCGGTGGATTCGAACCACCAACCTTCGGTTCCGTAGACCGATGCTCTATCCAATTGAGCTAGCGGCGCGATGCTCGCGATCAAGCCCGCGGGTGGCGGATTGTAGCTTGTGATCGACCCCAGACAACCG
>CAYXRK010000350.1:0-2201 GCA_964467615.1 uncultured Nitrospirales bacterium | reverse complement strand
GAGCGTCCCCTATGCAGACGTCGCCGCACTACTCCTCGCTGCGGCATTCCTACTCCGAACGCGCCGGCACACGCAACGTTAGAACAGGGTAACGGCCTGCCTGTTGCCTCTGCGCACATGTGTCTAGCCTAGAGTTTTGCGGGCACGCTTTTTCTCCGCAAATTGTGATACCATTTCTTCAGATTCCGGGGGAGTCTGATGCAGGCGGATGGGAATCGCATACTCGTTGTCGATGACGAGACCGTTATTCGCGAGTTGATGACGGACATTTTGACTGAGGAGGGATACGAAGTCGATTCCGCCTCGGACGCCTACGAAGCGCTCGAGCTTCTCCGCAAGAACGCCGGGTTTGTGGTCCTCTTTACGGACATCATGATGCCGAAGATGGACGGCATCTCGCTGATTCGTGAAGCGAAGCAAATCCGCCCGTCGCTCATCCCGATTGTCATGACCGGGTACGCCACGCTCGATTCGGCCCGCGCCGCCGTCAAGGAAGGCGCGTACGACTACGTCCTCAAGCCGTTTAGTCTCAGTGAAATTAAGTTCGCGGTCTCCAACGCGCTCGATCGGTATACGCTCGCGCGGGAGAATGCGCGACTCCGGGAAGTGACCGAGCTGTTTCGAATCAGCGAATCCATTGCCACCATTCACGACGAGCGCCGCTTGCTGGATTTCGTGTTGCATGCCGCGTTGGACCGCGTGGGCGCGGAACGCGGATCGGTCATGCTCGCCATCGAAGGTGGCAAGGCGTTGCAAGTCGCGGCGACGATCGGCCTGCCCGACGAGGCCCTGAACACCTACGTCGACGTAGGCAAGAGCATTTCCGGATGGGTCGCTGAACACAGCATTCCGTTGTGCGTGCGGGACATCGAGGAAAACCCGGACCTCGTCGAACTGAGCCGCAAACTCGAAGACGCCTCGTTCATTTCCGTTCCGCTCGAACGCAAGCTACAGCAAAACGGAAAATTTCAGCGCGGCAAAAAGAAGGACGATCCCCGCGTTATAGCGGTCCTCAACGTGAACCAAAAGGCCAACGGCGGCAGTTTCACCGAAGGCGATCTCAAAATCCTGAACATCATCGCGAACCACGCGTCGGTCGCGCTCGAGAACGTCCGGCTCCTCAAGGCCGTCGAAGACGCGCACTTGGCAACGCTCCAGTCGAGCGCGTCCCTCCTTGAAGCAAAAGACCCGTACACTCACGGACATAGCGAACGCGTGCGCAACTATTCCGTCCTCGCGGCGAAGAAGCTGGGTATGGCCGAGGACGACGTCGATACCCTCCGCCTTGCCGCGATGCTGCACGACGTAGGCAAGATCGGTGTCAGCGACACGATCCTGAACAAGGTCGAGCCGCTCACCGACGACGAATGGGAGCAGATCAAGCGCCATCCGGTCATCGGCTACGATGTGCTCGAACCGGTCGGGCTTTTCACCAAGGAGCACTTGGCCGTGGTCCGTTCGCACCACGAGCGCCTCGACGGGAGCGGCTATCCCGACGGCCTCAAGGGCGACCAAATCGACGAGCGCGTCCGCGTCATCGCCGTCGCGGACACCTACGACGCCATGTCCGGCGATCGCGCCTACCGCAAGGGAATGTCGCCCGAGAAAATCACCGCCGAGCTCCAACGCTGCGCGGGCACGCATCTCGATAATCGCGTCGCGCGGCTATTTATCGACATGATAAAGTCGGGCGAACTCGTGCGTTTCTCCCACACGGGACCCTCCGCGGGCCACCACGCGGCTTGAATTCGTCGCGCGGCTTGCGCGCCTGGGCCGAGTTCATGGCATTCTAGCGAGCGCGTGACAGTTCCGTTCCGATGGCCGCGTTCCGGGAAAGTCTCGTGGTCCCTCCACATCCCAGCCTCTTCGAGAATGTAACAGCATTCCCGCCGTACGAAACTTTTTTCGAGCGGTGGACGCGGCGTCCCGTCAACTACGCCCTTTACACCCTCGCGTGGATTCTGGTCCTCGGACTGTTGCCGCTATGGCTTCTGATCGGCGCAATCGTCGATCTCATCAAGGCCACGAATTGGACCTGCGTCCGCATGACGCTGTTCCTCCTCACGTATATAACGTTCGAACTTCTCGCCGCCCTATTGCTATTCGGGCAATGGCTGCTTAGCGGGTATTGGTTGGGCCTCAACTATCGAGGATATCTCCTCGGGAACTTTTGGGTGCAGCGCTGGTGGGTGGCAAACATA
>CAYXRK010000349.1:0-2204 GCA_964467615.1 uncultured Nitrospirales bacterium | reverse complement strand
TGCGGTCGATGGCGCGAGCGGCCTCCGCGTCGCCGCATTCCACCCCCAAGATCGCGATCGCCAATCGCCGAATGGGATCGTCCACCTCGGGAATCTTCGGCTCGGCGACGGATTGGCGCACCTTGGCGTACGCCTTCTTCAACCGCCCTGCGTAGCGCGTGCCGTCTTTCATCCGTCGCGCTCCTCGGCGTCGTCCAGTTGCGCTTCATCCAGTTCCGGGTCAGCGGGATCCGACTCGACCTCGGCGTCGGTGACGGCGGCCGCGCCCTCCTCCGCAGCGGCCAGGTCGGGAAGGTTGCGGCGGTTCTCATTTAGCAGTTGTAGCGTATGCTTTACCTTCTTGAGCTGTTCATCGACCTCGAAGCGCAGCTCCGGGCACTGCCGCATGTCCAGCCCCTTGGCAACCATGCGTTGGATGAACCCGCCGGCGTGTCGCAAGGCCGTGATCGTCCGACGCTCGACGGCCGGGTCGTCCAATACCGAAAGATACACCGTCGCGATCGTCAGGTCACCGCTAATCTGCACCCGGGTCACCGTCGTCAGCGGCGACACCCGCGGATCATTGATCCGCTGGAGAATCGCCTCGCTGACGATCTCGTGGACCAGGCTCGCCACCCTTTCTTTTCGATACCCACGCATCGAGAGACCCCCCTCCGCTAAAACACTTCTCGCTCGTATTCCAGCAAAGTCAAGCCCGGCGTCGCACGAACCATGTCCACGATCTTGTCGAACTGCGAATGGACGCCGCGAGATTCTCCCGACACCATCGCAATCCCCAACCGGCAGCGCTGGTGGGCGTCGCCGTGACCCACCTCGGACACGGAGACGTTGAACCGATTCCGCAGGCGCTGCTTGAATCCGAGGATCACTCGTCGTTTGTCCTTGAGGCTTTGGGCCTCGAGGATCGCCAATTCCACAGTCAGCACCCCCACGATCATTCCGAGGCTTCGCGAATGACTCGCGTGGCGAAGACGCCGTCCTGGATACCGATCTTAAACAAGCGCACGCGTCGATCGGCGGTCATATACGGGATCAGGCCGATCCGCGACAAGGCCTCCAGCACGAACGGCTGATCCACGTCCGCCACTCCATAATAGGCCAACTCGTTGCGAACGTGCTTTTCGTCGAACTCGTAGGTCTTCACGTTCGGGATGTACTCGGTGACCAGCGGCTCGATGGCGAACGTTCGAGGCTCTCCGCCGCGAATCCTAGGTAAAAACAAGGCCCGCACGCCCTTCGACTGTCCTTGGCGGACGGTCACGCCGCGGTACTGGCGGACGATGTAAATCTGGTCCTCCGCCTGGTCGACAAAGACGGCCGAGGCCTCGTCGGGAATGAAATACTCGTCGGCGAGGCGTTTGCGCTGTTCATGCGAGGCCGGTTCGAGTTGCTTGCGGAACTCGAAATAATTGGGATAGCTGTTCAGGTTCGGATCGTTCCACGGGAACGCGACCTCCACGATGTACGATCCGTCGGCCGGATGAGGACATTCCCCGTTTGTGCGAAGCTGGATGCAACCGGGCACCTGGTGAATACGTCCTGTTGCCGGCGCCTTGGATTCATCCACGCAGTAGACCGCCGCGCCCGTGGGCGTGGACCCGACGTACAACCCCGTCACCCTGGTGTCACGAATCAGCCCCGGCCCACGGGTTCGCCCTGGGGCTTTCGACGACGCGTCATCACGCTTGGAGGGCGGCGCGGTGGGACTGGTCCCGGCGAGCATCTGTGCCCGCTTCTGCGGGTCGAACATGGGAATGACGAACTTCTTGGCCACCACGAACACGATGCTGATCAGCGCCGCGGCGTAGCATAGCCGCATCACCAGGGCGAAAACGTTAAACTCGCCGGGCGGCTTTTTCCCACGAGCGAAAAGCGGCTTTTCTCGCCGGCGCTTACGCCGCCGACCGCCCGTCACAGGCTCCGCCGTCTGTTGAACCTCGTTGAAAAGGAAGTCCAAGTCGGCGTTGGCGCTTTCCGGCACCCCCGCGTTGCGCCCGCAGTAGGAGCATCGGACGACGCCGCCGGCGTCCTCATCACGGGCGCGAACGGTGTGGCCGCACTCCGCCTTAAATTCGATCATGGGTGAATCACCACCGAGATCGAGCACACAGCACCAACGCCCTTGAGCGTTGGTGCGTACTTGATAGCTCTGCGGTCTACAGTCACTCTTCAGGGTCGCCTAGAGGCTGCGGGCGATCTTCAAG
>CAYXRK010000348.1:0-2213 GCA_964467615.1 uncultured Nitrospirales bacterium | reverse complement strand
TTGGTCGATCTGGCGGTCGGTAGCTTCGATCTCGCGCTGAAGGCGAGTTTTCCGCTCTGAGGTGTTCGCGGGAGGGAGCCTAACGACCCAGGCATCACCCGCCACCGAGCCTTCGCGGTGGTCGGGTGCATGCCGTGTTAGACGGCATTTGCGCCTTATTCTGTCATGTCAAGTAGACGTTCAAGTTCTGCGATGATCGCAAGCGCCGATTGAGCCTTCGGTGAAGGGATGTCAGTCGCCTGCTGGACTCGTTGCTTCAAACGCTCCAAGGCGGTACGGGCTTCGGCGTCGGTCGTGCTTTCTTGAAACGCCTTCAAGAACTGCCTCCAATAGACGGTCTTGATGCCGCATAGTTGCACGTGGTCGAGCTTCTGCATGTAAGAATCCATCATTCCCGTGCGCGCCAACCGGCCAAAATTGCCGCCACCATCGGAATGCGGTTTATCCAGAATCTGTTCAGATTTCGACGGGTAGGGGCCGACGCCTTTTTGAATCTCGATGCCCGTATCCTGCTTGGTTTCGCGAATGTGTTGCCAGTGGTAGTTGCGATACTCGGCTGCGTACTTCGCTGACTCAATGAATGGCTCGAAGAGAATCGGAGACCCGCTGATCACGTTTCCCAAGACCCACGGAACCACGACGATCAAATCATGCTTGGCACACGCGGCGGCAGTGGCTTGAAACCTCAAGCTGGGCTCGGCTTCTTTCGCCAGCAAGTACCATCCTTTGAGTTCGATGCCCAAGAGAATCTCGTCACTGGACGTCTTGCGCAAAAGGACGTCGGGGAAGGTTTGTGCCTGCCTCACGAAGCTGTAAAGGGCGTACTTCTCGTCCGAATCCCACGTGTTCCGGATCAGATTCAAGGTGCGAACGACCTGCTCTTCAATCGTCGCGCCGAGCACAGTATTGAGCGTGTGCAGATCGGTCGCCATGATGCCGGAAATATGGGTTTCCGTGCGAAAGTAAATCGGCAGGCACGAGATGGCCTCGCGCACGTCTTTGAACAGTTGATAATGCTTCCAGCCCGTGGCCGGCAATTCTCTGGACGGCGCGGCCGGTTTGCTCTTTTGCGTCATGACGTGGCCAGCCTTTCTACGGCCGCGGCGTAAAACTCTGGAATGATCTCCGCACCGTAGTATCGGCGGCAAAAATGATAGGAAACAACCGCGCCCGGAGACAGGCCGCCGAAAGGCTCCCACACCACGTCGCCCTCGTCCGTCGAAGCTCGAATCGTCAACTCAATGAACTTCAGCGGTTTCTGGCTGCCGTGAAGGCTGCTGAACTTGTACTTCATTCCGTTTCGCGTTCCCTGAATCCGTTCTGATCCGCTAACTTGCGGTTCACGCCAAACATTAGTTACGCCCACGTCGCAGTCGAATTTGGCCCGCAGCTTAGCCCACCGGCGGCCGGAAATGGGGTGTTTGCCGTCGATGCTGAAATAAGGACGTCCCGCCGGGTCGCCATGCTCGTTGGCGTACTGGGCCAGTCTCACGAAGGCGTCCACGGGCGGGTAATACCAGAGATGATCGGCCGTGAGATATTTTCGGGTTGCCGCATTGAGCACTTCGCACGCCTCGTTGGCCAGCCGGAATGGCAACCGCGTTCGTTTCCACTCGTGGCGAAGCCATTCTTGCATTGTCAACGACTGGTTGCCCACTTGAAACGTCGCCGCCTTGACGTAATGCACGCAAACTTCGGTAACGACGGGGAATTTGCGTAGAGTTTGGGTGTTCGCGTTGCCCGCGACATGCCCCAGTCCTTTGTCCCAAATGTTACAGCAGCGGTACTCCCAGCCGTTTGCTACCAACACTGGATGCACCGTGGCCCAGCCCACTTCGGTGTTCCAAAACCAAAGAGTCGTTTCCGGTGTGGAGTATTTGCTCCAAGCTTTGATGTGTGGTTCGTACCATTCAGCAAGAGATTCGGCCTTATGGTTGTCGCCAGGAAAACCACTCACGCCATACGGACCATCCGAGATAATGCAAGTCGGAGTTGGCCAATCCGCATACAAGTTCTCCGCGTGGTCAAAGTGAATGGATACTTGGCCGCGGGTGTACAGATCGCCAACCGCCGGTTCCCGTTGGTGCCCTTGCCATTCAGAAAACAAATGAGCTTGTGATTTGCTCGCAGTCTTGGTCATCGGCGAGTCCTGTATCGTCGGATAGTCATGAAGTTTGCCGTATAATATCGAGTCTATTGACCAGCCTATTACG
>CAYXRK010000347.1:0-2224 GCA_964467615.1 uncultured Nitrospirales bacterium | reverse complement strand
TCGACGCCGGCGAATTGGGCCTCACGCGCGACGATTTGAACGAGATCGCGGGTGGAGAAGGCGAAGGTGAGGGGGAAGGGCCGCAGTGTTCCGCGTCGGGCGTTGGGGCGCATGGGCTGGAAGCCCATGCCACGGACTGCGCCATGTTGCTCATGCTCGCGGCGGGGATGTTCGTCCTCGGAGCTCGCCGCGGTCCTTTGCGCGTTCTGGGTTAAGGCCTTTTCGTAGCGTTCGGTAAGAGCTGGTCTCGATGGTCGAGATTGCCGTCACGCAAGTGGGTGCCAGATAGGGGGCCTACCGGCCTGTAAAATTCGGGGTGCGTTTTTCGAGGAGGGCGGTTGTGCCTTCTTTGTAGTCTTGGGTTTCGAGGGTGCGGGATTGGAGGTCGGCCTCGTGCTGGGCGGCCGTGTGGGGCGACCAATCGAGATTTTGGTAGAAGGAGCGCTTGGTCCATCGCGTGGCGAGGGGCGCGCAGGAGGCGACTTCGCGCGCGAGTTCCATCGCCTTGGGCAATACTTCCTCGGGCGCGACGGCGTAGTTGGCGAGGCCTAGCTGCGCGGCTTCGGCGCCATTGACTAAGCGGCCGGTGAAGAGCAATTCGGCCGCCTTGGGAACGCCGACGAGCCTGGGCAAAATGTACGTCGTGGCCATGCCGGGATGAAGCCCCAGCTTGGTGAAGTTCGCGCCATATTTCGATTGCGCGTTGGCGACGCGCATGTCGCACACGATGGCCAGGCCGAGCCCGCCGCCGATGGCGTGGCCGTTGAGCGCGCCGATGACGGGGACGGGTATGTCGAGGACGGACAGGAAGGGCCGGTACATGGCGAAGGAGCGTTCGTTCGAGGGCAGCGCCGCACTTTGTGTGTTTGCCTGCGCGCTGGATTTGAAATCCGCGCCCGCGCAAAAACTCGTGCCGCGGCCCGTGATGACCACGCAGCGAAGAGCAGCGTCGTTGCTCGCGCGCGCGGTGGCCTCCTCGATTCCGGCGAGGATATCCGCGGTCATGCTGTTACGGTTCTCGGGCCGGTTGAGTGTGATCGTGGCGATGTGGTCTTGGACTTCGTAAAGAACGGCGGGGTCTGCCATGGCGTTCGTCACCTGGATTGACAGAGACACTACACGACCGGTGCGAACGCCGTCGACCTCGCGCGTTTGGATTGGGCGAAGGCGTCGGATACAATTTCGCGTTCAGGGACGGGATGGGACCAGCAGTGAGGGCGCATGTGGCGGTTTGTACAGATAAGTGATCCCCATCTTGCGAGTCAGCGGGACGGCATCTGGAACAACAATTTCCTTTGCACGATGATGCCGGACGTTATGCTGTGCTTGAAGCGTGATCTGGCCAAGATTCAGCCCGAATTCATCCTGGCGACGGGCGACATCGTGAGCAATCAGAGCCGCGATGCCGTGTTTGCCGCGCGAGACCTGATGGATTCATTGGGGTTCCCGTACTACCCGATGGGTGGAAATCACGACTTCGTAGGGCGGGATTCGAGATCGTGGTTTATCGAGGCGTACCACGCGCAGTTGCCTGCGCCGCGCCCTTGGTATTCGTTCGACCACAATGAGCTTCACTTCTGCGTGCTGGATGCGTGGTGGCAATGGTCCGACGGGACACTCTCCGAAATCAGCGAGGCCACCATCGCGACAACGCAGTACAAGAATTTGCTGGGGGCGTTTTGGGCGTTGCCGCCGCACATGTTTGAATGGCTCGAACAGGACTTGAGCGCGAACCGGGACAAAAAGACCATCGTTTCGTGCCACTATCCGGCGATCCCCATTCCCGAACGAATGCGCAGGCCGGACATGAACGACGGCGGCTACTTGCAAAACGGCGCGGAACTCGTCGAATTGTTGGATGGGCACCCGCAGGTGAAGGCCCTCTTTTGCGGGCACGTCCACATGCATTATATCGAGCGCGTAAGGAACGTGACGCACGTGATTACGGCCGCGCTGCCGGAATACCCGACCGAATTCCGCGAGATTGAAGTTCACGACGACCGATTGGAAATCTTCACGCGCGGACTGAGCGACACGTCGTTCGCGCGGCGCTCGCTAATCCCCGGCAAGAACTGGACCTCGGGGACCCTCGAAGATAGGCGCGCGACGATATCGCTGGTGTAGAGCGCTTTGCGTGCAATGGCGGGCGGGCGCGGCGCCCGGTTAGTAGAAACCCGCGCTACTGGGTCGCCGCATTACGTAGATATAAATTTGCCGTGGGGGG
>CAYXRK010000346.1:0-2297 GCA_964467615.1 uncultured Nitrospirales bacterium | reverse complement strand
CTGCGCGCTACGTTTCAGCCGCGCGGGCAAAAACCGCCGGTCGTACTCGTTCTTCGTCACGCGCGGCACCCACTCCGCCGCCACGTCCGGCTGCTCCTCCAGCGCCGGCACGACCGCAAACGTCATCGACATCGGGCACCCGACCCCCGCTTCCACCTGCGTCTGCATGTGCAACATCGCGCACCGCGCCACGTGCGAACCCGGCTGCCGGTGCGTCCACGGCAACGAATGGTGGCCCGACGCGATAAACTTCGTCATCAATTCGTGATACGACGGGTGATACTCCACCTCGTCAATGCGATGGCCGTACCGGTCGTGCGTGTGCAACTCCGGCGGGTTCTCATTCGCGAGCCGGCCCAACTCAATCGCATGCGACGACCCGCAATACGCGCCAAACTCCGTCAGCCGCTCGACCGCCCAGTCCCCGTGCTCCCGGTTCACCGCCTCGAACAACGCCACATCCGACGTGAACGCGTTGTAGTCCTCCAGCGGCACGCTCTGATTCAGCACCTCGTGCGTGTCGTACCGCCCCCGCTCATCCATCACCGCCATGGCCCGTCTCCCGTCCCGTAATTTCCGAACATTCTACCAAACGGCTATCAACGTCCTGTGCTCGTGCTCCTGCTCGTAATCGTAATCGACGCCCCATGCCTCAACCAATGTAGCGATGCGCGCCCATTCCGCCTATTATCTAAATCCCGTACATCTCGTAATCCTGTCCAACCAATAGGAGACCCTTCATGATTCGCTATCGGCTATCGCGCCTATTGGCCGCCACTATCGCATCGACGGCTATTTCCATCATCGCCCACGCCGATCCGCCAACAATCCTCTGGAACGCGACGGACAAGAACGCCACTCTCACGCTGCCCGGCAACATCGAAATGAAATTCGTCTGGATACCTCCCGGAGAATTCACGATGGGAAGTCCCGCGAACGAAGAGGGTCGGCGGAGCGACGAGACGCAACACCGCGTGACGTTGACCAAAGGGTTCTGGCTCGGCACATGCGAAGTCACGCAGGCGCAGTGGCGCTCGGTCATGGGCGCGGACCCGAAGTATTTGAGAAACGTCAAGGGTGACAACCTCCCCGTCGAGCAAGTGCCGTGGAACGAATGCCAGGAGTTTATCGCGAAGTTGAATAGCCAAGGCGAGGCGCTGTTTCGCATGCCCACCGAAGCCGAATGGGAGTACGCCTGCCGGGCCGGGACCACCACGGCGTACAGCTTCGGCCCGGACGCCACCAATTTGGACGACTACGCCTGGCACCCCGAAAACTCCGGCGAAGGCACGCACCCCGTAGGCCAGAAGAAGCCGAACGCGTGGGGTCTGTACGACATGCACGGAAACGTCTGGGAGTGGTGCGCGGACTGGTCTGGAGACTACCCCACCGACGCCGTCACCGACCCCACCGGCCCCGCATCCGGCACAGAGCGCGTCCTTCGCGGCGGCTCCCGGCGCGCCGACGCGGACTACCTCCGCTCCGCCTACCACGCCTGGACCATCCCGCGCGACATGAGCGGCTACTACGTCGCCGTCGGCCTCCGCCTCGCGCGTACCGTTTCTCTCGCAGAATAATACGCCCGAACGAGAGGCCCCTCACCCGTTCGCCCTGAGGGTGTCGAAGGGTGGACGGGTGAGGGGCCGTCGACGCTCCCAAAAGGCGAAGGACCGCTTCTGATACACTGACGCCGACGCCGGATCGTCCCAACTATGGCCACAACGAGACAATTGACCGCAATCATTGAGCGCGAGGACGACGGATACGTCTCGCTCTGCCCCGAACTCGATATCGCCAGTCAAGGGGATACCGTCGAAGTCGCGCGCGAGAACCTGCGCGAAGCTATCGAACTCTTCTTCGAATGCGCGGACCAACGCGAAATCGAATCGAGACTCGGAGGCGAGGTCTACGTCACCCGCCTCGACGTGAATGTAGGATAAACTCCCCGTACTTTCCGCGCGTGAAGTATGTGCGATTCTCCGCGATCATGGCTTCGCCGAAGTGCGCCGGAGAGGTTCGCACATCATCATGCAGAAGGCGACCGCCGACGGGACGACGACCGTACCCGTTCCCAACCATCGAGTAATTCGCACAGGTACATTGCGCTCGATCATCCGGCGATCCGGGATCGACCGAATTCATTTCCAGCGCTAATCTCTCGCCTCTCGGGTACCGCTTCCGCCCGTTAGTAACTCCTATGCGTTTTTCGCAGTTTGACGTGCAAATTGGCACGGAAAATGCCGTGGCGAAACAAAGGGCATTATCCAGTTGACTCCCTTGTCGTCAAGAAAAGCTTA
>CAYXRK010000345.1:0-2347 GCA_964467615.1 uncultured Nitrospirales bacterium | reverse complement strand
GAAACCGGCGCTACTGGGTCGCCGAATTCCGTAGATAGAAATTGGCCGTGGCGGACATCCCGGCGCGCAGCTTTCCGGCGTTGGAATCCAGCGCGAGCTTTATGCCGAAGACTTGTTGTACACGTTCTTCTTCGGTCTGTAGGTTGCGCGGCGTGAATTCGCCCTGGGAGGCGATCTGAGTCACGGTCGCCGAGAATTCTTCGTCACCGTGTGAATCGGTAGTAATCGGAACGGCCTGCCCCAGTTTGAGCAGGCCGAGTATCTTTGCGCTGACGAACACGATTAGTTGGAGGTCATCGGGATCGGCGAGAGTCACTAGCGGTCCGGGCCGAACGATGTCGCCCGGTTCGACGGACAATTCTTCGACGATGCCGGCGCGTGGAGCGGTGATGGTCATCTCTTCGCGTACGACGAGCGCGTGCTGAACGTCGGCGTTGGCTGCGTCGAACGCGGCGCGTGCCGCGGCGATGTCCTCCTTGCGCGCGCCGGCTTGCAGTTCGTCGTAGGCGGCGAGAGCTTGCTCGCGCAACGCGCCTGCGGCGGCGATCTGTTCGTCGCGTGTGCCTTCGAGCAGTTGGTCAAGTTGCTGCATCGAGGCCCTGTATTGGCTCTCGGCGGCCTCCAACTTGTGTTTGGCCTGGTCGGTCACTTGCTCCGAAACGGCGTTGCCTTGCTGGAGTTTTTTGAGGCGGTTGTACTCTGCGAGCGCCTCGTCGCGGAGCGCTCGATTGGCTTCCGCTCCTGCGCGAGAGGCCTCGATCTCCTGGACGCGCGCTCCCTTGAGGGCCATGAGGTAGTTGGCGCCGGCTTGATCGACGGCGGCCTTGGCGCGGCGGACCTCTTCCGGCCGCGCGCCCGCTTCAAGCTTCGCGACGAGCGCCTCGGCTTGCGCGGCGCGCGCCCGGGACGCCGCCAAAACCGCTTCGGATTCCTTGGTTTCGAGGCGGACGAGCACGGCGCCGGCTTCGACGGAAGCACCTTCATCGACGAGGACTTCCGCGACGCGTCCACCGATCCGCGAACCGGGCGAGACTGTGGTGCCCTCGATTTGGCCGGTCACGGACAGGACGCTGGGATCGCGCGAGGGGCAACCCGCGAGCGACAGGCAACAGCACAAGATGAGGCGGCGATTCATTGCGCGTACATGATACGCGGCGACGGTGAACGCCTGCACGGGAGGGTTCAGATGTAGTACATGCCCGTGGGGGAGGTGCGATCGAGGAGCGATTGGAAGGTGATGTTCCCAAGAACCGCTTCGATTCCGTCCGCGACTTCCTTCCAGGCGAACGTCAACTCGGGAAGTTCGTCACCTCCGCCGGAAAGCGGCCCGAATACCGGGCCGTCTACGGCGATGACCACATCCCGTAGCGTTATTTCGCCGGGTTGGCGGTCAAGCAGATAGCCGCCCTGCGCGCCGCGGACGCTGCGGACAATTCCAGAGCGCTTGAGCTGCAAGAGGATATGAACGAGGTATTGTTCGGGGATGCCGCGTTGCTCGGCGATCACGGTCGCGGTAATAGGTCCACCGGTCCGATAGCCACGGGCGAGTTCGTAAACGGCGCGGCAGGCGTATTCGCATCGGGAAGAGATATTCATATTGGCCGCAGCGGATTATTCAGCATGCGGCCGCCGCCCGCAAGTGCCGAGGGTCAGTCCGGTTTGGCGAGTTCGTAGCGGCAGGCGAAGTCATCGACCTTTTTCCAGTCGTTGTAGAGCCACGCGGCGCGAGCTTCCGGTGAAGCCGGAATGTCCTCGAAGCGCACGCGCCAATATTGGAACCGGACGACTGTGCCCACCGCGCCGCCGTTGAAAATTGTTCGGAACCCGTGGGTCTTTTCCAGGCCGGTGTGCGCGCAGAACAAGACGTCCGCGCCGGTATTGCGCTCGAGCAACGCGAGCGGGCCGCCGGGACGCGGCGGCAAGACGCGCTGAAACGCTTCAGCGTGGGCGTAGGCGGCGGAATCGCCCGTTTGTTTTATTTTTTCGAGGATGCGGGCCTTCTTGGCCGGCGTGAACCGCGTTCCTTCGGGGTAGATCATCACGGCTTCGCCCGGGCCTAGACCGTCCATCAGGCGCGCGACGTTTTCGATTTCATGGGCCGCGTCACCGGATCCGCGTCGGACGAACGCGTTCGGGAGGCGGCCCAACGAAGTGTCCAAAGCGATGTCCCAGCGGAGTTCGCGTTTGACGACGATGCGCAAATGTATCCCGAGCGGATAGAAGATGTAGGGGGTCATGATGGTATCGAGCATGCTGGCGTGGCGTTTGAAAAGGATGAAGGGCCGGTCCTTGATGTCCGCCGGCAGTCCTTCAATTTCGAGCCGCGCACTGAAGAGCCGCATGCTGA
>CAYXRK010000344.1:0-2354 GCA_964467615.1 uncultured Nitrospirales bacterium | reverse complement strand
CGGGGTTGAAAAAGTGCATGCCGATAAATCGGTCGGGGTGGTCCGTGGCCGCCGCGAGCTGCGTAATGCTGATGCTGCTGGTGTTGGTCGCCAGGATGCCGTCGTCGGTAAGCCGCGACTGCGCCGATTTCAGAATCTCAGATTTGATGTCCGGTTTTTCCGTGGCCGCCTCGATGATGAGTGGGCATATTGGCGCCTCATTGAGGGTCCGTACCGGATGCAATCGGCTCTTGATCGCTAGAGCATCCTCCGCCTTGATCGTGCCCTTCTGCACGGCGCGATCGAGCATTTTTTGAACGAACGCGACGCCCTCATCCAGAGCTTTCGGTACCGCGTCGTTGAGGTAGACCTCATAGCCAGATTGCGCGAAGACCTGTGCAATCCCCCGCCCCATGATCCCCGCGCCGATAACGCCCACCAGTCCACTAGTACGCTCAGACATCGCTTAAGTCCCTTCAATCGTTCCCAGCAAGGCTTCCAATTCCCCGCGAAGGATTGGCAGCTTCTCATTGATAATGAGCCACACGAGATCGGGATCGAGATCATAATACCCGTGAACCAACACATGCCGAAAACCGATGATGCGTGCGTGCTCCGTGAACCCACACGCGGCCTCGGGACTCAGCGCTTTTAGTTGAAGCATCGCTTCGCCGATAATCTGCAACTCGCGCTCAATTGCGCCTCGAAAAACCCGATCACTTTTGTATCGCGCTACGGTTTGGTTCGCCGTCAATTCCAACAGGAAGCGGCACGAATCCAACATATCAAAAATGAACTTGTCGCGATTACGCCGCATAAACGACCTGTCTGGTGGCGTTTACCTCTCGGATGAAATACGGATTCCTCATCGTATGAGGTTCAATAAGGTCTATCTTCCGCCCGAACATCGCCCCCAAATCCTCCCATAAACCAAAGTAAGCCTCATAGTGCTCACCGGGCGAGAGTTGTTCGTACTCGACGAGGAAATCCAAGTCACTCCGCACGGGGTCGAAGGTTCCGTCCGCGGCCGAGCCGAATACCTCCAGCCGCCGCACGCGATGCTTGCGACAGAGCGACTCAAGCTCACTTCGTTGGGCGTCTATGATCGCAACCATGTGTTTGCAGCCCGTCCTCGTAGGTCAGGTCATCGCCTCGACGTACTTGCTTACGTCTCCTTCGGGATCAGCGGCTCGATCGCGGTTTTCAATAGCGGCAAATCAACAGTGACCGTCTCCCAGACTCGCTCCCAACGGATCTCATCGTAGCCGTGGACCAGGTGATGTCGCATCGAGATTATCTTTCTCCAAGGAACGTCGGAATGTTGTTGCTGAAATTCTTGCGATATCCGGTTTGTCGCCTCGCCGATCACGATGATTTGACTATAGACCGACCACATTGTCTTTTCATCGCCGAGAAACTGATCGTAATTGAGTTCCGCGGCGAACGATTGAGCACGTTCGATCGCTTCGCGGATATCCAGTAGCGATGCAATGTCAACCGACATAAATCGTCCTTGCGCTCCCGAGAATCATCTTGCGGCGCATCCAGTTCCGGCTTTGTTCAATCGGTTCGCGCTCCACGATGTCCACCGGGCGTCCAACGATCGCGGCCAGTTCGTCCTCCGCATCAACGAGGTCGAATAAAGTCAATCTCAAATCGGGGGCGAAAGTTACCAAGAAATCGACATCGCTTTCCGGACCGAAGTCGTCGCCCAGAACCGACCCGAAGACTTCGAGTTTCGTGATCTTCCAACGCCGGCAATAGTCGGCCAGGGCGTCATACGGGAGATCAATCGGTAATGGTAAGCGGTCTATCATCGTTGAGTCACCCCGCCAGCCCGCGCGCGATCACGAGTCGATGAATCTCGCTCGTCCCTTCGTACAGTTCCGTAATCTTTGCGTCGCGGAGGAATCGCTCTACGGGGTAGTCGCAGATGTACCCGTACCCGCCGAAGACCTGGATGGCGTGGTTGGCGGCCTTGGAGGCGATTTCGCTGGCGAACAACTTCGCCATCGCGGCGGCCTGACCGTATTCACGACCCGTGTCCTTGCACCAGGCCGCGCGATAGACGAGCGTCCGCGCGGCCTCAATTCCCACGGCCATATCCGCGATCTTGTTTTGGATCGCCTGGAACTTGCCGATCGGTTGATTGAACTGCACCCGCGTTCGAGCGTACTTGATCGACTCATACAAGCATGCCTGCGCAATTCCAAGTGCTTGGGCCGCGATTCCGATCCGTCCGCCATCGAGCGTGCCAAGGGCTACGCGCAGCCCGCGCCCACGCTCACCGAGCAACGCGTCGTGCGTAACCACACAATCCTCGAACACAAACTCCGCCGTCGATGAGCAGCGGATACCGAGCTTTTTCTCCAACT
>CAYXRK010000343.1:0-2359 GCA_964467615.1 uncultured Nitrospirales bacterium | reverse complement strand
CTATCGCCGTGGGAATCTGTTCGACCTCACCGTCGCGAATCAACGCGCGGATGCCGGGGTTCGTGAACATGACCTCGACCGCTGGCACCCGGCCATGTCCTTTCGCGTCAAGTAACAGCCGCTGCGAAACGATCGCCGCCAACTGCATCGCGAGTTGCGCGCGCACTTGCGCGTATTGGTTCGGCGGAAACATTTCGAGAATCCGATCTATCGTCATCATCACGTTCGTCGTGTGCAGCGTGCTGAACACGAGGTGTCCCGTCTCGGCGGCGGACATGCAGGTCTGAAACGTTTCGGGGTCGCGCATTTCGCCGATGAGGATGACGTTCGGATCTTCGCGCATAACGGCCCGTAGTCCCGTCGCGAAGTCCTCCGTGTCGATGCCGACTTCGCGCTGGCTGATGCTACAGCGCTTATCTTCATGCACGTACTCTATTGGGTCTTCGAGCGTGACGATGTGCCCCTCGCGCGTTTCGTTAACACGATCGATGAGAGAAGCCAGAGTAGTGGATTTGCCGCTGCTCGTTGTACCCGTGATCAGGACGAGGCCGCGCGGCAACTTTGCTATTCGCTCCATCGCCTTTTCCGGCAAGTGCAACGACGCAAACGTCGGCATCTTCGACTTCACATGCCGCAAGATCACCGCTAGACCGCCTCGCTGCTTATAACAGTTCGCCCGGAACCGCCCGAGCCCCGGCACATGCAGCGCGTGATCGGTGTCGCCCGTCTTGAGGAAGTGCGCCTTCTCCTCGGGCCCGAGAATTTGTTGCAAGAAGCCGAGCAGGTCTTCGCGCGTCAGCGGCGGGGCCTCCGCAAAGCGCAGTTTCCCGTCAATCCGCAAGGCGGGCGGACGCCCCTCCTTTAGGTGCGCGTCGGACGCGCCCCGCGTCACCACTTCCTGCAAAATTTCGTTCAGCATTCGTCAGTATAACTCGGACAATCGCCGCGATGTGCGCCCAATTCGTTGAGGAAGGCAAACAAAGTGCCGGACAACTGAGTTTGAATGGATTCGTGCGGTGCAGTAGCCTCTCCCCCACACCCGGCCAACTCTGCGGTAAGTATCGATCGAGTCGCAATCGTATTCGTAAATGTAACAGGGGCCCGCGATGTGAATCCAGAAATCGCGTGCGAACCGCGCCGCGAAACAGGTAGAGTGTTGCGCTCGAGCAATTGCAGAAGGGCATTCGCATGAACAAGAGATGTTTTTCCACGTGTGGCGCAGCGGTCCTATTCGTGATTTTTTTGACGGGCGGGGCCTTCGCCTCGCCCCTCGAAGCCGGGATCGCGGTCGCCAACATCACGCCGGACACCGAGAAACTGCATGTGCCGTTGGGCGGCTACGGCGAGCGAATGAACAAACCGGCGTTGGGCGTTCACGACGACACATTGGCGAAGGCGCTGGTGCTGCGGCAGGGTGATAAGAAGTTTGCATTGGTCACGATCGATATTTTGGGAATTGTGCGACCGTTGCGCGACGAGGTGTTGAAGCGAATCGTCGACACGGGCATTGTGTCGGACAATCTGATGATGGCCGCGAGCCACACGCACGCGTCGGTCGAGATGAACGCGCTGCACTCCGGAAATACGTTCAACATTCCCAACCTCGGCATATTCGATCAGAAGTTGCTGGACTTCACGGCGGACCGGATCGCCGAGGCGATCATCCAAGCGAATTCGAAGTTTGTTCCGATTCGCGTGGGCGTTGCGTCAACGACGGTCGAAGGGCTGAACCGGAACCGGCGCGGTGACGAAATCACTGACAAGGAGCTGACGGTCGTGCGCATCGACACGGCCGATGGAGGGCCGTTCGCCGTCTTCGTGAATTTCACCGCGCATCCCACGTATGTCGGCGCCGACGTGATGTACGTCTCCGCCGAGTGGCCGGGATATTTGCAGCGCGAGGTCGAGGCGTTCATGCCCGGCGCCGTCTGCATGTACAGCAACGGCGCGGAGGGAGACGTCGCGCCCGCGGGCGGCCAAGGGCCGAGTCCCTATGCACGGGCGGAAGATCACGGCCGCAAATTGGCGATCCAGGTGCTCGACCTCGCCAAATCGATTCAGACGACGGCGGAAGTGGAATTCGATTACTCGATGACGATGCTCAAACTCCCGAAGCGGGCCGTTCCGCCCGCGCTGTTACAGGAGGCCGGCCCGGAGTACGGGCTAGACGAGAGCAATGCGGGCGCGCTCATCGACGGACTTGTACCCGAATCGTCCTACCTTGGCGTGCTGCGGCTGGGCGAATTGCTCGCGGTGTCGATTCCCGGCGAGATGTTTACGAAACTGGGTCTCGAGATCAAAGATACGTTAAAATCACGCGGCGCAACGCACCCAATCGTCGTCGGGCTTGGCAACTAGT
>CAYXRK010000342.1:0-2368 GCA_964467615.1 uncultured Nitrospirales bacterium | reverse complement strand
CGCCGATCCGGTCATCGAGCGCCTTCACCAGCGGCGCGAGGCAGTTGGTGGTGCACGACGCGTTCGAGATCACCGTATCGGAGCCCTTCAGCTCCCGGTGGTTGACGCCGAACACCACGGTGCGGTCCACGTCCTTGTCGCCGGGGGCCGAAATGATCACCTTCTTCGCGCCGGCAGCGAGGTGCGCGCCCGCCTTCGCCTTGCTGGTGAAGAGGCCCGTGCATTCGAGAACCACGTCAACGCCCAGCGCCTTCCAGGGCAGCTTTGATGGGTCACGCTCGGCAACGACCTGAATATTTTGGCCGTTAACCTGCATTGAATTTCCGCTTACTTCCACAGTTCCCTTGAAGCGGCCGTGGGCCGTGTCGTACTTGAGCAGGTGGGCGTTGGTTTTCGCGTTGCCCAGGTCGTTGATGGCGACGAATTGCAGATCGTACCTGCCCGCACGTTCCGCGCTTTCGTAGAAAGCGCGCAGGATGTTCCTGCCGATGCGGCCGAAGCCGTTGATTGCCACGCGAATTGTCATAAATTTTTCCCTACTGATAACTCAGTTTCCAGGCCGTGACAGCCTGATTCGCCAGAAAGTTCTGGCGAGCGGTTAGTGCAACAGAATTCCATTCATCCGCGGTGATGCGGCGCGCCAACTCGAATTGGCTCGTTGCATAAATCGCTTTTTTTTCCGCGAATGTCTTATTCCCGCAATCTCGATTCTTTCTCTCCTCCAGCAAGGTGTAGTTTCCAAGGCGGTACACATTCTGCTCCCCGTCCGGATAATGTTCCCGCCATTGGTCCGTTGGGCTCTCTGGAAAGATGTGTTCAACAGTCGCTGGATTATCGTCAAACGAGTGGTTGGTTCCGGCAATATGGTTTTCAATCTCGAACAGCACATAGCGAACCAAGTCTTTCTTGCCTTTGGTTTCAACAATCAAATTCGCGAACTGGGCCTTGAAGTTCTCATCGGGTACATACAACTCCCCGATTTCCTCGAACACTTGCTTAGGCGTTGTAATCGCACCGGAAAACACCTTAAGTGCGGCACGTCCGTAGGCGCGCTCCATCGGTTGCGTATTCAGCTTTCCGACGACCACGTAGCGGAAAGAGAGAACGGAGCAGATACGAAGCACGTCCTCAAAATTCGCCTCGGGTTTCATCTTTGAAAATGCGGCAAACAGAAGCGGATAGCACTGCGTCACGCCAAATAGCGAGAGTTCCCGTACCCGCCTGCGCAGTCCACGGTTGCCGGCCCAAAGCTCATCCGACGGGCGTTGCAACGCAAAGAACAGGTACGCCGTATCCTCCAGATCGGTCAGCAACGCAAGTGACTGCTGCCCATCGAGCACCTTGCGCTTTATTGCCCTGAAAAGCTCTTGTTGCCGGATCATCTCGTAACGGGAGATCCAGTGATACCGCAAGAAGGTAGGGAATTCACGCATCTCGGTCAGCCCGACTATGCGGCCCCATTGAAGTTCAATTTGGTCCAGATCAGTTTCAGACAGCCGAAATTGAGAAAACAAATAGTTCTTCAGCAAGTCGGTGACGGTGAGCCGAGTACCTCGAGCATTGAGTGTCTCGAAAACCGTGTAGGCGCCGAGTTCGTCGTCAACGACGATTTGAATAAAAACGAGCCGGTCGGCGACCGAAGTGTTCAATAGTGCGGAAACCTTCTCCCCATCGCTCTTTTCGCCAAATTTGGACTTGAGTTTCTCTGAAAAGAAGCGCAATGCCTCCCAAAGGAGTTTGTCCGATGCCCCAAGCCTTCGAGGCGCAACGGGCACATTGAGCTGAACCAGCGTACCCGTGTAGAGCGGGTCGTTGTTGCGGTTAAGTTTTAGCCTCGCGACTTCAAGCAGCGACGCGGCATCCCTGGCACTGAGAAAGCGCTCACGCGTGAGTCGCACGCGCTCGCTATTCTTGGCCGCGTCGATGCCCGCCGCAATGAGATCCGATAGATATCTAACAACAGCGATAGCCAAAAGGCTGAGGGTGACCAACCTTTGCTGACCGTCGATTATCGTGAATCGTTTCCGGTCGCCGGTATCTTGCAAAACAATCGATCCCATGTAGTGATCGACTTTGTTCGAATCGGCAGACACGATATCCGACCACAGCTCGTCCCACTGCTCTTCCTCCCAAGAATAGTCCCTCTGATAACGGGGAACGATATAGCTCTTGCCGTTGGCGAACACCTCTCCCAAGGTAGGTGTGCTGGTATTGAAAAGCGTACTCGAGGCCACATAAACCCCTAAGTCAGTGCAGTACCGACTTTACAACGCTGGCGACATTGTCCGCCGTAAATCCAAAGTGCGTAAAACGTTCGGCCGCCGGCGCCGATTCGCCGAAGCGGTCGATGCCCACCACCGCGCCCTCC
>CAYXRK010000341.1:0-2385 GCA_964467615.1 uncultured Nitrospirales bacterium | reverse complement strand
CCACCTCCGCCACCGCTGCCGCCACCCGAGTAACCACCCCCGCCGCCGCTGCCGCCGCGCGAGTATCCGCCGCCGCCGCCACGGTTCCTATTGCCTCCGCGTCCTCGATTTCCTCCGCCCTGCTGGCGATTGTATCCGCCTTGGTTACCGTATCCGCCCTGGTTGCCGTAGCCGCGATCCTGACTGCCGCCGCTTCCTTGGTAGTCGGCGCGGTTGCCGTAGTTGTCGTCGTCGCCCTCTTCATCGGCGTATTCGCTATTGTAGTCGTCGTCGCCTTCGCTGTAGTCGCCGCGGTCCTCGCCGTCCGCAGGCACGATCACGACGCGCTTCAACGGGCCCTGGCCCGTGCTGTACGTCCGCACTTCTTCATCGTTCTCGAGCGCGAGGTGAATGATGCGCCGGTCCGCCGCGGTCAGAGGACGCAGCCGCATCGAACGTCCCGTTTCCTTGGCGCGTGAAGCGAACTCGTGCGCCATTTCCTCGAGCGATTCCTTCCGGCGGCTGACGTATCCTTCCACGTCGACTAGAATCCGCTCCACACCGGGGCCTTCCTCGAGGTTGAGCATCAAACGATTGATGATGAATTGCAGCGCCGCAAGGCTGCGGCCTTTGCGCCCGATCAAAATTGCGCCGTCTTCGGACTCCACGCTCAATACGACGTCACCCTCTTCGCTGACCGAATTCGTGACTGTCGACTCGATGCCCATCTTCTCGATGATCTCGTGCAACAATGCCGCTGCGTTCTTGCCGATAGTCTCCAACGCCGCGGGATCAAGTGGCTCGCGCTTCTCCCGCACGCGCGGCGGCCGCGATGGCTGAGAGGACTCATCGACAACGACCGCCTCCACGACGTCCTGCACGCCATTCTCGTCCAAAACCTCCTGAGATTCCTCCGGCTGACGCGGCGCGCGATCCTCCCGGCCCCGAAATCCCCGGTTGTTGCCGCCTCGAGGCCCGCCGGCAGGGCGCGAACCACCACGCCCACGAAATCCACCGCGCTCGGCTGGCCGCGCATCGCCGGATTGGCTTTCGCCGCAGTCGGGTCCCCGGTCGCGGTTGTCACGCTCCGGGGCTTGACTCTCATCGCGATCCGGCCCGACAGAAGCGACGTCCCGCTCGTTCGACTCTACTGGGCCGCGTTCTCGACCGCGCCCACCGCGTTCCCGTTGTGGCCGATCACCGCGATCATTTGTCGGGCGGTCGCTGCGATCCGATTGCGTACGTTCGCCGCCGCGGCCGCGTCCGCCGCGGTCCCGTTGCGGGCGGTCACTTGTCGGGCGGTCGCCACGGTCACTTGTCGGGCGGTCGCCACGGTCACTCGTCGGGCGTTCACCTCGATCGCTCGATGCACGTTCGCCAACGCGATCACTCGCGGCACGTTCACCACCCCTTCCGGACGACGCGCGCTCCGGCCGCCCGCCACGATCGGATTGAGGGCGTTCGCCTCGATCCGGCCGAGGACCACGGTCGGACTGCGTCCGTTCTGCTCGTTCGGATTGGGTCCGTTCCGGTCGCTCGGCGCGTTCGGATGGCCCCCGTTCGCCACCACGTCCGCGCCCGCGTCCACGGCCGCCACGATCGCGCCCGCGGTCCTGCTCCTCCTCCGCGCCTTCGTACGTCACCTTGACCTTGACTTCCCGCGCGCCGATCCCGAACAACCCCTTGCTGCCTTCGTCAACGATTTCGACCTTCACCTCATGCAGTTCCGCGCCGAGATCTTCCAACGCAAGGTCGATTGCCTCTTTGCGCGTTTTCGCGCCCTTCTCTACGGTTCTTGCCATGTACGTCCTGCCTCCTGCCGGCGTTTTCGATTGCGCCGTGTTGTGCGCCGCGTCTGACCGTCGTGATATGCCGTCTGCGCAACTAGTCTCCCGCGCGCGTGGCGCGTTCAGACGGCTTTTTCTTATTGCGGTCCTGTTCCTTTTTCATTTGACGCTTGCGCTCTTGTGCCTTCGTGTAGAAATGTTGCTTACGCTTCTTTTTTGTATTGTCCGGTTTAATCAGCTCCGGCTTCGCAGGCGCGGGCGTCGCTCGCAGCGCCGCGTTCTGAGCAATACCCAGCACCGTGCTGGTCAAAATGTACAAGCTCAATCCGGCCGCCAATGGATAGCAAAACACCACCATCATGATCGGCATGATGTTCATCATCATCTTCTGCTGCGGGTTCTGAATCGCCGCCGCCGGCTGCGTTTTCATGCTGATGAAGATCGCGACGCCCATCAACAGCGGTAAGAGGTTCAAGCACGTCAACGAATTGCCGACCAGCGGCAAATTCGCCATGAACGGAAACCCAACTAAACAATCCGGCTGCGACAAATCATTCGCCCATAGAAACGGCGAGACCCGAAGTTCAAACGACTTGCGCAGCATCGTGTACAAAGCGAT
>CAYXRK010000340.1:0-2392 GCA_964467615.1 uncultured Nitrospirales bacterium | reverse complement strand
CGACGACACGCACTGGCAAGCTGAGATCGAACCGTATCTGGAGCAACGATAGCGCTCACTTACCGAGGGGCTGTCGCATGTCGCGGAGCGGTCAGAACCCCAACCAAAAACCAAGCAGTCCCCAAAAGATTCCGATAACGGAAAGGATCGGCTCACCCAAACCGAGCAGAAGAATCCCGAGGTTGCCGATGGCCGTCACAATTCCGAAACTAAACATGAATACCCCTTCCGATACCAGTTGGACGTCACCGCTCAATGTAACGGAAATGTCTCGGTAAGTCACCCAAAACGTTCGCGCCCCGTTGCCATCGCGGCGTGGTGGGTCGGTCGCCGGGAATCGCGTCCGTACTTTCCGAGGCGTATCTACCGCGCCGCTACGCGCTCGCGATCCATCATGTCGGTGAACCGCTTGAAGAGGTAGCGGCTATCGTGTGGGCCCGGCGAGGACTCGGGGTGATACTGCACCGCAAAGGCGGGGAAGCGCTTGTGCTGGAACCCTTCGACGGACTGGTCGTTGAGATTGATGTGCGTGATCTCGACCTGACTGAGGTCGAGCGAATCCTCGGCAACGGCGAACCCGTGGTTCTGGCTGCTGATTTCGACGCAACCGTTCAGCCGGTTCATGACGGGCTGGTTCCCGCCGCGATGGCCGAATTTCAATTTGTAGGTCTCGCCGCCAAGGGCGTGCGCGAGTACCTGGTGGCCGAGGCAAATGCCGAATATCGGCTTCTTGCCGAGCAGGCCTTGTAGCGTCGGGTAGAGGTAGCCAAGCGCCGCCGGGTCGCCGGGCCCATTCGAGAGAAACACACCGTCCGGATTTTGCGCGAGAATTTCGTCGAGCGTTGCGGTCGCCGGCATGACGATCACCTTGCAGCCCGCGTCCTGAAGAAGCCGAAGAATGTTGTACTTGATCCCGTAGTCCAGCGCGACGACGCGATACTTGCCCTTAAACGCCGGGTTCCACTCGTACGCGGTGCTGACCGTCACGTCGCGGACGAAATCGCTGCCTGCCATGTCCTTCCCGGCGGCGGCCTTCGCGACGAGGCTCTCGGCGTCCAAGTCCGTCGTGCTCAACACGGACCTCATTGCGCCGCGTTGCCGCAGGTGCTTCGTGATTTTGCGCGTGTCGACACCGTCAATCGCAACGATGTTGTTCGCCTTGAGGTAGTCCGGCAGCGACTGCGTCGCGCGGTAGTTGCTCGGCTCGAAGCAACATTCGTGCATCACGAACCCGGCGCAAAACGGCTTTCGCGATTCGACGTCCTCGTCGTTCACCCCGTAGTTGCCGATGAGCGGATACGTCATCGTGATGATCTGGCCCGCGTAAGACGGATCGGTTAGGATTTCCTGATACCCCGTCATCGACGTGTTAAACACGAGCTCGCCGAAGGTCTCCCCCTCGGCCCCCACGCTCCGGCCCCGAAATACCAGGCCGTCTTCGAGAGCAAGAATGGCGTTCATGGTGTTTGAATCTAGTTTGATTGCAGATAAATCCTGGCGAGTATACCAAACGTGACACAGCGCGGCGTCTGGAAAGTCCAACGAGGACGCCAAAACGTTCTCCGTGGGCAAGTACAAACCAAATTGATGACAGGCCGAAGCTGAGTTACTCTCTACGGGTTCCGCATAGGAGGTTTCCATGGCTACGGACACACATGTTCTCGACGCTTCTCAACGGCTTCGCGTTCGCGACGCGCTCGCCGCGAAGTTTGGAGCGCGCCTGCGCGACGTAGTACTTTTTGGATCTGAGGCGCGAGGCGACGGGAAACCGGACAGCGACGTCGACATCCTCGTCGTACTTGAGCCAACGGACGAGTTCGGCGTTGATCTTGACGGCACTGTGCGTGCGCTCTATTCCCTTCAATTGGAGTTTGACCGGCCCATCCATGCGCTGCCGGTTAGCCTCGCGGACTATGAGGCGGGGAGTTTCGCCCTCTATCGCAACGCCCGGCTTGAAGGCAGTATACTTTAATGGAGGAAGCGCTCGATTGGTGGAAACGAGCGCGACAGGCGATTGCCACCGCACATTCTCTTATCGAGTCTGATCCTGACGCGGCTGCGTCCCGCGCTTACTATGCGGCCTTCTATGGAGTATCGGCGCTCTTCGCTATCGGGGCCCGATCATTTCGGAAACATTCGGCTCTCGAATCTGCGGTCCATCGAGAACTCGTCAACGAAGGGCGGTGGAGCGCGGAACTCGGATCATATTACTCGTGGCTTACGGGATTGCGGGCGACAGGTGACTACGGAGGCCCGACCCACGTCAGTTTGAAGGATGCGGAAGTCGCCGTTTTCCGAGCGAGGGCAATCTTAGAACGCGTCGAGCGGGATTTGCCGCCCGAGTTCCCGCCGATACAATAACGGCGAACTAACGCGCTCGATCCCTTCATCA
>CAYXRK010000339.1:0-2394 GCA_964467615.1 uncultured Nitrospirales bacterium | reverse complement strand
TCGGCGCCGTGAACGAAGCGGCGACGGTCTGTCCCGCATCCACGTTGCGCGAGATGACGACACCGCTGATGGGAGACTGGATGACCGTCCGGTTCAGATCGACCGCCGCGAGGCGCGCCTCCGCCTCGGCTCGTTCGACCTCGGCCTCGGCCGCGTGGACGGACGCCGCCGCCTTTTGCTCGGCGACTCGCGCCTCGGCTAGCTCCAGTTCCGTCGCCGCGTTCTGCTCAAAGTTGACCGCGGCGTGTTCGCGCTTGAGGGTCGTATCCGCGAGCGCCGCGCGGGCCTCCTCAACCCGTGCCCTCGCCGCTTTCGCGGTGGCCTGGCGTTGGTCGAGCGTGGCCTTGAAGCGGTCCTGGTCCAGCTCGGCCAGCACGAAGCCCTGCTCGACGGGCTGGTTGAAGTCCGCATACCAGCGGGTGACCGTCCCGCTCACTTGCGACCCGACCAGGACCTTCACCAACGGCTCGAGGTTCCCCGTCGCCGTCACCGTGGAGACAAGCGTCCCGCGCGTAACCGGAGCGGTCTTGTACGTCACCTGCGGCTGCCGGTCCGTCCAGGTTACGAACCCGAGGTATCCCCCGAGACTTAGGACCGCCAGAATGATCAGAATCACTACTGTCCGAAGCATGAACCCACCCCAACGTTCGCCGCCGACGACAACCGGCGTTCAAAGCATGACGATGCACTCAACACATTATACACTCATAATCGCTTTCGTAATTCGTAACTCGTAATTTGTAATTGCGATTACGTCGCCCATCCGCCGGCCACGGCGCGCCGAGGAGCAGCATCTTCGCGGCCCCAGAGGGTCACGCGGTGGCCTACGATTTCGGCAATCTGGCGGATTTGCTCCATCAGCTTGGCGAAGTTGTGCGGCAGGACGGCCTGTGGACCGTCGCATAACGCGCGGTCCGGGCAACTGTGCACTTCGATAATTGCGCCCTGCGCGCCCGCGGCGATGCCTGCAAGGGCAAGCGCGGGTACAAGATCGCGCTTCCCCGCGGCGTGGGATGGATCAATGAAGACCGGTAAGTGTGAGCGCTCCTGAATCACCGGCACAGCCGACACATCCAACGTGAAACGCACCTCGTCGGCGAAGGTGCGGATGCCCCGCTCGCAGAGAATCACGCGGTGGTTGCCCTGACTGAGGACGTATTCGGCGGACATGAGCAGTTCCGTGATCGAAGCGGCCAGCCCGCGCTTGATGAACACCGGCTTGTCCGTCTTGCCCACTTCCAGCAGCAAGTTGAAGTTCTGCATGTTGCGGGCGCCGATCTGGAATATGTCGGCGTACTTGTAGACGATGGGCACGTCGCGCGGATCGACGACCTCGGTGATGGTGGGCATGTCCAGGGCTTCACCGGCCTCTTTAAGGAGTTCCAACCCCTCCTTCCCCATGCCGCTGAACGAATAGGGCGACGACCGCGGCTTGAAGGCCCCGCCGCGGAGGATCGAAGCGCCGGCGTCTTTGACCGCCTGACCGACGCCGAAAAGGATTTCACGACTCTCGATCGCACACGGGCCGGCGATGATGTTCACATGCGGTCCGCCGACGCGGATGCCTTTGATATCGAGGATGGTGTCGGCTTCGTGGAACTCGCGCGAGGCGAGCTTGTACGGCTGGCTGATGGCCATGACCTCGTCGACGCCGGGAAGCTGCTCGAGCTGCTGCTGCGCTTCGGGCGTTCGCTCGCCGATCGCCCCGACGATGGTGCGAAACTCCCCTTTCGATGGATGGGGTGCTAGACCTAACTCCACGACGCGTTCGATGACGCGTTGCACGTCTTCCTCGGTCACCCCGGCCTTCATTACTACGATCATGTCCATATTCCTTGTCGCCTCTTATATGTTCCGTGTTCGGCGGGCGTCGAACCGCGTAACTTCTGTCCGCACATGGACTTACGATACGCGATGGAAACCGTTTAATATACCGTGCGAGCGATACCAAGTCAAAAACGAGGGCTTCTGTTTAGACGATCGAACCGATGAGGGGAATTCGTACGCCGATTTTTTAATTGTCATAACCATTTGTCGTTGCTCAGGTTACGAGCAGATTATCCCAGAAAACGCGGAACTACACCGCAGTTGACACAAGCACTCCTATAGCATACAAACGGATGCGTTCACGGGAACGAGTGTGTTGAGCAATCGGCTGTGAGTCGTGGCGACTTGCGGTCTGTCAGAGATGCGGCTTCTTGAGCCGTGGCGGACTTCCGGGATCGTGGCTAGGCTTCGATCCCGGAAGTTTTTTTACGACCGGACGCAATGATCGACTCGCCACCGACACCTGCAAAGCAACGCGACCGCGTGATCCAAACCGCGCACGTCGTGGCCAACCGGCGACTTTGTCGCGACCACTACCGCCTCACGTTTCGTCTGCCGATGTTCCCG
>CAYXRK010000338.1:0-2419 GCA_964467615.1 uncultured Nitrospirales bacterium | reverse complement strand
CTTCGCCCTCTCCTTCTCCCTCTCCCTCTCCTTCACCTTCGCCCTCACCTTCACCCTCTCCTTCTCCCTCACCCTCACCCTCGCCTTCACCCTCACCCTCACCCTCACCCTCACCCGATACATCAATCGTGGCAAATTCCAGTCCCACGATACCGGCGTGGATGCCCTCGAAACTTTCCGAGTCCGGTATGAATTCCTCATCGAGTTTGAACGGGCTGAGCGAACCGGACCACCCATCCGGCACCGGCACGGCAAATTCTCCCATGCTGTTCGTAGTGTCGAAGCCGCCGCCGTTATCGGTTGAAATGATTACGTCGGAAATCGGATTGCCGTCCTCATCAACAACTCGACCGGACAAGAGGAGCGGGGCGGGCGCGGCGCCGACTGCTACGCCTACTGACTTGAGCGACTCGAGGCCCGAATGGTCTTCCAGCCGAAGCGTGACGATGAATCCACGCTCCTCGGCGAATGAAGTCATCGTGACCGCGGTATCGGCGTCCGTCGACAGGCCGTCTTGGGCGTCGAGGTCCCACGAGTGTTCCGCGATAAGCCATTCGTCCAAGCTCGCGCTCGCGTCAAACTCCACGGGGACGCCGACCCCAACTGCGGGAGGCGCGGGGGTGGTGGCAATCACCGGGGCCGGGAGCGAAACATCGCGGACCCCTCTCGGCCCTCCATCCGCGCCAATATCGTTTCGCGAACCGTCGAGGTCGGCGAACGTGGCGGCGGGATCACCGGCATTGCGGGCGGGCGAAATGCGGTCCAAGTGAAAGTTCAATTCCGCCGCGTCGAGGAATAGTGGGTCCGCCACGAAATCGGTCGGAGGGGCCGGCTCAAGTTCGAAGTCGTAGTCCACCTCCACGTTGCCGAAAAACTGGTTGTACCCGCCCTCGAGCACCGCGCCCGCGTCGCCTCGCGCGCCTATTTCGTTCGAGACAAATAAGTTGCTCGCGAACAGTTCCAGTACGGCGCCCGCCTCCGCGAGTATCCCTGCCTGCGCGTTCATTGCGGTCGTGTTATTGGATAGCTCGGCCCTGCAGCCCGCCTGAATCCTGATGCCGATGTCGTTCCCCAACAGGACGCAATTCGTGATCACCGCCGAGAACTCGGACGACGTAACAAGGATTCCGTCGCCCGAACTGGACGCGATCGTCAAACCTCGCACTTCGCATCCTTCGCCCGCGGTCAATACTGAGGCGGCGCCAACAAGGGCTGTCAGCCGCGTATGAAACGCCCCGTCCCGGCCGGACAGCCGGGTGAACGCCTTGAGAACGACCGTTTCCGAATACGCGCCCGACATCACCTCAATGATGTCGCCCCTCCCCGCTTCGCTGGCGGCGACAGCCTCGTTGATCGACGGGAACGGGGCATCAATGCTCCCGTCGCCTCCGATTTCCGCGTCCGCGCTCACGTGGAATCTTTGGTTCGGGACGACAGCAGGCACCAACGTCGTCTCGAAGGGCGTTCGCAACTCCCCAGGCCCGTCGGCGTATCTGTACAACGCCTGGCCCGAAATCTGTCGTTCACCCACTTCCCCAAGCGGGACCAGTACGCGGTACGTAAACGTCACCGCAAACTCGGGTATCGGAAACCACGCGAACTCGAGCAGTCCCTCGTCCCCCGATAACGGGGCGATCGCGGGGGTGGTTCCGCCAACCAATCCGACATAGCTCCAGCCGCCGGGCAACGATTCCTCAAGTCCCAAAACGGTGACAAGTTCCGGGCCAACGCTCGAAATCGTGACCGCCACGTCGAGCGCCTCGCCCGGCACGTACGCGCCGACGCCACCAACCGTCCTGGCGAGTGATAATGTAACGGCCTTGCCGGTGACAACGCTACCGAAACCGTTTCCAGACTTGGGCGGAGTCGTCGTGCTGACGCCCGCGGAAAAAGCGGTACCAAGTCCCGCGCATGCGAGAAACACAAAGACAGTGGCTGGCTGCCGCAGCACGCAGACCCCCCCCACAACCCACGCACCGTGCGGACCATCCCAAGTGGCCCAACCTCGGCGTCAACGATCGAACCGCCGCCAATCCGGCGCGTGGAAATCGAACCCTACCAACTACCCGCCCGGATATCAACCACAATTTTCTGTCCCAACCCTGCGGCGGCGGCGTGTTTCCAAACCGCGCGGATACTATCTTCTTTCACGGCTACTCGTTCGCGAAAAAAATTCGCGCGGATTCGCTCCATTCGTATCTTTAGCCACCCGTCATCGTGCTGCTCCGAAAATCGCGCCCCGCACGACCCATCTCCCCCGCACCGTTGATTCCCCTTCGCACCCTTCGCACGTTCGCACTCAAATTCGGCCCGCTCAGCCAATCGTGCTGCTCCGAAAATAGAGCGTCAATTACCGAATTCGTATCCTTATTCTAATTCGCTTTCAAAATGAGACTAACCATGTTACACTAGGGTCATG
>CAYXRK010000337.1:0-2525 GCA_964467615.1 uncultured Nitrospirales bacterium | reverse complement strand
GGGGGGGGGCCGGCGCCGGGGCGCCCCGGGGGCCCCGGCCCCCCCACGCGCTGTCATCCTTCACGCTGCGGTCGCCGCGATCATCACGTACCAATGCGTGCTGTGCGGCTCGCCGTTCACCGTTTCATAGCCGAGCTTCTCGCGTTCTCGCGTCGCCAGCCCGCCGAGCATCGCCTCAATCGCGGCGACATCCTCGGCGCATACGTCCTTGGTGAACGACGTCAACGGCCGGTGTTTCGTATACAACTCGCTGTTCGTGACCTCGAACCCCACCTCGTCGAGCATTCGTCGCCATTCGCCCGGACGATACTGCCGCACGTGCGACCGGTCGTGATACGCATCCAACCGGTTCATCGCCGTATCCACGAAATCGTCCTCGGGCACGCTGCGGTCATCGATCACCAACGTTCCGCCAGCCCGAACGACCCGTCGCATTTCGCGCAACGCGCGGCTAATGTCCGAGAAATGGTGCGGCGCCCGCCGGCTCGTCACACAATCAAACGCCCCCTCCGCAAACGGCAACCCATGAACGTCCGCCTGAAAGAAACACACCCCCGCGCCACCTTCGTACCGCAGGCTTCCAGCCTGCACCGCGTCCCGCGCCTCCCGCAACATCGCAAACGTCAAGTCCGTCGCCGCCACGCAACGCACATGCGGCGCAAAAGCGAAGGCCGTGTGCCCCGTCCCGGTTGCGATGTCCAGCACACGCCACTCCGGCGTCGGCTCTGCCAGCGCGACCATCCGGCCCAACACCTCCGCGTCCGCATGCGCGGCACTCGTTACATAGTGCGCCGCCCGCGCCGAAAACACCGCCTGCGCCGTCCGTTCGACTGAATCCATTCGGTCAGTCTAGCCGTTCGCCGGTTCCAGGCGCAGATTTACAAAGGTCGCGACTCACTCTGAATTTGTCGCCGCGAACGCGAGACAGGCGCGGATATCCTCTTCCGTGAGTTCCGGATAGTCGCTGAGGATTTCGTCGTGCCCCATGCCTACAGCCAACCAGCCCAACACGTCGCCGACGGTGATACGCATGCCGCGGATGGAGGGCCGGCCCCCACGTTTACCCGGGTCGATCGTGATGATTTCCGCGCTGTCCATGATTGCCCTCTACTCTATCATGACGATAGGCATCTTGGCTTCGGCCAGCCGAATTGCCGCAGCCAGCAACCCCGATTTTATCGCACCTTCGGTTGCATCGATCTCCCAGCTATTCCGGTTTCAGTTCGTTGTCCCCAGCGTCAGATTTCGTCCCGATCGCCGCCGCCTCCCGCTCCAACTCCGCCAACTCCTCCTCCGTGAATTTGTTCAGCGCCCACTCCCGCGCCGATTCCCCGGCGTTGTTCACGTCGTCGAGACTGACGCCTTTGGACAGCAGCAGCGTAATTACTTGCCCCATCCATTCGGCCCCCACGTATTGTTGGTGCATAACGATTCCGGCGATGAGATTGTTTCCGTTCTCGTCTCGCGCTGTTAGGTCCGCGCCGTGGTCCGCCAAAACAGGCAGCATGTCGGGAATGAGCCCTGATCGAACGACATGCCACACCAGCACAATGCCGTTTCGATCGGTGCGATTCACGTCCGCGCCCCGTTGGAAGAAGAATTCGGCTGCTTTGGCGTTACCGGCCAACAGGGCAATCAGAAGCGGCGTTACGCCGTATCGATTCGGAGTGTCGAGTTCAGCGCCCAGTTCCGCCAATCGCGCTAAAAGGCCCTCGGACGTCCCCAGGCTCCGCGCGGCGTACCACATTACGTTGGCGCCGGTGTCGTCGACCGCATTGACGTCCGCTCCCGCGGCAAGCAGTAAATCGATCACGGGCTGTGACCGGTACACGACCGCGGCCATTAGCGCCGTAATGTTCTGGCCCGGCCATTCACGGCCCGGAAGCAACTGTTTCGCCAAGCTCGGATCGCGCTGAAGGTCGGCAAGTACCTTCGCGTCATCATGCGCTCCAATCGCATCAAGAAAGGTGTACTCCTCGCCGTGCGCCCACAAGAGCTTCGCTATCGCCAAGTCTCGATTGTGATACGACGCGTCCTCGCCGTAGCGCAGTTCCGCGATCGGCCGGGTCCCGAGGTCATTTGCGCGCGCCGGATCGGCCCCGTGTTCGAGCAGCACGCGCACCGCCTCGACGTCGCGCTTGCGCACGGCCTCATGGACGACCGTGTTTCCATCGCCGTGACGCCGCGTGTTCGGGTCCGCCCCCAACTCGAGAAGGTGCACGATTTCCGCCGGATTCTCTGGATAAAAGAAGGCGCCGGGATACATGGCCAGCGTTTGTTGCAACTCGATGGACCGCGTCACCCGCCATGTACCGTAGGCGGCCAGCCCAATCGCCGCCAGCACCAGCGCCAGTTTTATTGCGTCTTTTCGGGCCACCGTCTGGACCTCGACGCTCTATATCGCGGTGCGCTTCCGTGCCCGCCGTGCGCCAATTACACGGACCGTCCCAGTTGCCAAGGCGAGCACAATCACGCACACCCATCCAGCATTTCTCCGTGTACTTCCATCACCCGCTGCACATCCC
>CAYXRK010000336.1:0-2544 GCA_964467615.1 uncultured Nitrospirales bacterium | reverse complement strand
GATCGAAGCGGCACCTATGGCTCGCGCTACTACCAGGACATCGCCATCGATCGGGCAATGGAAGCGATCTCCGAGGGCAAACAGCGCATCCTCCTCACGCTCGCCACGGGCACGGGCAAGACGTTCATCGCGTTTCAAATCGCGTGGAAACTCTTCCACAGCCGGTGGAACCTGGGCCGCGAGCCGACTCGACGCCCGCGCATTCTTTTCCTTGCGGACCGGAACATCCTTGCCGATCAGGCGTACAACGCGTTCTCCGCGTTTCCGGAGGACGCGCTCGTGCGGATCGCGCCGGACGACATCAAGAAGAAGGGCAAGGTGCCGAAGAACGGCAGTTTGTTCTTCACCATCTTTCAGACCTTCATGAGCGGGCCGGAGAACACGCCGTACTCCGGCGAGTATCCGCCGGACTTCTTCGACTTCATTGTGATCGACGAATGCCACCGCGGCGGCGCGAACGACGAGAGCAACTGGCGCGCGATTCTCGAGCACTTTGCCCCGGCCGTCCAGCTTGGCCTGACAGCCACGCCCAAGCGCAAGGACAACGTCGACACCTACCGGTACTTCGGCGATCCGGTGTATGTGTACTCGCTGAGGGAGGGCATCAACGACGGCTTCCTGACGCCGTTCAAGGTGAAGCAAATTTCCACAACGCTCGATGAGTACGTCTACACACCCGACGACACGCTGATCGAGGGCGAAATCGAAACCGGCAAACGCTACACGGAAACCGACTTCAACAAGATTATTGAAATCATGGCGCGCGAGAAAAAGCGTGTCGAAGTCTTCATGGGCCTCATCAACCAGAACGATAAGACCCTCGTGTTCTGCGCCACACAGGATCACGCGCTCGCCGTGCGCGATCTGATCAATCAAATGAAGGCGAGCCGCGACCCGAACTATTGCCAGCGAGTGACGGCGAATGACGGCGCACTGGGCGAACAGCACCTGCGAGACTTCCAGGACAACGAGAGGACCGTCCCGACCATCCTAACGACCTCGCAAAAGCTTTCAACCGGCGTCGATGCACGAAACATCCGCAACATCGTTCTGATGCGGCCAATCAATTCGATGATCGAGTTTAAGCAAATCATCGGGCGCGGCACGCGGCTCTACGACGGCAAGGATTACTTCACCATCTACGATTTCGTGAAGGCACACCACCACTTCAGCGATCCCGAATGGGACGGCGAACCGGCGGAGCCGGAGGAACCCGCGGCCCCCGGCGACGAGAAGCCGCCCCCGGATGTTGCGCGCGAGGAGCCCAAGGATTACCCACAACGCCCCAAGATCAAAGTAAAACTTGCCGACGGGAAAGCACGAAGCATCCAGCACATGATGGTCACGTCATATTGGCATCAGGATGGCACGCCGATGTCTTCACAGCAGTTCCTCGAAAGGCTCTTCGGCGAACTTCCGGCATTTTTCCGAAATGAAGCTGAACTCCGTGAGATTTGGAGTGCGCCCGACACCCGCGCAAAGCTGCTGCAAGGCTTGTCGGAGAAAGGCTACGGCAAAGACCAGTTGTCCGAGATGCAAAGCATCATCGACGCCGAGAACAGTGACCTGTTTGATGTGCTCGCTCATGTAGCGTATGCGCTCGCGCCGGTGAGCCGCAAGGAACGGGCATCAAACGCAAAAGAGGAGATAAGCAGCCGTTTCAACGACCGACAACAGGCCTTTCTCGATTTCGTTCTCTCGCATTACGTGGACGTGGGCGTCGAGGAACTCAGCCAGGACAAACTGACACCATTACTAAAACTGAAATATCGCGACTCGATTGCCGACGCCGTCGCTGATCTAGGCAAACCCGAGGAAATCGGAAGGGTTTTCGCGGGCTTCCAGAAGTACCTTTACCAAGCCCGCGCGTGAATCCACTTCCTACGGGATATTGAGGGGAGTTTGGCGGCGTTTTGCCGGAGTTTCGCGTAGTTTCCACGCCACTCTCACGCCCTTCCGACGGCTTCTGAGGCGGTTTCCCGGCGCTTTCAAGCGACTTTAACGTTAGATCCGCCCTCGCCAACCCCCATTTTCACCGTCATCTCGTCGCTTTCCGCCGGTGTTCCCACCCCGCGACAATCACCATTTCAGCCCCAAAAACCAGCCCTTTTTCAAAAAAATAGGTCAACAAACTTGGACTATATAATAGGGGGTGTTGTGTCTGCGCGAGCAAGTAAACACTTGACAAACTCGGTCGCCCAGCCCGAAAAGGAAGGTTCTATGCGGTTCCCTCGAAATTCCGCCCTTATGTATCAATGGTTTACAACGATTTCGCTCCAAAACCACCGGAGTTTTTCGGCCCACGAACGGAGTTTGGAGTGCCATGAAAGGCGGATCGGGGCCGGATCGATGCCTCATAACGAGCTTTTCGACGAGAATATCGCCGCACATGTCAATAATTCATTGCAGGGTGGGTGATAGCCCACCATTCATAAGAAAACACTTGACACCTAGCGCAATTTTGCTCACCAAAAACTCGAAAATGCGGAGCCCTTTGTTTCGGGAATTATCGCTTTAACTCCCTTGTGGGCAAGCCAGCGCGGA
>CAYXRK010000335.1:0-2548 GCA_964467615.1 uncultured Nitrospirales bacterium | reverse complement strand
GAGATCGGACCAGACATTGAGCTGCCCCGCTCTTTCATACGGCCTCAAGTGCACTTTCACACGCGCCAGGAACCGTTGATCCTGGTGACTATATGCCACGAAGACTTGGTCTCGCATTCCTATTTAGCTCCCTGTACAGTCGCGTATCTGCATTGAAGACGGAAACGGCGCGTCGCAGGACACCCTACTTCGCACCGTCGAGTGACGCGAGCTTCTTCGCAATCTCCTTGTCGAGGGCTTCACGGCGTCTTTGTATGCTTTCGCAAGACGTCCTTGACAAAGTTCGGGAGTTCTTCGCACGCGTGATTCGACATCTGAAGGAGTCTATCGTAATCCGGCACCTCGTGCTCGGTCCATACGACGTCCAATCGGCGCACCACCCTGAGCGCGATGTGGGCATATTTCTCCGGGCAGGCCCAGTAGCATGTCTTGCACACCGTTGGAAAATGGTCTGTTGTCCAGTTTCGGCAATGTTCACAGGACCATGATTTCGCGCGATTGCACGAGCCGCAAATCAGCATGAACTCGGTTGGGTTAGGATCGCCTTTCATATCGCCTGAGACTTCATAGGGTACACGATGATCAATCTGAAGGTACCGGTGTTCGTAGTCGCAAGAGCAGATCGCGCATCGAGATCCGTATTGCGCGATAAGCTGATCCTTGAACATTTTCGAGAACACCTGCCGGCCACCGTGGCGTGCACCACGAATGTCGGCTGGATCAGCGAACCGATACGCGGCAATCTGCCGGCCATGCTTGCCGATGGATTTATACGTCTCGATCGGAATCCCCTGCTCGCGCACATCACGCACCGCGCGCGGCGGATGGTCGTAACCGTAGATGACCTTCAAATCCTCGGTGGTGATGTATCCGTGCTTCAGGATATGGTCGACAACCGCCCGGGAGCGCTTTCCTTTGACAGCTTGCAAGCGTTTCAGAAAAGCCTTTGGTAGTCGTTTCGCCACTACAATCCTATCCAAAGGCGAGTTCAAATTGCTCGACCGACTTCACATTCCTTGGAAGCCTTCGTTGCAGTGATGGGGATAGATAAAGCGACTCGTAGGTCACGCAACTTCGACCGAGAAGCGTAGCCTGTGTCGATCGTCCTACGCGGATTTCAAGATGCATTAGGCCCAATTCCGCGGGCAGCGGCTCGCCAAATTGCTTCTCACCCGTGCGACCGTCGTAACTAACGATATACATTAGGCCGCGACGGTTGAGGCATTCCAGCTCGCAACAGAACTGATCGTGCATCATCTTCGGGGCGTAGCGCTGGTCGCGATCACCGCAAACCCCTTGATATGGCGGGTCCATGTAGATCAGATCGCCGTCTTCGCAATCAGCGAGCACGCGCTGATAGTCCTGTGCGGTCAGACGCGTACGGCGTCCGAGAAGTTCCGCTGCACCGAGGATTCGGCGACGCATTTCGTTGGGCCGCGCGCCCAACCGCCGGTTGTCCGGTGTATTGTTGAACTCGCCGGCAGAGTTGTATCGGATCGCGGCCTTAACGCAGCGGGCAAGCAAATAGAGAAAATCAGCCGGGTCGTGCTTCCGATTGAAGCGTGCGCGAATCTCATCAAAGAATTCCCGCTCGCGGCCTTGCTGGGATTCCCAGAGGCTCGCGTATGCATGAGCCAACGCAGCGGGGCGCCGAATAATCTCGCGCCATAGTTTGATAAGGGGCACGTGAGCGTCGTTCAGCCAGAATGAATCGGCGCGACGGCGGAACGCTGCTGCCAGAGAAACCGCTGCGGACCCAGCGAACGGTTCCACGAGTCGTGCGACGCTTCGCGGCGAATAGGCGAGGATCGTCGGCGCGATGAGCCGTTTGCTTCCCTGGTAGGGGATCGGATGCGGTACGTAGTGAGGTCCGTTCATCGCTCGCTCCGGGATGGATTCGAACAACTACGGTATTGTAACGAAGAAGGCATGTCCTGGGCTGAGCGGACCGACTGGGTGCAGGCGTGGCGGTCCTCGAAGGCCCGCTTCTCCTTGGTTTCGCCCCAGAAGACCTCGTAGTTGCGGTTGGAGTTGAACGGCGGGTCGATGTAGATCAGGTCCACGCAGGCGGCGGGGAGCTTACGAAGCTGGTCGAAGCAGTCGCCGCAATGGACGATGGGCGTGTCCAGCAGCGACGAGGGCCTCCCAGCGGGCGGGCGCTGGGCGGGACGCGGCTTTGATTTAGCAGCCATCGACAGTAAGGGTACCACGCGACACGGGCGACTCAAGTCCGAATTGGTGGTTTGTACTTGGGCTCACGCATGCATCTATTGCTGCGTGCGTTCCCCCGGTGGGGCGATGCCGTCCGATTCCTTGGCGAATTTTCGCGCGGTTTCGATCGAAATCCGGCCGCATCGACGAGGCCGTCTTCACCCTCTATGGCGTCGATGGTCTCCACGAGGGTTGACCGCCCGCATCCCGCCCCGATCGCTCTCACCCTGCCCGGCCACCGAGCGCCCGCGAAGTTATAGGAGCGTATAGGGGAAGTTCTGTTCAGAGCTGTCCGCCGCAGGCGGAGCGCGATTCTGTGGATTGACCCCGTGGAACG
>CAYXRK010000334.1:0-2549 GCA_964467615.1 uncultured Nitrospirales bacterium | reverse complement strand
CATTGCGATTGAAAAAGGCATGGGCGCTATCACGATGTAGTGCGGCGGTGCTCCTCGCGCTGGATGTCACCGCTTCCGCGCAGGACATCGTCAACTCCTCGCCGTCCCCCGTCGGCAGCGGCGCGCGCGCGCTTGGCATGGGCAGCGCGTTCATCGCGATTGCCGACGACGCGACGGCCGCGTCCTGGAACCCGGGCGGCCTGACGCAACTCGAACGCCCCGAAGTTTCTCTGGTCTACAGTTGGAAGCTATTTAGCGAGGACTGGCGGCACACACAGTTCGTTCATTCGAACGATGATACGCAGGACGTGGACATCGACGACCTCAACTACTTCAGCGTCGCGTATCCGATCCCGCGAACCTTCGGGGGCCGGAACCTCGTTCTAAGCCTCAACTATTAAAAGAAGTTGGACTTTGACCGCCAGCTCGATTTTGCCGCCCGCGACGCGTTTTCGCTGGGCGCGGCCGGCTCGGCAATTCGGCGCATCTTCGTCGACTACGCGCAAGAGGGCGGCCTTGCGACGCTGTCCCCGGCCATCGGGTTCGAAATCACGAACAAGTTGTCGGTCGGGATCACGGCGCACATTTGGGACAGCGACATCGTCCCGAACAACGAGTGGAAGACCCGAAACCATTTCAAGTTGTTCACGGGTGGAAACGGGAGCGGACCGCCGTCGATTTTTTCGGGGACCCTGGGCAAAGGCGAGTTCGTCGAGAATTTCTCGGACTATTCGGCGATCAATTTCACCATCGGCGCGTTGTACAAACCGAACGAGCGGTGGAGCGTCGGCGTGGTGTACCACTCGCATTACGACGCCGAGGTGGACTACGAAAAGCGCACGCGCACGCAGTTCGGCGTGATTCCGATTCCGCCGGTGCGCATCGAGCACCAACGCCTCAAGTTCGAATGGCCTTCCGCGACGGGCGTCGGCGTGGCCTACCGGTTTCCGAACGACAAACTTACGCTTTCGTTTGACGTGACCCGGCGGGAATGGGACAACTTCGTGAAGCGCGAGAACCGGCTCGCGCCGTTCCCGGCGCTGGTGGGCGGCGCACTGCCTCCGGCGATCAGCGTGCCGGGTTTCTTGAACTCGCGCCGCGTTTCGCCGATCACCAATCTGCCTTTACGGCTCAGCCCGCACGACCCGACCTGGTCGGTGCGCTTCGGCGGCGAGTATGTGTTTGTGGACGAGAAGAAACCGATTCAGAACTATCTTCCGAGTATTCGCGCGGGCCTCTTCTACGATCCCGAACCTGCGAGCGGCGCGGAGGATCGGTTTCTGTTGCCGCCGAAACGCACCGGCGACCCGGACGACTACTACGGCGTCGCGCTCGGCGCGGGCATGCTCATCAAGGACCGGGTAAACGTTGACGTCGCGTATCAGTACCGGTTCGGGACGAACGTCAAGCGGGACACGTTTGCAGGGAATTTCCCCTTCGAGATCGGTTTCGACTCGGACGTCCACCAGCACTTCTTCTACCTGTCGACGGTCATCTATTTCTGACGCCGTCACGCGGTGCGGCGACGCAGCAGGATGAAGTGAAAGACGCCGAGTACGAGGCCGATGCCACGGGCCATATCTCTCAATAGCATGAGCCGGTAAAGCGTGCTCCCATCGGCGCGGTTGTATTCCCTGCGTACCTCGGCGCTGAGCTTCGCGCGAATGATTCCATGGCACGCGAAGCTGAATGCCGCTGGCACAAAAACGATTACGGCCACGAAGGGGTTGTGGCCGAATGCGACCGTCGCTCCGAGGGCAATCGTCAACGCCAACGTCAGCAGCGCGAGCGGCGGGCCGAGCAGGGCGGACGGCCCGGCGTACTGATCGCCGGAGGTGCGGCGGGGGTGTTTGGCGTAGAGCTTCATTCGCCAGAAGCCGTGGCGCATCTGCGTCTGTAGGTAGGGCCCGAGTCGTTCGGGATGATAATGATCGACGACTGCATTCGGGTTGAACCGAAGGACACCGCCGTTGTCGAGCAGCCGGTAGGCGAGGTCGTTGTCCTCGGCGGACGCAAAGCGGAAATCTTCGTCAAACCCACTGGCTGCGTCGAAAGCTTGGCGAACGTACGCGACATTGAACGAGCCGAGGAAATCGACCATATCGCCGAATCGTTTGTGCCGGACTTGGATTTCCTCGTGGACGACCCGGGCCAGCGGCGACCGCGGATTGGCGATGCCATACGTGCCGCCGACTCCAACAGTGGCGTCGTCATCAAACTTCGTCACGAGTTGTTCCAGCCAATCGGGACGGGGAACGCAATCGGAGTCCGTGAACGCGACGACCTCGCCCGATGCAATTCGGGCGCCTGCGTTTCGGGCCGCGGCGGGACCGCGGTTCTCCTGGTGAAAATACCGGATCGGAAACGACTGCGCGATTTCGGCGGTGCGGTCCTTCGAGCCGTCGTCGACGATGATGATTTCACGATCGGAATGCGACTGCGCGAGACAGGCCTGGATACATTCGGCGAGTGTGCGCTCGGCGTTGTACGTGGGAATGACGATGGATACGCGCATGATCCGGCTATTATAGGTGGAAGCGGGAGGATCG
>CAYXRK010000333.1:0-2550 GCA_964467615.1 uncultured Nitrospirales bacterium | reverse complement strand
TGGTCGACGAGGCGACGTTCGATCTGTCACCGGAATTTGCCGACGCACTCGAAGAGGCGATCCCCGTGCAAGGCGTCAACGCCGCCGAGTGGTCCTTCGAGGACGAGAACGCGGACGAACACACTCTGTTGCCGTTGCGCGAGGGCGTCGAGCGGTTCTTGATTACAGACATCAACAATCCGTCCGGATCGCACATTGCGGACACGAAGCTGCCCGTGATGTTCGACAAGATCAGCATTGAAGTGGCGGAGTTTAACCACGTGCCCGGCGGCGCAAACATTCTCTATCTCGACGGTCACGCCGAATACGCCAAGTATCCTTCGAGGGACATATACCCGCTGATGCGCGCGTGGGCGGAACTCGTCGCGTTTCTAGATACTGTCGTTGACGATGCTCCGTAAGGACCATCACTCGCGCGCGCGGACCTGGCGTGTTACGTCGACTCACACCGCGGAACGCGCCTGCGTTCTAGTCATCGCCGCGACATGGGTCTGGGGCGGAACACTTCCCGCGCAACTTGGCATTGCTTGGGCGCAGAAATCGTCTCCCGCCGCGCGGTCCGATTCGATGTGGCGATCCGTCGGATCAACGAAGGACGTCCGCGAATCCTCGGGACTCGTCCTGCTCAACGACGGGCGTGTGCTCGTAGCGGGCGGTCATCGCGATCCGCAATGGAAGCTGATCGGTTCGGCGGAACTGTACGATCCCTCGAGCGAAACGTGGTCGCCGACGGGAGACCTCGTCGAGCCGCGCGAGGGCGTCGGCGCGTTGACGTTGCTCGCGAATGGCAAAGTCCTCCTCGCTGGCGAGCACACCACAGAGACCGGCGCTGAACTCTACGATACGGCCACGGGCAAATGGTCCGCCACGGGCGCGCTATTGACTGGCCGCGGCGGCCATAGCACGACGCTGCTCCAGGACCGCAAAGTGCTCGTCGCGGGAGGCATCGATTACGACGCGCCGGGCACCCCGATCTTCGCGAGCGCGGAACTCTACGATCCCGCGACCGAGACGTGGAGCGCGACTGGCGAGATGATCGGAAAGCGTTTTAAGCACGGTGGGGTTCGGTTGCCGAACGGGCAGGTTCTCGTCGCGGGTGGTACGGCGACGGAACCGAGCGACGATCGCGCACTCGCCACCGCTGAACTATACGACCCCGCGTCCGGAAAATGGGCACAGACCGGAGCGCTGTCCCGGTCGCGAGAAGGTCCAGTCATGGTGCTGTTACGCGACGGCAAAGTGCTGATTGCCGGCGGCGCTGCCGGCAACTTCGGCAACTATACTACCCTGGCGGAAGCCGAGATTTACGATCCGCAAACCGGGACCTGGACTGCGACCGCTCCGATGACGCAGGACCGGGTGGGTTTTACGCTCACATTGCTTTCCGATGGCCGAGTGCTGTCCGCCGCCGGCGTCACTCGCCCCAAAAACACGGCCCTCTCGAGCGCGGAAATCTACGACCCCGCGACAGGAACATGGACCGACGCCGGAACAATGAACGCCCGCCGCTGGAACCATCGCGCCGTGCTGCTTCCGAACGGAAGCGTCCTAATCGTCGGCGGGTTCAACGTCACCGGACAACTTCGCTACTCCGAAGTGTTCACGCTGAAGTGAACCGACGCGTGTTCAGAATCACGGTCCCGCCGATGAGAAGAAGAACTCCCACGCCGCACTACGCTTGGCCAGACTATGTCCCGGGCGACTAAAGAGCACTCGCCAGTGTGCGCACTGCGGGGACCTGGTCTGCGCGCAGCGGCGCGATTGCTGAAACTGGGACTGTAATCAGCGCGATCGACTCGCCCAACGCGTTGAATACCTCGAGCACCGCGCCTTCCTCACCTTGAGCGGGATGAGGCACGTAGTCCACCACGGTTGCAACATCACCCGCGCGCAGACTTTCTTCGGGGATGTCTCGAGTCAAGGCGATTTCTTCGTAGAGTTCGGGTTTCACGTCGGTACCTCTTGTCCTCTTCGCATCATATCATCGCCAAAGCGAGAGGTCAGCAACCCAATCCCCCATCCACCGGCAGCAACACCCCCGTGATGTACTTCGCCTCGTCCGACGCCAGGAACACCGACGCCCACGCTACGTCCCACCCGTCGCCCATGTGTCCCATCGGACACCGCGCGTTTCGCTGCGCGAGAAAGGCTTCGAGTCCGTCCGCGCGGACCTTTTCCGGATCGCGGATCATCGGCGTGTCCATCAGCCCCGGGAGGATCGCATTCGCCCGGATGCCCTTCTTCGCGTATTGCCTCGCGATGGTGCGGGTGAGTTGATTCACGCCGGCTTTCGACGCGTTGTACGATATGTACGGCACCCCGCCCCAACGGATGGAAGCGAGTGACGAAATATTCACGATGGCGCCCGCACTCTGCTTCTCCATGAAGGGAATGACGTGTTTGCACGTGAGGAACATCCCCTTGAGATTGACGTCCATCGTTTCGTCCCAGGCCGCGGGGGTCGCCTCGAGGAACGATTGCCGCTGCGCCCGGGCCGCGTTGTTGACGAGGATGTCGATGGGGCCGAAGTGATCCTGGGCCGCGGCCATG
>CAYXRK010000332.1:0-2551 GCA_964467615.1 uncultured Nitrospirales bacterium | reverse complement strand
CCACAAGCGAAACGTTAAGTTGAAAATGTTATTTTGCGTCTCTTCCTAACGGCGCAAGACCCGCCAATCCCACAATGATGAAGGCCAACTGCCAGGAGAATATCGTGCCGAAAATGGGGATCGAAATCGATTCCTGACGCATCGCCCAGCCCGTTATCGCGCCCCCGACTCCAAGGGCGAGGCCCGCGCCGATAAAGATGCCCATTCCGTACGCGCTCAGCGCGCGGCCCAGCTTGCCCGGCGGGAAGTAGTCCGCGACCATCGAGTACGCGCAGGGGCTGAGCGTCGCCTCGCCGACTCCGACGCCGATGCGCAGGGCGAACAATTGGCCGTAGGTCCGCGCGATGCCGCAGCCGGCGGTCAGTATCGTCCACGCGAACAGACCCGCGCCGATGATTACGCGCCGGCTGTAGCGATCCGCCATGCGCCCGAACGGGAGGCCGAGAATTGAGTAGAGAATCGCGAAGCTCGCACCCATGAGCAGGCTCATTTGCGTGTCGTTGATTTTCAGGTCGCGCTTGATGGGCTCGACCATCAGGTTCAGCATCGTGCGGTCGATGAAGCTGAACACGTAGAAGATCATCAACACGCCGACGACGAACCAGGCGTAACGCTCGTTGGGATAAGGCGATTTATCCTGCATGACTGGCCCCAAATCGAACATGGTCCATCGTGCGATCCTCCGAATTAGGCTTGGAGTTCCGGGTGCTTGAGGTGGTGGCCGGTGGCCTCTTGGTAGGCCTTGGCCACGGCGAGCAGGTCAGCTTCGCCGAAAAGGCGGCCCATGATGCCGATGCTGGTGGGCGCGCCGCGTTCGTTGAATCCGCTGGGGACGCTCGCGATGGGGTGGCCGGTGTAGTTGCCGAGCACGAGTTTATGCATCGTGGGCAGGACGATTACGTCGACTTCCTGGAACAATCGGGCCATGTCCTGGATGATGAGCGAACGAATGCGGTTCGCTTGAATGTACTCCACGGCGGGAATGAGGCGGGCGCGGCGGAACGTATTCGGCCAATCGGTTGCGCCTTGCTTGGAGAGCAGGTCATCGCGGTCGGAGCGGGTTAGTTCGTCAAACGCCGCTGCGGCCTCGACAAAGAGGATCAGCATCATGTCGGTGATCGGATAGTCCGGCAGCGTGACCTCGCGCAATTCGAGGCCGAGCCCGCGCAACGCGGTGAGGGCGGCCGCGCCGTTACCAGAATCGCTGGTTTGTTCGTCGAACGCGCTCTTGACGTAGCCGACGCGCGTACTATCGAGGCCGCGCGCCGGGTCCCAGTTGAACGGCGCGTCAATCACCATCGGGTCTTTGCCGTCGGGGCCAATGATCGCGTTCAACACGATAGCGCAGTCTTCCGCGGTGCGGCACAGGGGGCCCAGTTTGTCCATGCTCCAGGAGAGCGCCATCGCGCCGTGGCGGCTGACGCGGCCATAGGTCGGGCGCAGGCCGGTGACGCCGTTTACGGTCGCGGGCGACGTGATCGAGCCATTCGTTTCCGAGCCGATCGCAAATGCGACGAGGCCCCCCGCTGTCGCCGCGCCGGGTCCGGCCGACGAGCCGCTCGAGCCCCGTTTCGGGTCCCAGGGGCTGTTCGTGCGGCCGCCGAACCATTCGTCGCCTTGCGCGAGTGCGCCGAGCGACAACTTGGCCACAAGAACCGCGCCCGCCTCTTCGAGTTTCCGTGCGACGGTCGCATCTTCGTCGAATCGTTGATCGCGATACGGCTCCGCGCCCCAGGTCGTCGGGTAGCCCTTGACGGCGAGGAGGTCCTTCGCGCCCCAGGGAATGCCGTGGAGCGGACTGCGATATTTTCCAGCGGCGATGTCGGCGTCCGCGCGCTGGGCCTGCTTGAAGGCGAGATCCTCGGTGAGCGTGATGACACATTTGAGGACGGGGTCGTAGCGCTTGAGCCGCGCGAGGTACATCCGCGTCAGCGCCTCGGACGTGATCGCGCGGGCCTTGATCGCACGGCCAAGATCGGCGACGGACCAGAAGGCCGCCTTCTCCAAATCGCTGGGGACGGCCGGCGGCGGTCCGGCCGGCGAGACGAAGGGCCTGTGCTCGGGCTCGAACGCGAACCCCGGCGGCAACGGGTTGAATTGCAGCGCGGGCGCCACGGAATTGGGCAGTGGGACTTTGCGAAACTCGGCGAACGTAACGGGCATCCGCTTCACGAGGCCGAGCATTTGCTTTCGTTCGTCCTCGGTGAACGTCAGCCCAAAAAGCATTTCGGCCTCGGAGATCGTCGCGGCGGTGATTTCACCGTGAGTATCTGCGGCCGGGGCCTCTTGGGCAAGTGACGGCGGCGATCCGAAAACCGAGCCGAGGCCGAATCCTGAGAGCGTGCTAAGAAATCGCCGCCGATTCACGCCCGCCGTGTCGGATGAATTTTCCATCGTGCCGCCCTCGCCACAGACACAAATAGGCCCTTTCCGGCGCGCGCCGGAAAGGGCCTATCTTACAGATAGCGAAACGTCTATGCGACGGTTTAGAACTGCGCCAGGTACGTAATCACCCACGAACCTACGCGCTTCTCGAGATTGAACGAACTCG
>CAYXRK010000331.1:0-2577 GCA_964467615.1 uncultured Nitrospirales bacterium | reverse complement strand
CGAACGGGGACCCGCAAAAGGCGTAGGGGTTCCACAGCGGAAGATTGCCTTTCGCGAGTTCGCGGAAACCGAATTGGCGCCACGCGGCGAATTGGCTGCACGTGTCGCCGAATACATGGGAAAGGACCGCGTTGCTTTGCGTGAACAACAAATCGCCGTATAGAAATAGCGCAAAAGCGATCAGCGAAAGACAAGCATACAGTCCGCCTCTGCCGGACTTGGGCGGGCTCATAGCACTCGATTGGGGAGAGGGCATGGGGTCAATCATGTGCGCACGGCTGCATCGGGAGCGCGGCCTCTTTTCTGTAACGACCACGCCCAGCCGGCGCACGCGGCAGCAAAAACGGTTGAGGCGATCGCGGTTATCCACATGCCGCGCATGACGAGGGGCGGGGCGTATTCCAGCCGGATTCGATGATGGCCCGCCGCGAGCGGAATTCCCTGAAAGGCGTAGTCCGCGGGCATGATCCGATAGTCCTGTTGGACGCTACCGGGAAGGGAAACCGCCTTCCAGCCGTTGCTGTAGGCGTCGGTGACGAAGAGTATGCCGGGAGCGGGCAACTCGACATCCAGCGTGAGGCCATCGGTTGATTCGTCTGATAGCTCGATTCGATCTACGACGGCTCTTGGCACCTCCGAATCCGGTTTCGGAACGGGACCGCTTTCGAGAAAGAGCGTTTGGCGCAAGTCCGTGCCGGTTTCGCCCATCCAATGGAGCACGTCGTCCGGGTCCTTCGCGACGCGGTAGTTGCGGTAAATCGAGAAGCGCGGAAAGGGGTCTCGCGTCTGGAAGATTCCGTGTACGCCTCCCAACAGACTGTCGCCGGTTTCGGGCCAGAAGTAGACGTATTGGCAGCGTGTCAATTGAAACAGGGGCGGCATGTTGACGAAGGGGTAGCCTTTCTTATCGATGCCGTCGTTCGGCGGTTCGAACGTGAATCTGAAGATTCCTGTCGCCAAACCCATGCTGATCGGATCGAGGATGTTGGTGATGGCCGCTTCGTACGTGAGGAAGTGCTGATTTTTTTCGCCGCCCAAGGCGTACGTGAAGAACTTTGCGTATCGGTCCAACATGACGGGGTCGTATCCCCACGGCGCCATCATCTCGATTTCCATGGGATAGTTTCGCCGCCAGTTGGCGTCGAACGATTTTACCTGGAAGACCCGGTAGTCGCCGGGGTGGGAGTCGCGCAAGTCAAGAAGTTCGGCGCTGGACAGCGTATCGAGGTCCGACGTCACTCTCGCGTAGCGGCAGAAACAGAGCAGTTCCGCGATGCTAAAGCACACGAGCGCGACACGGTATTTCGCGTTGCCGCCGGAGCGGTGGAAGAGATAGGCGGTCACGATGCACGCCGCCGATGCGGCGAGCGCGCTGGCGCCCGCAAGCGATGCGGCGGCATACATCCCCATGTCGGTAATCGGTTCCCACGGGTACGTTTCGCCTGTTTCCGCCATGCCGGCCATGAGCAGGGTCCAGAGGCCGTACGGTTTGTCCAGGAGTGAAGGGATGAACTGAAGCGAAAGGGCGACGGCCAGCAATACCGCGGCACATGCCGACGCGGCGGCCGCGAAGGGGGCCGTGCGGCGGGGCGCGCGGAGGAATTCGTTGGCGCCCAGTCCCGCGAGCATTGCCGCGAATACGAGCGCGGGGAGCAGGAACTTGGATGGGGCGCGAAAGCTGGATATGCCAGGGACATAGTCGAACAAGAGCGAATAGAACGGCGTGTATCGCCCCATGGCGGTGAGCACGAGGAGCAAGAGCAGGATTCCGGAGAACTTGCGCGCGGGCTTTGGCGCGTACACCACACCGTAGGCCATCAAGAAGAGCGCGCCAATTCCGATGTAAATAGACGCGTCCCACAGGCCCCATCGGCCCCAGTAGGTGACGTGCCGGTAGTCTCCAAAGAACAGAGGCACGAGCGCGGTCAGCAGGTTCTCCGGCGGGAAGGACCACGACGTGGTGAAATCAAACGACGTGCCGTCCGCGCGGAGGCTCTCTCGCATGGTGTGGTACCCGGCAGCGAGTGGGGCGGCGGCAATCAGCAGGGGGACGAAGGCGACGGCGATCAGGGCGGTGAGAGTGCGCAGGCGGTTCGTGTGGCGCGCGATGCGCAGTCCCCCGTAGATGGCGACAGCAAACGCATTATTGAAGACAGCGGGGGGGTAGCCTGCGAGTATCTGCATGGTCACTACGAATATGCCGAGCAGAATCCACCCGGAGGAGATTCGCTCGAAGAGGCGGTCGACAACGAGTAGCGTTAGCGGAAGCCAGGCGTAGACGGCGATTACGTTCAGTTGGCCCAGGTTCATCCGGAAGAAAACGGGCGATCCGGCCATTACGATGGCCGCGGCAAGGACGGCGGCGAGCCATCCGGTCCCTCGGCTGCGAATCCACGCCAACATCGAGAAGCCGGCGAGCAACGAGTGGAAGACGAACTCCGCATTGATGGCTTTCGCAAGCGGGAGCCACGGATAGAGCGCGAGGTTGACGGGGTAGAACATCGCCGATTGCAGGTTCCCGACGAACGGGGACCCGCAAAAGGCGTAGGGGTTCCACAGCGGAAGATTGCCTTTCGC
>CAYXRK010000330.1:0-2587 GCA_964467615.1 uncultured Nitrospirales bacterium | reverse complement strand
ATTGAGCGGGCAACCGCGGAATGACGCCGTATTCGAATAGAGTGTAGATCCTGCATGCGGATTCTTTATTCGAATCCCGAACGGATGGCGCGTTTGGGCGCGCGAACTGTTTCTGAAGCCGAGCGACAGTTGTACCGCGTGCGATGCACATACTGCAAGCAGAAGGCGTTTAAATTAGTTCCCACTCCTAGCACCCAGTCACCGGCAATCCAGCCAAAGAAGCCAAAACGAAAAGAGATACCAGATTTCTCAACAAGACGTGTTTTTCGTCCAGAAATTCAGCGCCCGCCCAAATCCGATTCGCTAGACTTGAGCTCCGAAGATATTTCGTTTGAGCCAAAAGAGGTTCGGCCAAAGGTCGAGCCGCTTTCAGGCCAGCCCTGCTGTAATTGTAAGAAGTTGATCGAAGTTGTTCGGATTGAACTACTGCCGAACCGACCGCGGCCTCGTTTGGATGGACTGATGTAGCCGCGGCGGCAGACCCTCTGCGGTACAATATGGCATGGACGCCGAAACCGAAAACTAACCCAACTTCCGCAGTCAATGTAGAAAAACGCTGTAAATTTCACGATCTGGGTTCAAAAGTTGGCACTACATTTTTGCCACCAGATGTTCCGGAGCCCGCATCCGCCTGGGTAAGTCGAGACCCAAGTGCTGTAGGATAATTTTTTGCGGGGCCTCTGGACTTACGACGGTACGCAGACGGATCCTCTCGCCGGTGACCGTGGGCAACACGATGTCCCCGCTCTGGATGTGACCCAGCTCCTCTAATATGGTCCGGGGCGAATTTCCCAGGCCCGCCCGACTCTGCCATTGCTCCAGCAACTTCCAAAGCACGAACGCCAGGAAGCAAACGAAGATGTGCGCCTGGGCCCGATCTTCGCGCTGATGGTGGATGGGGCGTATCTCCAGTTCCGATTTGTGCGCGCGGAATGCATTCTCCACATCAGTGAGCTGGATGTACGTTTTCCAAACCTCTTCCTGCGTCCAATCGCGCACGTTCGTGCGCAGCGCGTAGCAGCCGTGGCTTTGCTCCCGGAGCTTTTGCTCAGCCTCGTCGCGGCTCCATTCCACACGCACTCCCGACGGCACATCGTTCGCAACTTCAAATCGGATGACGAAACATTTCGCGGCGCGCTGATTTCGTTGCAAAAGACGCCCCACCTGTCGTTGGATTTTTTCCAAAGATAGCGGCTTCTTCGCCTTCTGACACCGCCGCCGCAATCTTATCAGCGCCTCTTCGATTCGCTTCGAGAACAAATCCTGCATCGCCGTTTCTTTCTCACGGCGCTCATCGCTGCGGCATAGAAGCAAAAGATCTTTTGCGACGCCCGCCTCATCCGGGACGGACTGAGCGTACCGCACCGCAACTCCGTCTCGCACTTTTGTCCAGCCTTTGGAATCCGCAAGCTCGGACGCATGCTTTTTCAACTCGCTCTTGGGCAGACCCACCAAGTAGCGCCGCCCGCCCTCGCGAAACCACGTCAACGTCGCCTCGCTGACCATTCCCCGGTCCATCACCCACACCCGATCAGCTTTCCCGTACCGAGATTCAATCGCCTCGACGGTCGTCTTCACCGTCTTCGAGTCGTGAAGATTGCCCGGGAACACCTCGTATCCGAGCGGCATCCCATCCCGCGTCACCACAAGACCTATGCAGACCTGCTTGCAGTCGGAGCGGTGATCGCGGCTGTGTCCGCGCTGGGCTTGCGGGTTATCTTTCATCTTGCCTTCAAAGTACGTCGAGGTGATGTCGTAGAGCAGCAAGTCGTACTTGATATCGAATAGCCCTTCCCACTGTTTCTTGATGTGAGATTCCAGCGCCGCTTTCCAGGGCAGCACCTCGTCGAGACCTCGGTACAGGCGGTCATCATTGATCTTATCCTCGTTGACGCCGAGAATGTCGGCCAGCGCCGTCTTGCGCAGCCAGTCCTCGGCGATGTGTAGTTCGCTCGACGGTTCGCAGAAGCGCGCCACCGTCAAGATCTTGGCCATCGTCGACCACGGGATGTCTTCATCGCCGCGCGTCAGGTGGGTTTCAAAAAACTCATCAAATTTCGCCATGCCCCAGAGCTTGCAGGCCAGCCACACGTCGCCGAAGCGTCGTACCCGCTCAAGCTTCACGCCATTCAGGCGCACTTGAACGACTTCCTTCTCGAGCGGCGGATCGAACAAGCCGGGTTGCTCGGCGCGCCCACCAAGTCGCCGAGCCAGCTCCGTCGCCTTCAGACGGCCGTTCTCGTCGAGTTCACCCAGCTGAGCGACAGTTTCTTGGCGGACTTTCTTTCCTATGCGAACGGATCGCACGAGTCGCCAGTACATGCGAGCTTTTCCATTTTTACGAATCACGGTGTGTCGTAGGTACATGACACCAGAAAACAAATTCCTCGACGGGGGTGTCGAGACCTATGGTTGGCACTACATCGCGTTTTGAACGTTCCGCCGCAATTTCTCAGAGGGAACGACCGCTCCGTTGGGGTCAAAACCGGTCAAAATAGGGCGCTGGTTGCGGAAGTTGGGCTAGAATCACCCTATGGGACGCCCAACAAGAATTCAGTACGCCGGGGCCTGCTATCTCGTCGGCCTG
>CAYXRK010000329.1:0-2630 GCA_964467615.1 uncultured Nitrospirales bacterium | reverse complement strand
CTGGGTAGCTATGTTCGGAAGGGATAAGCGCTGAAAGCATCTAAGCACGAAGCCCCTCCCAAGATAAGATCTCCCTGGACCGTGAGGTCCCTCAAGGGCCCTGGTAGACTACCAGGTTGATAGGCTGGAGGTGTAAGGACGGTGACGTTCTCAGCTGACCAGTACTAATCGCCCGTGCGGCTTGGCCTTTATTTGGCTTAAATAAAATTTCACTGCGCTTCGCACCGCAGCGCCAACACACCCTCGCATTCACTGTAAAGATTTTTTGCCGGTGGCTATAGCGGCGGGGCCACACCCGTTCCCATTCCGAACACGGAAGTTAAGTCCGCCAGCGCCCATGGTACTGCCCGGGTAACCGGGTGGGAGAGTAGGTCGTCGCCGGCTTATTTTTGAAAACGCCCCGCGGGATTCGTCCCGCGGGGCGTTTTTGTGTTTAGGCGGCCCCAGGTTGATTGGGCTATACTCGATTGACAAATGAGCTACGAGATCGTCTTAACGGATGAAGCGATTGAAGATTTCCTGAAACTGAGAGCGTATGATCGCGAGAGAGTGCGCGATGGACTAGCGTTGTACTTGCGGCACGAGCCCGTGAAGACGAGTAGGAGTAGGATTAAGCAACTCGAAGGGTTGTCGTATCCGACATATCGTTTGCGCGTTGATGAGATTCGGGTCTTCTACGATGTTGAGCTCGACGTAGAGCGCGTGGTCGTCGTAGCTATCGTGAACAAGGGCGAGGCCGCTCGCTGGTTAGCCGAGCATGGAGTAGTCCGATGAAATCTATTCCACTTTCAGAAGTGAAGAGCGATTTGCCTCGTTATCTTCAGGAAGCCCAGCTCGAAGAGATTCTAATTACCCGGGATGGCGAGCCTGCCGGTTTGTTGGTGGGATTCGAATCCGACGATGATTTGTTCGACTACAAGCTTGAGAACGATCCTCGATTCTTGGCGCGGATAGCGAAAGCGCGAGCAAGCTATCGCGCGGGTAAGTTCACTCGCCTGGAAGACCTCCCGCGCTGAAGACTTTCCGGACAGACGGCTGCGGACCACGAAGCGGCTTCACGCTCATCGAACTCCTCGTCGTGATCGGCATCATTGGGATTCTCGCGGCGCTGCTTCTGCCGGCGTTGGCGAGGGCGCGGGAGGCGGCGAGGCGGGCGAGTTGCCAGAACAACCTCAAGCAGTTTGGGCTGGCGTTCAAGATGTATTCGAGCGAATCGCGGGGCGGCTTCTACCCGACTCTGCAATTTTTCTTCCAGCCGCCTGGTGACTATTCTTTCGCGGCGGCGCCGCGGATCGTGTCGATCTATCCGGACTATTTGCCGGACATTTCGGTGATCTTGTGTCCCTCGGACGCGACGGGATCGCTCGACGACATTCGCGGCACGGACGGAAACATCGATATCCAGGTTCCGGATTTTCTCGGCGGCCATGGAAGCAATGCTGACATGAGTTACGCGTACTGGGGCCATGTCTACGATCGCGTGAACGATACGGACGGCGCGGCCCCGATTCCGGATCAATTCGCTGGGGTCTTCGGAAGCGATTCGGGCGCGGACGGGCCCGAACAGATCGTCGTGTCGATGGAGGTGAACGCGCAACGGTTCATCGAGTCGAGCGATTCGAGGATCATCGACGACGACATTGCCGTCCCCGATGGTATCGGCAACGGGGGCGGCGACACCGTCTACCGGCTTCGCGAAGGTATCGAGCGTTTCCTTATCACGGATATCAACAACCCCGGCACAACCGCGAGCGCACAGAGTGAAGTCTGGATCATGCACGATGCAATATCGACGCAACCGCGATACTACAATCACGTTCCCGGTGGGGCCAATGTGCTTTACCTCGACGGCCATGTCGACTTTTTGAAGTACCCGAGCATCGCGCCCGCCGGAGCGCTTATGGCGAATATGTTCGGCGGACTGTTCGATGCAGAAGCGGAATAACCCGGGGCGACGGCATTCTGGTTGAGTCCACAAACGGCGTAGAGTAACGTCTTGCGGCATCCCGTGGTACCTTAAGTGAAGTGCCCGCGACTGTGCCGGGACGTCGAGAAATCGCCAGGAGAATACTGTGAATAGGGGTCAATACTGCCGCGTTTCTGTTGCTCTCGTGTTGATGGCTTGCGCGGCGTTGAGTCCGGCAGCCTCAGCGCAGGACACCGTTCGTGTTGTCGTGGGCAGTGCATCGGGCTTGCCGGGCGAATCGGTGACGTTGCCATTGCAGTACGAATCGGACGGCGCGAGCGCGTCGGTGTTGCTGTTCGACATCGTTTATGACGTGGCCGCTTTGGATTTTGAATCGGTTGAAGGTGGTCCCATTTTAGTGGCCGCGAATAAGCAGATCATTTTCAACGAATTCGAACCCGGACAGATTACGTTTCTCGTGTTGGAGATCTCGGGCAAGGGAACATCAGCACCCCTCGAGTCGGGCCAGCTCGCCGAACTGAACCTCATCATTTCGGCCTCGGCTACCGAGGGAACGGTTTCTAACATTACGACGAACGTGGGTGAGAATAGCGCCGCCGATCCCGCCGCGATTAGTTTGAATCTGGACTTCGTAGACGGTTCCGTTGTCATCGAGACTCTTCCAGGCGAGGGGGAGGGCGAGGGTGAGGGCGAGGGTGAAGGC
>CAYXRK010000328.1:0-2643 GCA_964467615.1 uncultured Nitrospirales bacterium | reverse complement strand
GAGAAAGAAACAACGATTCCCCCCTCGCAAAATCCCTTCCGCCGCGGCGAAAAGAAAGTGCCCCCGACACCACCGATCCACTCTTGCGTTCTTGCGTCCTTTTGCGGCGATTCATCGTTTCTTAAGGGTCGATGTCCCGCCGTAAGCGGGGTTGCCGGGAGAGAAACGTATCGAGCCGCTACACACATCTTCTCCATCGCGTCGATTAAAAAACGATGTCTCTTTTGTGTTCTATGCGTTCTCTTGCGGCTATTCGTTGTTTCTTAAGAGCCAAGCGAAAAATCTCCACTCGCTCGCCCAGCCATTCGTCATTCGTCATCGTCATTCGTCATCGTCATCGAACACTTTCAAGTATCACTCGTTTCGGGTACTTCTCTGTGTCCCTCTGCGTCCTCTGCGTTAAGCTCTTTGTTCTTACTTCCCCTCCGCCGCAATCCGATCCATCTCCGCGTGGAAATTCTCGTACTGCCCCGACTCCGCATAGTGCGTCACGCCCTCGCGCACAACGATCTCCTTCAGCCGCGCATACGTGCCATCAAGCACCGCCGCCTGCGGGCTATGCCGACATTTCAGATACATGATCGGCAGCCGCGCCATTTCAACGCGAGGCAGCGTCTCAGCATCGGCCACCGCTTCTGCCGCATCGAAGATCGCGTCCGCCTGCCGGACAAATTCGTCATCGAACAACGGGTCGTCCGGCCGCAAACCGAGATGGATGTGCCGCTCCGGCGTCACGCGCTCTTGCAACAGATCAAAATACGCGCGGACGTATTGGCCCGCGCGTCCGTAGTAGCCGGCCATGAAATCGTCGATGACGGCGTCTGTGTCGGCGAATGCGTTCCACAACAACTTGGACAACACGTACATTCGCAGTTCGGCGAACTCGCCGCCGCGGCATTGATACGCCCCCTGCTCCATGATCCCGATCGCGTTGTGCGCGCGGAGCGTCTGAATGTTGCTCTGCAAGACGCCAAAATTCGGATACGGCATGACGTAGTGGCTGAAGTTCACCACGTAGTCCCAGATGTACATGTGCGGCGCGATCGCCGCCCAGCCGCGCAAGTCGTCCATGAACGACACGTTTTGCGGACACGACAGAAAATCGTGCGAGAAGCAGCATTCGATGCTGCACAAGCGAATCACGACGTTGTTCCGCGGACGCAGCGTTTTCGGCGGCTTGCGTGTGTATTGATACGCGAGCGTCCCCACGAACTTGTCCGGGAATTCCTTCTCGACACGCTCAGCCACTTGATTGACGAACCACAATACCGGCCCGGACTCGCTACCCTCGCGTTGGACGATGGCCTGGCAGTTGTCGCATTGGCACGCGCCGTACCAATCGTTCTGCGACACGCAGTAGATCAAGTATTCTGGCTTCTCGCGCATGGTTTTCCGCAGCCGCTCGGTGAGAATGTTCAGCACCTCGGGGTTCGTCAAACACAATTGGGCGCGCTCGGTGGTGCGTTTGCCGTCGATGAGGCTGTAGTACTCGGGATGCAACTCGAAGAATTCCGAAGGCGGAACGAGCGGGTAGAACGTGTGTACGGCCCAATACGCCTCGATCCCGCCGGGCTGCTCGCGCAGCGTCATCGTCCCGTTCATGCGGTTGCGCGCCGCCCAGGTGGGGTCGAACGCCTCAAAGTAGAAATCATTGCGGACGCGCAACGTCGGCGCTTCGCTATGGTCCAAGTACCGAAACGTATACGCGGCCTTGCGCGGTGCAAGCGTCACTTTCGGCGTGTAATACCGCACGCCGAACTCGCGTTCGAGGAACGACATCACGCCATACATCGTCCCGCGCTCGCGCCCGCCCCAAATGTAAATCGCCGCGCCGCGATTGGCGTAGGTAAACGATTCGTCGCCGTCGCCGGGCGGTCTCGCATCTTCGCCCAAGACCTTCTGCGCGCGCGGCCCGTACCCGATCACGATGAGTGAATCGCGCCCAGCGTCCGCGCTGTCCACGATCGGGAACTCCGCGCCGCTCGCTTCGCGCAGCCAATGGCCGAGTTCGCCCGCCGTCCACCTTTCCGAGTCCGACGCGCCCGGCTCCACGAGAATCGCGTAGTCCGTCTTGCCGCCGCTGAACAGCATGTAGTTCTGCGGCCTGCCCGCGTAAAACGCTTCATCGGTTGTCTGCACTAATCCACCCGCGAACTCCACCGACGCGCAGTACCGATACGTCCTATACGTCCGATCTGTCAGATCAATCTCCAATCGGTTCTCCGACGCGTACTTCCCGGACCACACCGTCTTGTCCGGCGCGGCCTCCGTAGCCACGTCGAACACCGCTCGTTTCACAATCGTATTTAACAACGATTGCGGATGCGGCGACACTACCGCTGCCCGGCCTTGCGGATCGGTCTCAAGACCGAATAAGTTCAACCGCGCCAGCACGCGCTCGCTTATTGGAAGAAACCGGGCGGCAAGGCCCCAGCGCGCACCCCGGTTTTCGATCTTCACGAGGAGCCGGTTCATGCCCTTTCGAATCACGACGGGGACGAGATCCTCGTCGTGCTTCAGCGTCCGTCCGCGCGCGAAGTCCCACACCTGTTCGCCGTTCAGCCACACGCGCGCGCCATCGTTGCTACCGAAGGCGAGGATGCGCGCCTCCTCGACCTGCGATTCGATTTCGGTAAATGCGTA
>CAYXRK010000327.1:0-2654 GCA_964467615.1 uncultured Nitrospirales bacterium | reverse complement strand
CGCTCAGGGCGAACGGATCGCGAGCGCCGCGCGGCCAGAACCGTTCGCCCTGAGCGTGTCGAAGGGCGGTCCAATCACCATTGCGGTCGATCTGCCCTCGGGACTCGACGCCGACACCGGGCAAATCTGTGGCGCGTGCATCAAGGCGCACACTACCGTCACGTTCCAATTCCCGAAGAAAGGCTTCGAGGACCCCGCCGCCCGGCCCTACATCGGACGCTTGGTCGTGGCGGACATCGGCATCCCCGAAGTCTGCGCGGACGACGCGGCGTGGGCCGAACTCCGATCGACCGTGTTACACTCGTCGCCGGGTCCGCACCAACCATGAACATCGCATTCCGCGTTGCCAACAGCCTATTCACGCTGTACATGCTCGCGATACTGCTCCGCTGGCTCGGTCCCTGGCTCAGCCTCGAAGTGGAGTCCGGACGGCTCCGCTGGATCGCCCGACTGACAGATCCGCTCATCAGCAGAATTCGCAGATTGCTCCCAGCAATGGGGCCGGTGGACTTCAGTCCCTTCGCCGCGCTTATGGCGATTTGGTTCGTCCGCGAAGTCGCAAAAGGGGTGCTCGCGGGGCCTCCCGCAGGGCTTTAGAGGCGGTCCCGAAGACATTTTCCCGGTGCCGGAGTCAACCTTTCGCCCCATGCGAGAGTAATATATCCCGTAGCGCAAGGAATAGACGTGGAACTGCAAAACACACTACCCTGTGCGGCCTGGGACACCCCCGAAGCCGCCGACCCGGACATTCTCAGGGCGAAAGCAGGCGATCCGGCGGCGTTCGAGCGCATCATGAAGGCCAACCAGGCCCTCGTTTACCGCACCTCCCTCCGCCTCCTCGGTAACGCCGACGACGCTCTCGATGCGTGCCAAGATACATTTTTGCGACTGTTTCGACATCTCGACAAGGTAGATGCACGCCGTCCTATTAGACCGTGGCTCTACCGGATCACGGTCAACGTTTGCCGCGATTTGGCCAAACGCCGACGCGCGTTTGGGGCGCCTCCGATGTTGCCGGCTTTGCCGACAGCGGATGGCCGAGCACACTTACATGCGCGCGAGCAGACGCGCATCGCGGAAACGGGGTTGCGCACGCTAAGCGAGCACGAGCGCATGGCGTTGGTGTTGAGGGACATTGAGGGGTTGTCGACGAGGGAAGTTGCCGAAATTCTCGGATCGACACAGGTGACGGTGCGTACACAGGTGTGCCGTGCGCGGGCGAAACTTCGTAAGTATCGCGACGAATTCACGGGAGAGATCGCATGAATTGCAAGGACGTTCGGGCGAAACTTCCGCTGTATGCGGAGGGGGACCTCGATGATGCGTTGGAGTTGGCCATCGAGGCGCATCTTGCCGGGTGCTCACATTGCAGCGACGAGCTTAGCGAAGTTGTCGAATCGCAGCGCGCGGTAAAGGCGCTGCGGTCCGTACCCATCGACGCCGACGCGATGGCCGCGATGCGGCAGGCGGTGTTCGAACGACTTGCCGCGGAACGATTCACTTCGCGCCGTCGAGCGCGGTCCACTCGCGTCATTGCGGCGGGCGCGATGGCCGCGGCGGCGCTTGTCGTGGTATCCGGGCTTGCGACTCTTTGGGTAACAGCCCCGCGGTATAGCTCTCCTATGGTGGACTTGGCGCAGGTGACGCACGAGGACGACACGGCATCGGCCGATTCGATCGGCGCTGAGACCGTGCTTATTAAATGGGTGACGAACAATCCAGATGTTGTGATCTATTGGATGAGCGAGCCGCGGGATGTTCAAAGTGGCCCGCCGCCCGCGTGAACGTTGGTTTTAACAGCGAATACCGATTCGTTCGATTCGGAAATTCGTTCAGGCGAGAGAAGTTGATGATGATTGATGCGAAACAACTGTTGGCGATGTTCGCGGTTTTTGTGTCGGCGACTGCGTGCGCGAGTGCGCAGGACGATACTGGGCCGCAACTTAAGGCGATCGGCGAACGACTCGAGCGGATCGAGAATCGTCTATCGTCCTTAGAAGGCCGCACTCCCGTCGACGAAGGCCACGCAGCCGGAAACCCGGAGCAAGTAACCGAGGTCGTCGAAGTGAAGGGCGACATCGATCGTGCTCAATCGTTGGCGTCCGCGATTGGGGAAGGTATCAAAGTCAGGCGGGTCGAGGGCGCCGCGAACATGTTGGCGCTGAGCGGTCCCGGTTCCGCGGTGGCGGCGGCACGGAAACTGGTCGAACAGTACGACAAGCCGGCCCGCGTAATTGAAGTCACGATCCACCTGTTGGATGGCAACACTGGTGGTCAAGCTGCTGAAGTGCCGGAGGCCCTCAAGTCCGTGGCTGCCGAACTATCCGATATTTTCGGTTACGATTCGTTTTCGTTGCGAGACACCGTGGTACTCCGAACTCGGGATGGTGAAGGCGCGAGCAGTTCGGGGTTGCTGTCGCCGGCCGGTGAAGCACCGGCTGATGGCGAGACGCCTTACCAGGTGTCATTCTTTCTTGCGCGAATCGATGAGTCCGAGGGGGGATTGGTGATCAAGTTCGAACGGTTCCTCGTTGACTATCAGATCGATTATACGAGCGGCACTGGCAGCGTGGAGAGGAAAAACCTGGTCATCACCACAGATTTGGACGTGAAGGTGGGGCAGCAAGTTGTCGTTGGGAAGGGCCGCCCGAACG
>CAYXRK010000326.1:0-2699 GCA_964467615.1 uncultured Nitrospirales bacterium | reverse complement strand
GGATGTGGATCGTATCGTTGCGCGCACACGCATACGCCCCCTGCACACGGATGCGTTCGGCGGCGAAGTACCGGCACGCCGCGAGAACGCTGACCGTCGCACCACCCGATTCATAAACGAGCGCCGTGTTCGCGCCCTGATGACGCGAACCAAATCGCGCGACCAATATCGACTTCGCGACGTGAAGTTCACGAGGCCGTCCATCGGTCCCAAGCCGGTTCCAGTCATACACGCGATACGTAATGTTGCTGTTCTGTTGAATTTCGGCGAGCAGGATACCGGGGCCGATGGCGTGGACTGTCCCCGCTGGCACGAACACGGACGCGCCCGACTCGACCGGGAACCGGGTAAGCACATCGCCCAGCGATTTCTCGGCGATGGCGTCGGCGAATGTCTTGCATGTGACGCTCGGCGGCATTCCGCAGATGAGTTCGCTGTTCGCCTCTGCGAAGAGCACGTGCCACATTTCCGTCTTGCCCACGTCCGGTTCACCGAACCGCTTCGCGTCATCATCATCAGGATGGACTTGGACCGAAAGGTAGTCGGCGGAATCCAGGATCTTTAGCAACAACGGAAACCGTCCATGGATCGTAAGTTGCGGTCGTTCACCAAGGATCGCCGAGGCATTCTCTTTGAGAAGTTCTCGCAATGTTCGGCCTGCGAGAGACCCGTCTGAAACGACGCTCTCGCACTCGGCGTGATCCGAAATCAGCCACGCCTCGCCTATCGGTATGCCCGGCGGAATCGGCTTTCCGAGCACGGTTTCGAGTCTTCGCCCGCCCCAAACGCGTTCGAAATAGGCCTCCTCGAATTGCAGAATGCTGGGAATGGAATCGGGCATCGTCGCGTCTCAGTACCGGAAGCGTCCGCACCCGATCAAAACAGGTTCGTCGACAAGTAACGTTCGCCGGAATCGGGCAGAATCGCCACGATGTTTTTGCCTGCGTACGCGGACCGGCGACCGAGGCGGTGGGCCACCGCGATTGCCGCGCCGCAACTGATCCCGCAGAGGATGCCTTCCTCGCGCGTCGTGCGGCGGGCCCATTCGAAGGCCTCGTCGTCGTCCACCAGTTCGATGCTGTCCACGAGCGACATGTCGAGGACTTTCGGTTTGAACCCCGCGCCGATGCCCTGGATGCGCGTAAGTCCGGCCCGGCCCCCGGACAACACCGGCGACGCCGACGGCTCGATCGCCACCGTTTCGATCGGTTTGCCGCACGTCTTCTTGATGTAGCGCGAGATGCCGGTGATCGTCCCGCCCGTGCCGACACCCGCGACGAGCACGTCGATTTCCCCGTCCGTATCACGCCAGATTTCCGGTCCCGTGGTCCGTTCGTGGATCGCCGGGTTCGCTGGGTTCTCGAATTGGCGCGGCAGAAAGTATGCCGGGTTTTCTCGCGCGATCTGCTCCGCGGCCTCGACCGCTGCGGGCATGCCGCCGTCCGCCGGCGTAAGAGTGAGTTGTGCGCCGTAGGCCATGAGGAGTTTCCGGCGTTCGATGCTGTAGGTCTCCGGCATCGTGAGCACAAGTTTGTATCCCAGCGATGCCGACGCGAACGCAAGCGCGATACCCGTGTTGCCCGAGGTGGCCTCGACAATCGTGCCGCCGGGCTTGAGCGCGCCCCGCTCCTCGGCGTCCCAAATCATCGCCGCGCCGATGCGGCACTTCACCGAATAGGCCGGGTTCCGCCCCTCGACCTTGCCGTAGATATTCGCACCCGTCTCGGCGCTGATTTTGCGCAAGTGCACGAGCGGTGTGTTGCCAATCGATCGAGTTACGTCTCGATGCGCCTTCATCTTTGTCCGGGTCTCCCTGTTGCCAAGCGGACTAGATTGTACCGCCAACGTGTTATACCATGTGTACCCCGCAATCGGCCCGCGCGGTGGTGCGGCCGGGCGACGGACCAACTAATCGTGCGAGAGGGAGACTGGTTATGAGCGCAATCGAGGAACGTGGATACGTAAAGCCCGATGTCCTGGTATCGACCGATTGGGTCGCGCAACATGCAAAGGACCCAAACGTCCGCGTGGTCGAGTCGAACGAGGACCCGCTGCTCTACCCCTCGGGCCACATACCCGGCGCAATCGAGATCGATTGGGTCAAGGACCTCAACGATCCCGTGCGGCGAGACTACCTGCACAAGCCGCAGTTCGAAGCGCTCATGAAGCGTGCAGGCATTGGCCGCGACACCACCGTCGTGTTCTACGGCGACAAAAACAACTGGTGGGCTTGCTACGCCTTCTGGATTTTTCAACTGTTCGGCCACACAAACGCAAAAATTATGGACGGCGGCCGGATCAAATGGCTGAAGGAAGGCCGCGAACTCACGAAGGAAGTCCCGGCCTATCCCCCCGCCGCATACTCCGCGCCCGAACGGGACGATTCGACGATCCGTGCGTTTCGCGATCAAGCCCTCGCGCACGCGGCGGCGAAGAAACAACTCGTCGACGTCCGCAGCCCGCAGGAATACTCCGGCGAGAGGATGCACATGCCCGAGTACCCCAACGAAGGCGCGTTGCGCGGAGGGCACATCCCCGGCGCGAAGAGCATCCCCTGGGCAACAGCGGTAAACGCGGACGACGGGACTTTCAAGACCGGCGCCGATCTCAAAAAGATCTACGTCGAAAACAACGGCTTCGACCCGAAGAAGGAAACGATCGCGTATTGCCGCATCGGCGAGCGCAGCAGCCACACCTGG
>CAYXRK010000325.1:0-2826 GCA_964467615.1 uncultured Nitrospirales bacterium | reverse complement strand
CCCCAGGGCCCGTGTTTGCGCTGGTTTTATTTTGGGGGGGTTATTGCGGGGGGGGGCGCGTCGCGTTGAGAATGCTGATGCGATCGCATCGACGACGTGGGGAGGCGGCGTGCCGGCGTTGGTGTTTGCGGCCGAGCGGAGCGGGCAAGCGACGGGGGCGGCGGATGGGATTGCAAGAAACAACGAATTGCCGCAAGAGAACGCAAGGAACACGAAAGAGTTTTGGGGTGCGCGGGAGCGGATGGCGAGGAGGGGAAGTGGTGGGACGGATTGGACGAATGGGACGGATGGGGCGGATGGGACGTATCGCTCGGCGTCGGCGAACGGGGGGAAGATCAGTGGGACGGTGACGATTGTTTATGACGCGTGTCAGAGTGGGAGTTTTGTGGATGAGTTGGAGGGGCCGGGGCGGATTGTAATTTCGAGTTCTTCGGCGGATGAGAGTGCGTATTTTTTGAGCACGGGGACGATTTCGTTTTCTAACTTTTTCTGGACGCATGTTTTTAATGGATTTAATGTGCGCGAGAGTTTTGATATTGCGGCGGCGGCGATTAGCGAGACGATTGGATTCCAGACGCCGCAGATTTCGGACCCGGACAATCTGGCCAACACGACGCACATCGGAAATGGGACGGAGATTTTTGGGGACCGGCCCGAGGTGGTGGCGGTGTCGGACCCGCAGACTATCGCGGACGGGACGGCGAGCGCGGGGCTTTTCGCCGATTTGGTGGACGAGGACGGCATCGCGCGGGTGTGGGCGGTGATTACGCCGCCGGACTTCGAGCCGCCTTCGCCGAACAATCCGATTCAAAATTTGCCGAGTGCAGAGATGTTTCCGTCGGCCTTCGAAAATCACTGGGAAGGCGGCTATGACGGGTTCACAACGCCGGGGACGTATACGCTGGCGGTGTATTGCCGTGACCGGATCGGGAACACGTCGCTGCCGAAGATTACGAGCGTGAGCGTGGGGAACCCGCTGCACCGGCGGGCGGTGCTGGTGGCGGGGGTGTCGTCAATTGCGGGGCAGACCGAGGCGAACGAATTGTCGCTGCGGACGGCGTATGAGGCGCTGCGCTTCCAGGGGTACAAGAACGAGGACATGAAGGTGTTTGCGCCTTCGACGTTTCTGCCGGTGCAGGTGAACTTTCCTACGCTCGCATTTATTGAACCCGCGATCGTGGATTGGGCGGTGGACCAGACGCAAGACGTTGTGATTTATCTGGTGGGCGAGGGCGCGTTCGGCGAGTTTACTCTTAGTTCCGATGAAAGTTTGTCGAGCGAAGGTTTTGGGCAGTGGCTGGACACGTTGCAGGTCGCCGTGACTGGAACGGTGACAGTAGTAATCGATGCGAGCGCGTCAGGGAGTTTCCTGCCCGCGCTGACGCCCGCGTCAGAATCGAAGCGGATCGTGATCGCGAGCGCGGGGATGGACCAAACGGCGTGTCAAGCGCCCGAGCGGAACGTGTCGTTCTCGAGTTACTTCTGGCGGCGGGTGCTGAACGGGGCGACGGTGGACCAGGCGTTCACGCACGCGGCGATTGCGATGGAATTCTCGACGAACCAACTCGCGGAACTCGACGACAACGGCGACGGGCTATACGACACGAAGACGGACGGCCAACTCGCGCGGCGGACGCGGCTGGGCGCGGGGATTTTGCTTGCGGGGGACGACCCGTTGATCGGAGCGGTATCGCCGGAACAGACGCTCGAGGGAATTCCGGCGGCGACGATCTATGCCGACGACGTGACGACGACAGGCACCATCGAAACCGTGTTCGCCGTGATTACGTTTCCAAATTCCGGCGCTAAGACGGGAGGCTGCTCGGGCCCGGCGGTGGACGTGGTCGAGTTGACGCAAAACGGAGAACGTTACGAGACCGAATACGACAAGTTTGAGGTCGAGGGCGACTACGAGGTTTCGATTGTCGCGGTAGATGCCAACGGCGCGGCATCCCTGCCCGAGACAACGACCGTGACACAGACGCAGGCCGCCCCGGGCGGCGAACCCGACGCATTTGAAATTGACGATTCGCCCGAGGACGCGAGTTTTGTGATCTTGGACGGTCCGGCGCAATCGCATAATTTCCACGCAACGGCCGACGAGGATTGGGTACAGTTCTTCGCGTTGGCATTCCATGTGGTGACGATTGAGACGCTAAATCTAGGGCCAACGTGCGATACCGTGCTTGAGTTATACGCGGCGGACGGAACGACGCTGATTGACTCGAACGATGACCGCGGGCCGGGTGAGTTTCGGTCGTTCTTACTGTTCACCGTGACGGAAGACGGCGAGTATCTGCTGCGCGTAACGAACAAAAATCCGGACGTGTTCGGGGCGGCCGCGAGCTACGACGTGCGGGTCATCCGCGAAGAGGGGCCGTCCGTGCCGGGGGCGCTCGCGGGCGTTGTGGTCGAGGCGGCGAAGGCGGCGGTGAGCGGCGCGACGGTAACGCTCAGTGGAGGGCCGCACAACGAAACCGACACGACAAATCGGCGCGGGGAGTTCGTGTTTCCGAATTTGGACGCGGGGGCGTACACGCTTTCAGTAGACGCCGAAGGCTATGGGCCGTGGACGCCGCAAGTGTTGGGCGTCGTGCTCGGTGAAGTGAGTAGTATCGTTGTGGAATTGACGGCGCCTGGCGAGGGCGAGGGTGAAGGTGAAGGCGAGGGTGAGGGCGAAGGCGAGGGAGAAGGAGAAGGCGAGGGAGAAGGAGAAGGCGAAGACCCGAACGACGAAGCTGGCAATCAAGCCGATCCCGAGCTCGCGGGTGCGTTGCCGTTCTCCGTTACCGTCGACGTGAACCCCGCGGGCGACACCGACTGCTA
>CAYXRK010000324.1:0-2911 GCA_964467615.1 uncultured Nitrospirales bacterium | reverse complement strand
CAAGTGAAAATTTCACGCCCCGTCTGATTCGAGACTTTCACCACGGGCTGCTAGGCCAAGCGCGTCGAGGACCCGCGTTGCGTTCGACGCCAACATGATGCCCGCGCCGACCGGGCGTACTTCGGGAGCGCGCTCGTAGACGCGGACTTCGTGGCCCTTGCGGGTCAACGCGACTGCCGCGGTCAACCCGCCGATTCCCGCTCCGATCACGAGGACCTTCATGCGCCGGATTGCGCGCCGCTAATCGGGAACAATAAGAGAGCAGACGTTATAAGCACGGCGCATACGCGCATGATCAGTCCTCCGGATACGCGAAACAAAGTCCGGCATCGTAGCAGAAGGGCAGAGGGCGAGAATCGTGCGTGTGCCGCATCGAAGGAGTAGATTGATTCGGGAACAATCGTGCACGGGTGACTGATGACGAACGCTATCTCCGAACGCCGGCGGTTTGGACGCGTCCCCGTCGATCTTGCCGCCGTATTGATCACTCCGAGTGGCGCGCGACTGGAGGGGCGAGTGCGCGACATCGCCTATCGTGGGTTGTTCGTCGAGTGCGGACTGCCGCCCGAGGCTGGGATGGAATGCCGCGTGCAGTTAGTGCTGGACGATCACACCGAGATCGAACTGGCCGGTCGAATCGCGCGGACGACTCCAATGGGTGCGGGTATATCATTCGACGCGGAGCAAGGCAACAGCTTCGACCTGCTGCGTGAATTCCTGATCGCCGCCGCAGATGACCCGGAGAGCATGCGGCTGGTGCTCGAGCCTCTTGGCCAATGAGGCGGAGGCTGAGTTAGCCCGTCTTCGCTTTTACTTTCGCTTTCGGCTTGGACTTCACTTTCATCTTGGCGCGATGGGCCTTCATGCGTTGGATGTACGCGAGAGGTTCCGGCGTCTTGCAGCCCGTCTCGCCGTGGTCGACATCCGCCGGGCCGATGCGCTTCACCGCGGCGGTCACTTTTTTCTCGAGTGCCGCGTTTCGCGCGCCGATGCAAATGAGGGCCATGATCATCGAATGCTTCACACGGTTTTTTGCCGTATGAATTCCCGATTCGATCGTATCCACCAATCGTTCGAAAAGCGCGTCGTCCAGATTCGGCGCGTACATCGCCGCGCCGCCGGACAATATCCAGCCCGCCGCGCCGATCCATTCGTCTTTGGACTGAATCCATTCGCCGGACTTCTTCGCCGCGTGCGCGGTCTGGCCCGCAAAGGCCGCAACCGCGTCGGTCACGATGTAGTTGTCGCAATCCTTTATCCACGAATCGAGGAGTTTTTCGGTGGCTTTGGACGGATCAGCGATTTTCACCGCGAGCACGCGAGCGTCGTGATTGCCCGACTTCCATAAGGCGGGCGCAAGATCGTGGTCCGTCTTGATAGCCTTCTGCAACTTGCCCAGGTCCGCGTAACTCACGCCGAACATCGGGCCCTTTACGCCGTGCCGCGGATACACCTTGCGGTTCTGCGCCGTGCCCATCGCTTCGAGTTGTTTCATTGCGTCTTCGTACGTCATCGAGGATCTCCGATAGCGGATTTCCACCCTCACGCCTCAAGGACATCGTAAATATATCGAGTTATTCTATCTCGATTTGTGCCCATGGTAGAAAACTGCTTCTCGCACACGTCGCTGAATCGTGCGAGGACTTTTCGATTAATAATCTCTTGATCCTCAAAAACAGCGACGGAATGGTTCGCAATTTTCCATCTTTCGAACTGAAGAAGCGCAATAGTCGCATCGCGCGTGCGATCGTCGCTTGGCAAGGCAAAAATGAAGAAAGGACGCGCCATCCCGTTAACGCGGCAGTCGACCGTATACATAGCCTTCAAATCATTTGCGGTGTCGTTCCAGTCGAACGCACGACGGCTTTCGGGAACCGCGGATTCCATAAGCAAACGAAAATCCTCCATAAACGTGGACCGGACACGTTCACGCGTAAGAAAGGAGACATCCATGACCTTGGTGAGAGCTTGAACGAACGAGTAAAGCGCGTCGCCAAATTGGTCTTCGCGAACAGGAAGTATCAATTCGCCATCGCGGTCTTCGACCTGAAATAGTGAGAGCGCGTTGGTTATGATTTTCTGGCGAGTGCCTCGTTGCAAGTCTTTTTCATCCAGGTCGTACGTCAGATGCATGTACGTATGACCTTCGTCGGACAACGCCCAGCTCGTCTGCTCGCGTCTTAAAATTATGGCCAAGTGATCACCATCCTCGAAAAGAAATGGCGTAGAGACGCGATAGCGATCAACGCCCTCCCCGATGAGATGGATCTTTGAGCACACTTTTTCTTGGAAAGATCGCTCTATGGATTCGGCGGTCAAAGGGCTATCTCCGTTTGTTCTCCACTCGGCATTCTAAAGGCACAGTCGTCCAAGAGACATCGTAACGCACTGTGAAAATCCGAAAAGCGATCTGTAGGCTCAGCGAATGCATCTTCGCGGGCGCCGATTTCCTGATAGCGTTCGGTCGCTTCGTGGATATGAAAGTCGTAAAACCTATTGCCTTCGATCCGATTCGTGTGCTCATGACTCTTGCCGTTGTGGCGTCGCAGCCGAAAGAGGATGTTGGAACCGAAGGGAGCAAGAGACAGTATGATAGAAAAATCCAACACATTGAAATCGCTCTGGCGCAAGATCAAACGATAGGTATTGCCCGCCAAACCAGTGACGTCTATCTCGCGTTCCTTATGTCCGCGCTTTTCCCTCAATTGGAGGCGAGTTAGATAGTTGTCAGGGAGCGGTTTTTCCTCGTCGATCATTTTCCGAATTTCTTGGTCAGTATACTTGGCAGACATCTTATCCATCACCAGGCTTGTGAGCAGAATCCTACCTTATCCTTCCGCGCCCACCCGCATCATGCGCTTGCCGGTGTTTTCGCCGTGGAGGAGGCCGATGAGGGCGCGTGGTGTGTTTT
>CAYXRK010000323.1:0-2952 GCA_964467615.1 uncultured Nitrospirales bacterium | reverse complement strand
AATGCCTGACGCGCCCATCGGCATTTTCGATTCGGGTATCGGCGGCCTTACCGTGCTGCGGCGCATCCGCGAACGCATGCCGCGCGAATCGCTCGTCTACCTCGGCGACACCGCCCGCGTGCCCTACGGTTCCAAATCCGCCGAGACCGTTTGCCGATACGCCTCGACCTGCGCCGCAGTGCTGCTCCGCCGTGGAGTTAAAATGCTGGTCGTCGCCTGCAACACCGCCTCGGCCTACGCCCTCGATCATCTCCGCGAAGAGCTCGACGTCCCCGTCATTGGCGTCGTCGAGCCGGGCGTCCACAGCGCGTTGCGCACGTCCAAGTCCGGGCGCATAGGCGTCATCGGCACGCTGGGCACGATACGCAGTGGCGCATATCAACGCGCGATTGGGGCCGCCGCGCCCAACGCACTCGTGTTTACCAAGGCCTGCCCGCTATTCGTACCCTTGGCCGACGAAGGCTGGACCTCCGGCGATGTCCCGCGCCGCGTCGCCGAGTCCTACCTGGCGGACTTCCGCGACACCGGCATCGACACGCTCGTGCTCGGCTGCACGCATTACCCACTGTTGCGCGACGTCATCGCCGACGTCATGGGCCCGAATGTCCAACTCGTCGACAGCGCCGAAGCCACTGCCGAAGCCGTCTCCCAAGCCATCGACGGACTCGGCCTCGAGAGCGAATCCGGCGACCCAACGGAGCTTATCCTCGTCAGCGACAACCCCGAAAACATCGCCACCGTCGGCGAGCGCTTCCTCAACCGCCCCATCGAACGCGTCGAATGGGTCGACTTCTAACGAAGCGTCGCCGCGCCGAATTCGTCATCACGACGCACGGCACGCCGTCGGACGAGACGCTGGCGCACGTCATCGACGAGTACATCGACCTGGAACAATTGACGCGCGCGGCGGAGGGGTATACCGCGATTCTTGAGGCGCTACTCGGGTGAGTCGTCTTTCGCGGCGGAAACCTTGACGCTCTGGCGCGCGATGGCGATGAGCGAACCCAGCGCGTCGTTCACGGCAGCGTCGTTCGGAAAGACCCTTGAAATCTCGGGCTTGAGCAAGACGAGATTGTGCCCTGCACGAAACTGTTCGAGATACTTGCCGCGAACGCCCTTGCCAAGTTGTTCCCGCGTGTATTCAGGGATTGTGTCGTCGTCTTCCTTCTTCGTAGATTCGTCTTTCATGTTTCGTCATCGTCAACGCCGTTAAACATTTCGCTCGGATGACCACAATGGGATAGCATTTACCGTTGTCGAGATTCAACAACATGATCACCCGCTTGTTCGAGACGCATGTCCCCGTCTCCGACCTCACGCGCAGCATGCGCTTTTATGAAGGCGTCGTCGGTTTGGAATTGGGAACGGTCGATGAAGCGCGACGAATCGCGTTCTATTTCATCGGCGGCTGGAACAAATCGATGCTGGGATTGTGGGAAAAGCCTGCCGGAGAAGTGCAACCACAGCATCTCGCATTCGAGGTGCCGATCAACGAATTGACCGCATCCATCGCCGAACTCAGGTCCCACGGAATCGAAACGCGCGACTTCTTCGGAAGAGCTACCGAAGTCCCGACCGTATTTTGCTGGATGCCCGCCGTATCAATCTATTTTTCCGATCCCGACGGCCATTCGTTGGAATATATCGCGCCCTTGCCGGGGCCGCCGCGACCGGAGGCTGGCGTAGTGCCGTGGCCGGAATGGATCGCTCGATATTGAATGCCGGTCCCAAGTCTTCATCCAGTTGCGTGAAGGATGATGGGAAGGTGCTTGGCGAAACGTTCGAAATCCTTGTCCGTCGTAAAAATTGAAAGTCCATTCCGGTGCGCAACGGAACAGATAAGGTAGTCAACGCCCGACCCTTGAACGCCATGCGCGCGGCACTTGTTGAAATAGCTGGCGGCGGTGATGAAGTCATCGGAGTTCAGAATCAGATCCGGAAAGGGGGCGAGGTACCTCCCGACCTCATCAAACTGCCGCTCGGATCGAATGCCGGAGAGGAGTTCCTGGCGAATTGGGCCCATGATACGGGCGCGGCCTTGCACGATCAGCGCCTGCAACTCATCAACCGCCCCATTTCGCGTCCGGGTATCGCGCCGCAGCGCGGCGGACCAAATGGTCGTATCGACTAGGACGTCCACTACCGCCCGCGGAGCTTCTTATGATCGTAACCTTTGACATAGTCGACCTTCCCGAACAACGACACAATTTTCAGTTGTTCAAGATGCCGAACATACTCCTCGAGAGCTCGATTCACCGCGGCGCGCTTAGTGCGATGCTGCCCGAGCCGGACGGCCTTTCTCACGAGATCATCATCCAATTGAAGATTTGTCGCCATATTCATTCTCCACACATACTTCAACACAATAGTATGTGTAATTTCAATTGCGCAAAACTACGGTCTTTACGGCCAAATCATGTCGGTTGCCTGTACAATGTCGAAAGTATCCGAGGAGGAACTGACGATGTCACACACACGCCGGACGTTTTTGTTGGCCGGGGCCGCGGGGGTCGCAGCAGCCGCGATGACCAGGACCAAGGCGTCCGCCGCCGAGCGCGTGCGCCACGCCGTGATCGGGACGGGCGGCCAAGGACGCGAACACATTCGCCGCTTCGACGCCAACGAAGACTGCCAAGTCGTCGCGGTGTGCGATATCGATCCCGCGCACCGCGAGCACGCGGCGAAGGAGATCCAGCACAGTCCCGCTCCGAAGCAGTACGAAGACTTCCGCGAACTGCTCGAGCGCGAATCGATCGACAGCGTAAGCGTTGCGACGCCGGACCACTGGCACGTCCCGGTGGCGTTGCATGCGCTGGCCGCGGGAAAACACGTCTACATCGAGAAGCCCTGCTGCCACAACATCCGCGAAGGCGAAGCGCTCGTCGAGGCCGCGCGTAAGATGGGCCTGTGCGTCCAACACGGCACGCAATCACGCAGCGGCGCGGGCATTCG
>CAYXRK010000322.1:0-2975 GCA_964467615.1 uncultured Nitrospirales bacterium | reverse complement strand
GCTCGACCAAGCATACCCCCTCCTTGTCGTAAGGGAGGGGGCAGGGGGAGGGTTGCACAAATAATCAATCTCCCACCTCGATTCCAGCATGCCGCGCGATGTCCATCAATACACTTTCCATGTTACGTAGAACTTCGTCGTTGGAATACCGCACGACGCGATAGCCGAGGCCTATCAGGAAAGCTTCGCGGGAGCGATCATAAGAAAGCACTTCCTCGCCGATGTGACTTGGCCCGTCAATCTCAACAATCAATCGCGCCGGGTCGGAATAGAAGTCGACGATGTAATGTCCAATCACATGCTGGCGGCGAAACTTGAGGCCGAACACTTGACCGGCGCGGAGGCGTTGCCAGAGTAGACGCTCCGGCACTGTCGGGGCGTGCCGCATTGAGCGGGCTTTCGTGGTCAGACCAACCGGAACGCGAGCGCCTTTTCCTGTTTTTGTTTTCGCGCGGGCCAACTCAACCACTCTCCGAAATTTTCAAAACTGCGCAGGACTCCGGCAACTTGAAGTCACAAATTGTAACTTCAAGTGTGTAAGTATAGGAATAGCAACGAGTTGTATTAGACCGGTCACAATTTGTGACCGGTTCCCGTAGGGAACTTCCGACGTTTCCCCGGGCCCATCCCGTTTTCTCCCCCGCTGCAAGGTCACTTCCCCTCGCGCCCCACGGCCTCCCGCCAAGCGGGCCATGCGTCCAGCGTCGATAGCTCCGCCTTTTCGTTGATCACGTCCGCGAGCTTTTGAAGCCATTCCGAGTCCGGGTGTCCGTCCTCTCTTGCCCGCGCGATGTTGTCGTCAAACGGCCAATTCGGCGACCGTGCGCCGGCCCCGAGTAGTTTGGCCAATTCAGCCAACGCTTCACCCCGCCGTTCCAATGGACCATGTGCCAACAAGTAAAACCATAATTCCGTCCGTAGATCGTCCTTCTCCGCCTGCTGGATCGCCCGATCCAAGAGGTCAAGACCTTCTCCGGTCCTGCCGCGTGCAAAAACTAATCCGGCGAAATTGCCAAGACTGTTGGCACGATTGGGATCGGCCTCTAGCGCGCGCTTGTAGTGTGCCTCGGCTTGATCGTGGTCCTTGCGAACGTCGCTGAGGAAAATCGCGTAGTTGCCCAGAATGTTGGCGCTATTGGGATCGGACTCCAGCGCTCGCTTGTAGTGCGCCTCGGCTTGATCGTAGTCCTTGCGCACGTTTTTGAGAAAGATCGCATAGTTGCCAAGTTTGACAGCGCTGTTCGGGTCCGCCTCCAGCGCGCGCTTGAAGTACGCTTCGGCTTGATCGTAGTCCTTGCGCACTTCCTCGAGAAAAAGCGCGTAGTTGCCTAGCAACTCATGAGACTGCGGAAATTTTTCTATTCCGTCGCGGTATATTTTGTCGGCTTGATCTGAGTCAGACTTCTTGTACTTCTGCGCCTCGAGTTCCACCGCAAACCAATTTGAGAACGATTTGTCGGTTCGGTCGACTACGCGTTTTAGCTCCTCGCCCTCTTCGGTAGCCGCTGGTTCCTTGCGAATTGCGCTTGACAACTCTTCATAGCGTTTGGCGTAGTCAAGAAAAATCCGTTTGAACCGTTCGTCACCCGGATGCTTAAACTCGAATTTGTCGAACACATGCAACATGAATAGGTCGAAATCGCCTGCCTCAACCCACACCGTGTTCGACGCGACCGAGTCGAGCCAACTCCGGATGGCCCCCTTGGGCTCGTCTTTGTTCAGCCAATACACGCCCGCGGGAAGCGCCCTTGCGGGAAGAGACCGAAGCATCTTGGCAATGCCTGCGTCGTTTCCTCCGTATCCGATGAAGATCAGGCCGCGATCCTGTAGCAACCCTTGTATGTGTTGATTGAGTTGATCCTCGATCTGTGTAGTCTCTTCCAACGTGTTTTTCGGCGCGAGACGGTGATCGCCGTGGACCTTCACCACGAGCGGACGCATTCGCGTGGGCCGAATGAACGCTGCCAACGACTCATGCTGAATGACGAGCGGGCGCGCGTCCGTGTAGAGGTACATGGCATCGCTCACGAGATCGTCGAAATTTGTCGTAAGTACAACGTTGAACATGCCTCGATCCAACGCGACCAATTGGGCAAGCGTTGCGTAGCCGAATCCCGGTTGCTTGCCGTCGCAGAGGCGTTCGATCTCCGACTGGCGATCGTCGTCCGTCAGGAATAGTTTCGTTATAACCTCGCCGTACGCCGCCGCGGGGTTGTTGGGATCGTATGACTTCAGATTGCTCTTCGCCCATGCGTCAATGTCGCCGGCTCCGGCCCCGGTCTGTAGCTTGTAAAGTCTGGGCAGCCAGTGGTCCTTGACGAGCGCCCCGGCGGCGGGTACACCCGAAGAGACGGAGCATCCCGCCCCAAGAAAGAACGCAAACTTTTTCTCGGTGCGGCGCGTTTCGTCGTGGTCGCGCTTAAGGCGCCGCGCAAATTCGACCATCGACATCGTTCGCAGCGCGGGCATATCCGGCACCCGTGTCACTTACGGGCGATAGAATACAGATCGCGCCACCACCTTGTCGTGATCCTATCTTACCGATTCCAGCAATCCGAAGAAACCATTCCACCATGCAGTGAAATCGAACTTTTATTCCTCCCTCGCTCTGAGTTCTTTGCGTTCTTTTGCGACTATTTCTTGCTATTCAGTCCCGAAACTGATTGGAGACCCAAACACGATTTCCGTATCCTGCACCCTCGAAGGCAATCGGATGGACTCTCAACCGTGACCGACAAAATCCGCTGGGGCATCTTAGGGATCGGCAGTATCGCCCGCCAGTTCGCGTCAGCGCGTGGTAGGCCAGTCACGCAAAAATTCCGAATAGTTGTCACGTGCCCTTGGTGCACACCCAGAAACCATGAAAATGACGTACAGACTTCGCGCCGCGCTCCCCCTCCTTTGGTTGAAGGGAGGGGTCAGGGGCATAAGCGCTAACTTGTTTTGATTTGCCTTGTCATGCATTGATATGCTCC
>CAYXRK010000321.1:0-2988 GCA_964467615.1 uncultured Nitrospirales bacterium | reverse complement strand
TATCGTACCCAAACGGAATAAAACATAATCAATTTATTTTGACGCGATTGCTAAGCTTCCGCCCATAACTCCCGGCGAACTGCTCCGGGAGGAATTCCTGTCGCCGATGGGTCTATCGCAGTACCGCCTCGCCAAGGAGATCGGCGTGCCCGCGCAACGCATCGGCGAAATCGTCGCGGGAAAGCGCGCGATCACCGCCGACACCGATCTGCGCCTGTGCCGCTCCTCCGGCCTTTCCAACGGATACTGGCTCCGCGCCCAAGCCGCCCACGATACGGAAGTGGCGGAAAGCATTCTTCACGACACTCTAAAAAGTATCAAGCCGTGGAAGCCATCGCGGTCACGCCACTCGGCTTAGTGAGAAGCCCACCCGAAAAAAATTACAGCGCGATCATGCTCCGCGTAATGCCGATACAAACTATTGAGGTGACGCCCCGCGTTGCGATGAAAAACGGGCCGAGTATCGGGCGATATCTTCCTTCAGTTGGTTGATCAACCGGCGAAGCGACTGCTTTGTCATCTCGCGTCGGCCAAACAACAAGGACCGTTCCATTTCGGCGATTTGGTCGACTTCGTATTGAATGCGTTCTTGGACTTTGCGGAGCTTGCGCGCGATCATGAGGTTCTCGAGCACGCCGCCGATGAGGTTGCCGCGCATGATCGCATCGGGAATGTTGTCGGTCGAGAAGGCCCGTTGTTGCCGGGTCAAGATTACCAACCAATCGCCGGGCTCCAAGCGGGTATAGAGCGTGATGGCCATGGCGCAGCGCTAGTGCGCGAGTCTGGCGCCGAGAATGGGATCGTCCTTCAGGTCGAAGTCTTGCATGAGTTTCGGCAAGGGCGTGCTCACCACTTCGCTCAAGAACCCGCCTGATTGCGCGGGAAAGAGGTTGAGGTCCGCTCCCCACGGGTCCGGTGGGATCAACTCCTCGCCCTCGTCGGTGGTGAAGCGCGTGATTCGAAAGTGGCCCGGCGGCAACTGGTGCGTGGCGAGGCGGATGTATCCGCGAGGTCCCTGTCTGCGGGCCATACCATCGATGACGGTGCGCAGGAGCAGTTCGGGGTCGTCGATGGCCGCGACGCGTAGAAAGAGATCGTCGTATTCCGTGACGCGGGGATCGTGGCTGATGTCAGTCCACTTCATGCGGTGTCCGGCTGGTCAGTGCGTGCGCGAACAGTCCGCGTGCGCGCAATATGCGAGAGAATCGGATAATACCGATAGCCAGATGTTGACACAAACAGTTTTGAGAAGCGTCGGAGAGTGTGGCCTGCGGAAATTTTGGCGAATAGCGATACAGTTTAGGCCACGGCATCAAACACAAGAATGGGAGGACGCGGTCTCGATTCGTCCTGACTGGCTGAGACACGTAAGTTTAGAATGGTCGGGGCGATAGGATTTGAACCTACGACCTCTTGACCCCCAGTCAAGCGCGCTAACCGGGCTGCGCTACGCCCCGACCGAAGAATTGTTACTATTTGCCGAGTTAGTTAGGCGTCGCCCGAGAGGTCTTCGAGGACGCGCAACGCCGCGCGAACTTCGCGCTCGAGCTCGTCGAGAATTTTTCGGGCCTCCGTGTTGGTTTCGGGCCGGCCTTGGCCGTACAGATCTTGTGACAGCCTCTGGCTCGCTCCGCGTGTTTTTAGGTGTTGGTGGCGTGTTAGCTCTTTTATTCGGCGAACGATTTCGATGTCTCTCGCGGAGTATTGGCGACGATTGGCGCGGTTGCGCTTCGGCTTCAATTGGGGGTATCGCGCTTCCCACTGGCGCAGTACGTGCGGCGCGACGTCCGTCATGTCACTGACTTCTGCGATGGAATAGCGTTGATCGGCGTGGTCCATAAGAATATCCAACAAGGGCGCACGGGCGCAACTTCGGTATCAGAGTATACCTTGCGCCGCGGCAACTTGGGACTTGAACGATGCTAACCGGGACCCAGATTGTGTTCGAGGGCCGCAATGACAGATTCAGCGACGGCGCCGATTGATGGGGCCTCGCCCAGGAGGGCGCGGAGGGAGGTGACGGGTTTGTCCGGAATCCCGCAGGGCACAATAAGCGACCAGTGCTCCATGTTTGGATCGACGTTTATGGCGAGGCCGTGGTAGCTGATCCAACGATGAATGCCGACGCCGATCGCGGCGATTTTGCCACCGTTCGCCCAGACTCCAGTGTACCCTTCGAGGCGTTCGGCGCACAGGCCGAAACCGTCGAGTGTGTCGATGATGGATTGTTCGAGCGCGCGCAGGTACCAATTGACAGACGGGTTGCGGCGGGTGAGATCGATGATGGGATAAACCACCAGTTGGCCGGGGCCGTGGTAAGTGACGTCGCCGCCGCGGTCGACTTCGACGACGTCGATTCCCATTGCCTCAAGTTGGTCACGCGAACGCAGCAAGTGATGTTCGCGCGCGTTTCGGCCTAGCGTAAAGACGGGAGCGTGTTCCAGTAGGAATACGGTCTCCGGCAACTCACCGCGCGCGACTTGATCCCGACGCTCGATCTGTCGCGCTAAGGCTTCGCGATAGGGTACGTAGCCGGACAGATGTTCAACTACAAACAGGCTGCTGCCTCGGGTACTCTCGGCCGTAACGCGCATTTCACGCTGCGTGACGGTTCGCTGACCGGCGCACGAAAAACCAGACAACGGATAAGAGAGCCAGAGCGTCGAAATAGCCGTTGGTTCCGGCGGGATTACCGGCTGAACACCCCGGTCCTTCGCCCTCGCCTTCACCCTCACTCCCCGTGAACGCGGCCAGTTCGACGAGCGTCAGGATCCCGTCCCCGTCCGCGTCCAGCGCGTCAAATTGCGATTGGACAATCGACGCGATGCTGGCTCGGGCCTCATCAAATGAAATAGCGCCGTCGTCGTTCGTGTCGCTATCGTCAAAAGTATCCTGTAAGTCGTTCGCAATTTCGTCGAGCGACGGGCCTTCTCCTTCTCCTTCTCCTTCTCCTTCTCCCTCACCTTCTCCTTCTCCCTCACCTGATCC
>CAYXRK010000320.1:0-3001 GCA_964467615.1 uncultured Nitrospirales bacterium | reverse complement strand
GTAATCGATAATTCGACCTTTCGCGCATTGGTCGTAGCAAGTCACTCCGGTACATGCGTCAGACGTATCGAACGCAAATAAACGAGCCGACGAATCGATTACGAGCACGAGCACGGAGAATGTGCTGTACCCAATCTTGAAGTGCTCTAGTCTCGACCCGCGCGCGTATGCGCCCAGCCAACCTTGAAGCGCGCTAGCAGCCTGTCGGACTTAACTTTTCAATTTTATTTTCAATTTCAATTATTGCGCGGGCTTTGACCCACAGTTGGCGAAGTTGCGTCATTATATGGGCCATGATATGGGCCATGAACGAGCGATCGGCGTTCATGGGGCCGGTAGTAGACGATGGTTTCGGGCAATTTGCCGGTGTCGGTTTGGCGCGCCGCAGGACGTGGAGGCGTTTGACGTTGTAGGCCAGCGCCATCAGTTGCCATTCGCCGCAGACGTTGGATAGTCCGCGCAAGGTGAACCGCCGGAAGCCGAGTATGTCTTTGATGATTCCGAAGGCGGGCTCGACGGTGTGTTTGCGGACGGCGTATCGTTTTCGGCCTTCGTCGGTTTTCAGTTTGGCCCGCATGGCGATTATCCATTTGCAGCGGTCTTGCTGTTTGGGTTCGCGGGGCGGTGGTTCGGGGCGGAAGTCGTGCGTGCGGCGGTGGCTTTGGGCGCCGCATGCGATGTAGAGGTCCATCCCCTTGGCCTCCATCGCTTGGGCGGGTTTGCGGTTGAGATAGCCGTTGTCCGCCAGGACATGCGTGGGACTTCCGAGCGTAGGGGGTATCGCTTCGACCGTCGGCTTGAGTTCGTTGCGGTCTTGGGTTTGTGTGGTGACGCGCGCGGCCAGAATGAGTTGGCTGCCATCGGCGTCGACGGCCGCTTGCGCGTTGTAGGATTGCTCGAAGCCGCTGCGCAGGTTCTTGCGCATGAGCCGGCTGTCCGGGTCGGTCAAATTCTGTTGGGCCTTGGGCTCGGGCGTCGGGTCGGGTGCTTTGGGCTCGCGTCCCTTCCTGGGGTTTGTGGACTGTTCGCGCGTGCGCAGTTTGTCTTCGTATTCGACCTGTTCGGCCTCGGCCTTGGCGCGGGCCCTGGCCTCGATGCATTTGCGCGCGTCTTCGAGTTTGGCCTTGAGCTTCTCGCGCCGGCAGAGTGCTTCGGGCAACTGCTGGCCATCGGTTTGGTCCTGCTCATCGGCCCGTTCGGCCTTCTCCAACAGTTCCTTCACTTCCACCTCGATCTGTTCGATGAGTTGCCCCGCGCGGTCGTATCGCACGTTGCGGTTGATCGAAGCGTTTGCCCGCAGCTTGGTCCCGTCCACGCTCACCGTCCCCACGCGCAACAGGCCCGTCTCCCGCGCCAACTCCAACACCTGCACAAAGCACGCCGCCACCACATCGAAGTTTTCCCTGCGGAACGTGGCGATGGTGTGCTGGTCCGGGTGGGTGTCCCCCGTCAAATACCGCACCGATAGGTCGCGATAGGTGGCCCGCTCGATTCGGCGCGAAGAGAATATGCCATTCGCGTAGCAATACACGAGCAGCGCCAGCATCATCGACGGCGGGTACTGCGCGCTGCCCGACCCCCGCTCGTTCACCCGGAACAAATGTCCCGGCAGGCCCTCGACCGCCCGGATTACAAAATGCACCAAGTCGTCTTCCGGCACCCAATCTCGAAGGTCCGGCGGTAACAACATCGCTTGGTTCCGGTTGACGGATACGAATCGTGTGCTCATGGACCTTATGTACAACGTACCCACCGATCCGTCAAGATAAATCTTGAGGAACCAAAGTCCGACAGGCTGCTAGTTCGGTGCGCCGATGGTTCCCCGGAATTTCAGCCACTTCAGACACAAACCCGGCCACTCGCCGACGGGATTGCCGAGGGCGCGGGAACCGCCCATGCCCACGCCGTGTTTGCCTTGTTCGAACAGGTGCATTTCGGCGGGAACACCCGCCTTGACACAGGCATCGTAGAACAGCACCGCGTTTGCCACGGGCACGGCCTCGTCGGCCGTGGTGTGTACGATGAACGCGGGAGGAGTTTTCGCATCGACGAAAAGGTGCGTTGAACATTCTTTCAGCAGCGCGGGGTCCGGAGTCTCGCCAAGCAGGTTCTTTACGCAGCCCGCGTGTGCCTCCGGCCCTTGCATCGTAATGACCGGATACACCAGCACGAGAAAATCCGGCCGGGTGGACACACGCTCGAGCGGGTCCGCGGCGTCCGGCTTGCCATCCATGGAATGAACGCCGGTCATCGCCGAGAGGTGTCCGCCCGCGGAGAAACCGAGGATGCCAATCTTGCCTGGATCGATTTTCCACTCCGCCGCGCGCGAACGCACGATGCGGATCGCGCGCTGCGCGTCGAGCTGCGGCGCGGGATAGTGGTAGCGGGGCCCGAGGCGGTACTGGAGCACGAACGCGGAAATGCCGTTGGCATTCAGCCACCGCGCGACTTCGTGTCCTTCGTATCCCATCGCGAGCCCGCCGTATCCGCCTCCCGGGCATACGACGATCGCGACGCCGGCGTTGCGATCGGCGGGCGCGGGATATGGAAACAACTGCGGTTTGTCCAACGGTTCGCCGCCCACCGCGCCGGGAGCGCCATCCGGCCACACGGGAATCGACTCGACGCCCACGAGTGCAGCCGTATCCGCCGCGGCAAGAAATAAATTCAACACGACAAACGTTCCCACGATTCCCACGGTCGTCTCTCCTTCCGGTCCCAATTACCCGTCTGTAGTGCGGCCAACGTGGCCTTCGTCACCTATGAATTCGCAGGGGCGTTGCTCCGCGTCCGAACGGCATCATCCGCCCAATGCGCTGAGGTTGCGTTGTGCGTCGCCGTGCGTCGGGTCGATGCGAAGCGCCTCGCGGAATTCCGCGATGGCCTCGTCTCGCGCGCCTTTCATGTTGAGTGCGATGCCGAGATTGTTGTGAAGCGCCGCGATCGCGGGATGCTGCTGCGCCGAATCTTTCAGGACCACGATCGCCTCGTCAACGCGGTC
>CAYXRK010000319.1:0-3005 GCA_964467615.1 uncultured Nitrospirales bacterium | reverse complement strand
TCCACGAGGAGATGCCTCAGCTTCATGTCATCTCCGCCGGTTCGCTCCTCGAAGTGCGGATGAAGACCGAAGGCTGGTCGTTCCCGGTCGGTCGCGTGGAGTTCCTCTACCTCTATCCGGTGTCGTTTGATGAATTCATCCGCGCTCGGGGCGAGGGCGTCCTGCTGGAAGAGTTGATGGCGATGCGGGTGGGACGCGAGACGCCGTCGCCGGTCCACGACAGGCTGACCGAACTAATTTTGGACTATATGATCGTTGGAGGGATGCCCGAGGCTGTGGCCCAATACGCCGCCTCCGGCAGCCTCACGGCCGCGAGGAACTGCCACGAAGCCCTTTCGTCTTCCTTCAAAGAGGATTTCGCGAAGTATTCGAGAGGGGCAGAGGCCGAACACCTGAAATCCGTTTGGGACCAAGTTCCCTTTGAAGCGGGCAGCCGGATCAACTATGCGCGCTTGGCCGCAGAGCAGGGAGGATCGCGCGAGGTGTCCAAGGCGTTCGATATCCTGCATGATGCGATGCTAGTCGAGAGGATATTCCCGACTACGCGAACCGCGCCGCCTCTGGTGAAGAAACCCAAGAGCGCCCCGAAATCGCAATTTCTGGATATCGGCTTGTGCACTCATGCCCTTGGTTTGACGCGGGACCAACTCCGCGAAAAGGTTGTTTCATCGGGATTTAGCGGAGGCCTCGCGGAGGCGCTCGCCGGACAGGAATTGCTCGCCGCCAGCTCCCGTCACAGGGGGCCGCTCTTCTTCTGGGTTCGCGATGAGAAGAACGCTAATGCGGAACTGGATTTCCTCATTCAGGCCGGGGATCGTCTTCTGCCGGTCGAGGTGAAGTCGGGCAGTCACGGCTCGCTTAAGTCGCTTCATCAGTTCCTGAGCAGAAGCGGCACGGACATCGGGATCAGGATTTACAACGGGCCGTTGACTATAGAGCGCCATTCGGTCAACCTATCCGATGGTGCCGCGATCTCCTACCGGCTTCTATCCGTGCCGTTTTATCTCGCCTTCCGATTGCTCGATCTCTGCGCGGCGCTTTGAGCTGACACTCCGAGGAAGCGCCCCATTATTGCGCTCTCAGATTTTTCGGCTTAGCCGGCGGCAGCGCATCCGGGGCCGGCGATCCCGGCAAGGCATCGCCCACGATGAGATTGTCCACCCAAAACGCCTGGTCCACTGGCGAGCCGGGACCAAGGTAAGGCGCCAAAATAAACTGGTTGTACTTCATGGTCGGGTGGGCGCCGGTCCTCAACACGAGGTTGGCGCGGTCGATGACGGTTTGACCGTCGTAGATGTATTTGACCGCGCCATCGGCGATCCCAACGCCGTTGACGATGCTGTTGAGCTTGAAATACGCCTCTATGTGGTGCCAATCCGCTTTGTAACGAGGGCCGGCCGTATTCGTGAAGTAGGCTTGCGGTGCGCGCCACTCCTTGCCGTTGTAGTAGAGGCCTACCGCGGCATCCATGAGATAGCAATTGCTCTTGCCGCTCCCATCGGAGTCCCCGTTGCATCCGCAGACGCTCCGCTGTTCCGTGATCGACACGAGATTCTGGTTGACCCTCGTTTGGTCGATATTAACGCCGTCTTGGATCGCCAATAAAGGGATGCCTCCGTTTTCCTCCACATAGGCCGTCATGCGGGTGAAAGACGGACCGACCCAATCCGCATCGAGATTCGTGGTGAAATGGAATTGATGGGGATGATAGGTCTGCTGAGAGCCGACCCAGTTGGCGCTGTATTTGATGTAAAAGCTCAGATACACCGACTCCGTCGGCGGGAATTTTCGGCGCAAAGCCCCGCCGTTGACGGCCACGGTCTTGCCCGGAAGGAATCGAAACTCCGCGGAACGCGCGCTGCCCGCCACATGCTCCACTGAAGATAAAATCGGGTTGGTGTTGTCATACCAGCCCCGAGCAGCCAGGCTGGCGTCTTCGAAACCTTCCGAAAACAAGGTCGTTTGGGCATGGATGGATCCGGCGGGCACAGCATAGCCGTAAGAAAGGAGAAAATCAGTCCAAGTCTCATAGGCAACTCAGTATACCCCCGCACAGTCGGAACGCTGTTGCGTCGAGGATAAGGTTTGGCGACGTTACAGTAAAAAATCGGCAACGTTCCGCGAGACCCTAAGCTCGATCCTCCAGCTCGCGAACATCATCCAAGTCTCGCGGCCGGCCCACGGCCCGTTTGTTCTTGATTAAATCCTGACGAGCGATAAAATTGACTGTTGTCGTTCCAAACAGCCCGTTTTGGCGGCGCTCCCAGGCTTCCTCGAACGAGACTCCCGGCAGATGCGAAATGACGTCTATCTTCATGGGCGGCTCGCCAAGAGATATCCCATTATCGTTCAGAAATACGTCGGGCGTTAAGTCGGGCGAGGAAAAACCGCAGGCTTGGAGCGCGGCGACCGTTTTCAAGGCGTTCTCTTGCGTCGCGCGCACGAAAATATCGAGATCTTCGGTCGCGCGGACATAGCCGTGGAAAACGACGGCGAATCCGCCGATAACCATGAAGTCGACGCCATGACGGACAAGCGAAGAGGCGATCCGGTCGAAATCATCGGGCTCGAATGCCTTCTCGCCCGATTCGTTCATGGCATGTGCGGCTTAAAAGGGCGTATCGTGAGCCGGATGGTCGAATCATCGATATGGAAAAGACGAAAAATCCTGCGTCGCAGGCGCCGAGCCGCCTCGATACGCTCCGCGGCGGGGCGTGATCGCCAATACCGGCGGCTATCCAGCCGCGAATCGGGAAACGTCCCGCGCGGTATTTTCACGACGACGTTTTTCATTGAATTGAGTGTAGCAGGGAAACCGAAAGCCTGCAAGGTCAGATGCCGCGGCTATTTCGCGACCGCGAAGCTCTGATAGACCGTGCTGCCGTCGTTCTGCGAGATCTTGGCGATGTAGACGCCCGACTCCACGATGCGCCCGATCTCGTCGCGGCAATTCCAGATGATCGCCGAGCTGTTGCTCTGGCTGGCGCTGTAGACCTTGCGGCCCA
>CAYXRK010000318.1:0-3019 GCA_964467615.1 uncultured Nitrospirales bacterium | reverse complement strand
TTGAAGAGATTCTCGATCTCGTGCGAGGGAAATGCGGGATTTATCTCGACCTCAAAGACGCCCCCATTCCTGAGCTCGTCAAGCTCATCAAAGCGCGCGAGATGGAACACGACGTCGTTTGGTACATCATGCCATCAAACGTCCCCGAACTCCGCGAGGCATGTCCCGAATGCATCGAGATGCCCGAAGCCGGCCTCGAAAAGAACATTCCGAAAGTCATCGAGAAATACGATCCGCGCGTCATCGCTGCCGTCTGGAAAAACTTTTCCGCCACCTACGCTCCCGCCTGCCACGCCAAGGACGGAATCCTCTTCGTCGATGACGACGGCCCCGACACCTGGCAAAACGTGGTGGCCTGGGGCGCGGATGGAATCCAGACCGATCACCCCGCTGAGCTGATTGCGTTCCTTGAATCGCCCCGCGGAAAGCAGTGAGTCCAGACGCTAACGGATTCCGCCGTTTGCGTAGGTGCCCCGCACGAAGCGCGCCAATCGCTATCAATCGCGTGATACACTTTCGTGTCTACGTGCTTATAGCGCAACGGGATCGATGAGAGGTGTTCCAAGCCGTACGTTATAACTTCGAGCCCGGTCGCGCGCAGAAGGACCCGCGTGTCGGGGCGAACCAAAAAGGGGAGTACCGAGATATGTCCGGGCTAGTGACGACTTCCACGACGGGCCGCCGCATCGTCAGGTCCGCGGGACTAGTGCTGTTGGGTCTCCTCGCCTCGCCCACGACACTAGCTCAGGAACCGACGTTTCACGGCCAGATTATCCGTCTATTCCAAAATAAGTGCCTCCAGTGCCACCACGAAGGCGGCATCGCGCCCACGGACTGGTCCAATTACGACACGGTCTACGAGTACCGGCAACAAATCCGCGGCAACGTAAGCACCCGCAAGATGCCACCGTGGAATGCCGCAGCCGAGGAAGAGCAAGGGTTTCCCGCGGGCCAAGGATTTCTGCCGCACCTCGGCCTTACCCAGGAGCAAATCGATCTCGTCGTCGGCTGGGTTCTCGACGGCGCGCCCGAGGGCGATCCCGCCGACGCCCCCCCGCCCCTTACATTCGACGACTCGGAATGGTTCCAAGGCGACCCGGATATCATCCTCGAAATGCCCGTCACCTGGGAACACAACCCCGGCCCCGACAGATACCGCTGCTTCATCCTCGATCCCCCTGGCGGCGCACTCGAGCAAGACCTAATCATTACGAGTTTTGAAGTAAAACCCAGCAATCTCGAAATTACTCACCATTCGGTCGTCTACATCGCCGATCGCGAAGAAGCGCTCGCCATGCAGGCCGCCGATACAACGACGCCCGAAGTGGCCAACGACGGCTGGGACTGCTTCGGCGACAGCATGGTCAGTGGAGCGACGGTACTGTCCGGTTGGGCGCCTGGCGCAAATTCGGTTTCCTTGCTCAACGACGAACTCGGGATTTACTTACCTGCGGACAAGGTCATCGTCAACCAGATGCACTATCATTATCGCAATGAAAACGAGCCGTCTTCGAGCGCGGGAAAAGGGACCGGCGGCCCCGAATTCGATCGCACCCAAATCGGTATAAAGGTTTCGCTCGACCCGACCATTCTTACGCTCAACAGCTACCTTCCCACCGAGCTGCCCGGTCTTACGACTCCCGCCATATCGGGTCCGGCGCTCTCGCGCAACTCGGGTTACGGGCCGCAGTTGCCCGGCGAGACGAACGTCTACGATATGGACGTCCCGATCCCTGCTACGGCCCATTTGTTGTCGATCTTCCCCCACATGCACCTCATTGGCGACAAGTTTGAGGCCGTCGCCAAGTTGCCCGGAAACGTCACCATTCCGTTGATTTACCTCGACAAGTGGGACTTCGATTGGCAACTCAACTACAACTACAAACGACCCATCGCGCTCCCCGCGGGATCGATCATTCACTTTGAAGGGACCTACACCAATACCTCGCCCGTGCCGGTCATCGGAGGGTTGTTCAGCGATCAGGAAATGCTCACACTCGGTATCTCCCTGAGCTTCGACGAACAGGGGGTCCCCACGCCGCGTGACTCCACGCCGCCGCGGGTCGTAAGCGATACATTCGCCGAGGACGGAGACACGGTCACCGTTACAGTGACTTTCAATGAACCTATCGCAACCCCGCACTTCCCCTCGACGCTCGACGTCTTCGGCCCTCATGGCCGAGTCCAGCCTCCCAATTCGATTGACGTCGCGGGCAACGTCTTAAGCGTCATCTACGACAAGGCCAAGCTCGCGCCGGAAGCCGGTGGAAAGCAGGCCACCAACGAACTCATTCTTCGCGGATTCTTCGGCATCAAGGACCTCATTGGCAACTTCCTCGATGGGAACGAGAACGGTATCGGCGGCGAACTCGAGGACGACGTCGTTGTTCCGTTCCAAGGCGGCATCGGCGATGCGCCGCCCGTGCTTCACATTCTTGGCAGTGACCCCGCCGCCGTCGATGCCGGTGAAGAATATATTGACCCAGGCGCCACCGCCACCGACGACGTGGATGGCGTACTCACGCTCGAGATCGTCGTCACGAACAACGTCGATACCTCCGTGGCCGGAGAATATTCGGTCGTATACGAAGTTACTGACTCCGCGGGCAACACCGTGAGCGAAGAGCGAATCGTAATTGTAGGCGGTACACCCGAGATCGGAATCTCCCCAACGGACATTCTGGATTTCGGCCCCGTTCCCCTCGGATCATTCACCGATCGCCTCGTGACCGTCGTCAATACCGGCTTCGACACCTTGACTGGCCACGCCGCCACGGCCGAACCGTTCTCGATCGTTTCGGCCGCGGAGTATTCCGTCGCGCCGAACGACTCCCAGGCGATTGTTATTCGCTTCGTCCCCACCGCCGCGCAAGAGTTCCAATCTAGCGTCACGTTTACCGGTGCTGATGGCGAAGAACTTCAAGTCATCGGCGCAGGAGCTGAGGGGGAGGGTGAGGGTGAGGGCGAGGGTGAAGGCGAAGGTGAAGGCGAGGGTGAAGGTGAAGGAGAAGGAGAAGGT
>CAYXRK010000317.1:0-3037 GCA_964467615.1 uncultured Nitrospirales bacterium | reverse complement strand
CTTGGCTCCGGGCTTGGCGAAGGGGAAGGGGAGGGGGAAGGGGAAGGGGAGGGAGAGGGTGAGGGGGAAGGGGAAGGGGAAGGGCCAACGACAACATTGGAAGACATGGCCGATGCGCTCCACTCAGGGTTTGCGACAGCAGATTCCAACAGCGACGGCCAACTGACATTCGCCGAAGCAAACTCCGCCGAGCCCGATCTCACCGCGGACGAATTCGGTGATCTCGATGCCGACTCAGACGGTTTTGTTACGGACTCGGAATTAGCGGAGTTCCTCGGCGTGGACGGTCCACAATGTTTTGGCGCGTCCGGCGAAGTGACGCCTTCCGTCCCAGTAGGCGATTGGATAATCGTCCTGGCGGCGTTGACGATTGCGGCGAGACATCGACCGTCACGGTTTAATTAACGCAGTCTCGATCCAAGCTCGCCGCCCCAAGGCAAATTAACTTCTGCGGTGCAGCGGTTGGCGCGTGTCTGCGTCCGGCTCGGGGTGCCGACAGGTTGGGGGGCCGGTATCACGATCAGACACGAGCGTAGACCGACGCCCAAATCAAACGATAGACACTCATATAGCGAAATTTGTTATCATTGACAACGAAATACTCTGCATTTCTCGGAAGTTGGTTATAATTACCCTAGGCTGCCTGTAATCTGCATGACCAGCCTACTCGGAAATGACACGATCGAAGCCGCCGTCGCCGTGTCGTCGTCGCGCGTTCGTGTGCCAGGGATGGAGGAATGTTCGATGGGGTTTGGTGCCCGCGTTTGTGTTGCATTGATCATGGTCGCCGCCGGACTTGGGGCCGGCGCGGACGTTACCGAGTTCAATCCTCCCGAGATCGTCCAGAACGGCTTCTTTGGCCAGAGTGTCCTCATCCTTCAGGACGTTAACGGCAACGGCGCCCGCGACTTCGCGCTCAGCGCGTTCAATCCCACCGGCGAATTCGGCAGTCTCGACAAGGTATACGTCATCGACGGCGAAACCGGCGTCGAACTGTTTCGTATGGAGGGGACCAGCGGCGCGAATTTCGGCAGTGCCGTCGCCGCCATAGGCGACTTAACGGGCGACGGAAAGGACGAGATCGCCGTCGGCGCCCCGAAAGACTTCGGATTCACGGGACAGGTCCATGTTCACAACGGCGCGACCGGTGCGCTGATTCGTACCTTGTCCTCCCCCAACGGGGAGATATTGGTCCCAGGCCGATTTGGCGAGGCCATTTCCTCCGTGGGCGATTGGAACGGCGACGGCGTGCCCGACATGGCCGCGAGCGCTCCCAATGAAAACAACAATGGGGGCCGAGTGTACGTTTTCAGCGGCGCAGCAATCCTGTCCGGGTCGCCCTCCAACATTATTACGACCATTGAGTCTCCCACCGGCAACACCGACAATGCTCGATTCGGCGCATCGATGGAGGCGCTTCCAGACATAGACGGCGATACGCGAGCAGATTTGCTCATCGCGTCAGCGGGCGAGGATTTCAACGACGTCGTTAACTCCGGCGTCGTCTACATCTTCGGCAGCGGAAACCAACCTCCCCAAATCGAGGCGTTTCTTTCGTCCCCCAACGCCGTAGCCGGGGGCGACTTCGGAGTCAGCGTGTTCACCGTCGATGACGTCACCCGCGACGGCGTGCCCGACATCGCAATTGGCGCAGACGGTGAAAGCGATCTCGCCGGCGTGGGCCTGACCTTCGTGGGACACGTCTACGTCTACGACACTGCCGCGGTGGTCGAAGGACTTACCGCCGAGCCGAGGTTGGTGCTCGAGTCGCCAAACGTCGAACAGCAAGGCGATTTTGGAAACGCGGTGTCCGCGATCAATGATGCAAACGCCGACGACGTGGGCGACATTATTGTCGGCGCGCCAAGGGAATCCACGCCCGATTCGGAGGGCGGGGGCCGCGCATACATTTTCAGCGGGCAGGACGGCTCGCTGCTGTTCACGATGCTCTCGCCGAACGCCGTGGACTCTGGAGAATTCGGCCAGGGAATTGCCCGCGGAGACGTCAATGGCGACGGCGTCAGCGACACGCTGATCAGCGCGATCAGCGAGACGGTAGGCGCTACCGACAACGCCGGAAACGCGTTCTTATTTTCCAGCCCGACCTTCTCGGGTATGCCGGGCTCCGGCCTATACACGCGGATCGAGGGATCGGTCGCCGAACTCGTGAAGGGTATGAAGGGCGCCGCCTCAACCCTCGACTGTGCGGTGATCCGCGTGCGAATTTCGCTGGGAACTCTCGAAGCGGACTTTCTAGCGGTAACGGACGGAGACGGGAATTACGTCGTTACCGGAATTCCGGTCGGGCCCGACAATCTGCCGCTCACGGACTTCTTCGTCGATCTACTCGCCCCAGGCTTCAACGGCGCGGACGGTGTCGTGATGATCGAAGCCGCCGATTTCAACGCGCTGACGCTCCGGGCGGAGCCGGATGGCATGGGCGGTCTGGACTTGTCCGTGACTCCCGCGACGGTCGATCCCGCGACGACGGTATTCGGCACGGTCACCAACCCCGACGGCCAACCGCTCGTCGCGGTGCGCGTCGAGGCATTGCAGGACGGCGCGTCTTTCGATCCCCCCCAGATCACCTACAGTTGCGCCGATGGACGTTACGAGTTGCGCAACTTGCCGATACTGAATTTCACTGGCATCACGATTCGCTTCGGGAGCGGCGACGACCAAGCCTATTTCTCCCAAGATGTACCCGCCAACGGCGACGGTCCAACGGATGCGGAACTTGTCCCGAAATTCGCGTTCCCGAACCAGATAACGGGCAGTGTCCGGAACAAAATGACGCAGGGCGCAATCAACGGGGCGTCGGTGACCGTGCTGGCGGTCGGCTCGCCACCGGGCATTACCGTCGAAACGAATCCCGGCGGCCTGTTCAACGTGAACGTGGCATCGAGCGGCGAATACCAGGTGACCGCGTCGCTAGCCGGTTTTGGCAGCGAGACCGAGTTTGCATTCATCTCCGAAACGACCATGACGGCGAACGTGGAAATCGAGCTCGATCCAGTGCCAGGGGGTGAAGGAGAAG
>CAYXRK010000316.1:0-3071 GCA_964467615.1 uncultured Nitrospirales bacterium | reverse complement strand
GGGAGACGATTACGCAATGAGCGGCGGGTTTTGTCATTTGCATTGTCACACGGAATATAGCGTGTTGGACGGACAATGCAAAGTGCATGAGTTGTTGGAAAAGTGCAAGGAATTCGGGATGAAGTCTTGCGCAATTACCGACCACGGCGTGTTGTTCGGCGCGGTCGACTTTTATCAGCAAGCCCGAAAAATAGGTGTGAAACCGATCTTGGGATCGGAATTGTACGTAGCCCGGAACGGGCGCAAGGAACGCGGTGGGCGCTCTGGAAACTATTATCATTTCTTGATGCTGTGTAAAGACGTCGAGGGGTATCACAACCTTTGCAAACTAAGTACTCTCGGGCATCTCGAGGGCTTTCACTACAAGCCGCGCGTGGACGACGAGCTCCTCGCGAAGTACAGCCGAGGCCTCATAGCGACGAGTTCGTGCCTCGCGGGAGAAATCCCGCAACACATTCTCAACAACAACATGGACGCGGCGAATGTGGCCGTCGAAAAGTTCATCGCGATATTCGGCAAGGACGACTTCCTTATTGAACTGATGGATCACGGCATGCCGGATCAGCAACGGGTAAATCCGTTGTTAGCCGAATTGGCCGAGAAGCACGGCCTCATGATGATAGCCACGAACGATTGCCACTATGTAAACAAGGAAGACTCGTATCCGCACGAAGCGTTGCTGTGCATTCAGACGAACGGGATGCTCGACGATGACAAGCATTTTCGGTTCGAGACGGACCAGGTCTACTTCAAAAGCCCCGACGAAATGCGCGCGCTCTTCACTCGATGGCCGGACGCCGTGTCCAATACGGAGAAAGTGGCCGAGCGATGCAACGTCGAACTCGCGCTCGGACAACACCTCATACCGCAATACACGCCGCCTGCGGGTTACACGCAGGCGAACTATTTGCGCGAACTCCTGGACGCTGGCATGAAGGTCCGCTACGGCGAGACCCCCGCGCCGGAATACATCGAGCGCGCATCGTTCGAGATTTCGGTCATCGAGCAAATGGGTTTCGTCGATTACTTCCTCGTGACTTGGGACCTCATCAACTATGCGCGGCAAAACGGCATACCCGTGGGGCCGGGCCGCGGCTCGGGCGCGGGGAGCATCGTGGCGTATGCGCTGAAAATTACAAACATCGATCCGATTCGCTACGGCCTGCTCTTCGAGCGCTTCCTGAACCCCGAGCGCGTGTCGATGCCGGACTTCGACCTCGACTTTTGTTACGAACGCCGGGGCGAAGTCATTGAGTACGTTAAAAGGAAGTACGGAAGGGACAACGTCGCGCAGATCGTCACCTTCGGCCGGATGCTTGCCAAGCAGGTGGTGCGCAACGTGGGGCGCGTGCTGGGTATGCCCTACGGCGACTGCGACCGGATCGCCAAGCTCATTCCCGACACACTCGGGACGACACTCGAGGGCGCGTATACCAACGTGGCGGAATTGAAGGAACTGGTCAACACCGATCCGCAGGTAGGCCGGCTGTGGAAGATCGCGAAACGACTTGAGGGCACGATCGGCAACTGCGGGACCCACGCGGCGGGAGTGGTCATCAGCGACCAGCCTCTCATAGACCACGTCGCGTTGTATCAAGCCGCGGGCACGGACACGGTGGCGACGCAAATTGAAATGAAGGGGGTCGAGGAAGTCGGGCTGCTCAAGATGGACCTGCTTGGCCTGCGAAACCTGACCGTGATCGACGACGCGGTGCGGATGATTAGGGAAACGCGGGGCGAGCTCAAGTTCGACATCGAGGACCTCGACGGCAAGGACGCGAAGACGTATGCGCTGATCAGTTCGGGCAAGACGACGGGCATTTTCCAGTTGGAGAGTTCGGGCATGCGCGACGTGGCCAAGCGCATCGGGCTCGAAAGTATCGAAGAGATTTGCGCACTGGTCGCGCTGTACCGGCCCGGCCCCATGCAATTCATCGACGCGTATATCGACCATAAATATAACCCGGCCCGCATCAAGTACGACCACCCGCTGCTCGAACCGATCCTCAAGGAAACCTACGGCATCGCGGTGTATCAGGAACAGATAATGCAGATTGTGCAAGCGATCGCCGGTTTCACACTGGGACAGGCGGACATCGTCCGCCGCGCGATGGGCAAGAAAAAGGCCGATTTGTTGGCGGAACAAAAATCTAAATTTGTAGACGGCGCAAAGATAACCAACAACATCGATGCGAAACTTGCCGGGGAACTCTGGAGCAAGATCGAGACCTTCGCGGGATACGGGTTTAACAAATCGCACAGCATGGCCTATGCGTATGTCGCGTATCAGACGGCGTTTCTCAAGGCCAACTACCCTGAACAATACATGGCCGCGCTGCTGACCAGCGAATCGGACGACCTCAAGAGAATAGCAATTTACGTGGAGGAATGCAGACGCCTGAACATTCCGGTGCGTCCTCCCGATATCAACAAGAGCGCCTTGCGCTTCGTTGTTGAGGACGGCGCGATCCATTTCGGTCTCCTCGCGGTAAAATCCGTCGGCGAAGGCGTTGAGGCCATCGTGCGCGAGCGCGAAGAGCATGGTCCGTATAAAGACATCTATGATTTTTGCGCGCGAATCGAATCGCGTTCCGTCAATCGCCGTGCAATTGAAAGTCTTAATAAGGCGGGTGCTTTTTTGTCCACGGGGTGGAGCCGCGCCGAGGTCGAAACCTCGATCGAGAGCGCGCTGCAAGAGGCGCAGTCCCAGCAACGCGATCGCGATGCCGGCCAGACCTCGCTGCTCGATATGCTGGGCGACGCCGACCCGGCGACGACAGTACACGAACGGCCTCGCGTAACGGAATGGAGCGACGCGGACGTGCTTGCATTCGAGAAGGAAGTGTTGGGACTCTACGTGAGTAGTCATCCGCTTGCGGAACACTTCGACATTCTGCACCAGTTCTCGACGTACCGGGCTAACGACCTCGCCTCATTGGCCGACGGCCAGGAAGTGGTGCTCGGCGGCCTAATTTCAAACGTTCGCAATCACCTCACGAAGAAGGGCCAAACGATGGCTTTTCTCGCTGTCGATACCCTCGAAGGGCCCATCGCGGTGACGGTGTTCTCGG
>CAYXRK010000315.1:0-3080 GCA_964467615.1 uncultured Nitrospirales bacterium | reverse complement strand
CATCGCGAGCAGATCGGACGGGGCGCTGCTGGCGTCGGTTGGGGTGGACATGAAATTCCGAATTTGGCGGTGGTCCACTCAGGAATTGGTTTCCGTGGTGGCGGCGAACCCCGCGTTTTGGAACAAGGCGACCATGGGCCATTTTTATGGAAGTTTCGTAAATGACGCGAACACTTTCAGGACGATTTGGGACGATTCGACTATTTGCGAGTGGGACTGCGAGACCGGCGAAATGCGTTCGGAGCGCGTGCTCCCGGCAACGCCGGGGTACGTCTTGCATACGTTGGATCCTGAGGGCGCGACCGCGGTGCTCGCGAACCCGTCCGAACAGAAGATTCAGTTTCAGTCCGTCGAGAGCGGGCTACTTCTTGCCAGGATTGAGGCCACCCTTGGCCCCGGGATTGGGTCCGTATTCTACGGCGGCGACGGCTCGCTTATTGGGGCCCGGACGAACGATGGCCACGTCCTATTGTTTCGCCGATCGGACGTAGAGCGCGCCGGCACCGAGACCGCGCAACCGATCTCGACGATTTCCGGTCTTTCGAATTTTGTTTGGTACCAACCGGCCGCGCTGAGCCCGGACGGCCGCACGATGGCAATCCCGCAGGCCGACGGCACCGTGCAAGTCGTCGCGCCGTCGCGCGAGACGCTCCGAGGCGCAACGGTCACGCTCCACCACCCCGACACGGTGCTTCAAGCGTTCTTCGAAGACGACTCGCGCTACGTCGTGACGGGATCGTTTGACGGCGTCTTGCAACGTTGGGACCTGGCGACGGGCGAAGTCGTCCGAAGAATGAAACTTCACGAAGGCCCTCTGTCGGTCTTTTTCCCGTCTCCGGATTTCCGGTATTGGATCAGTTCTTCCTACGATCAAACGCAAAAAATCGTGGATCTTCGCGCCGGGGAAGTTCTGTACGAAGGCACAACGGACCTTCCTTCCGATTTCGCCGGCGGATCGCGAGGGGCCCTTATGAAATTTCGAGCGGCCTCCGCATCGAGACACCGCATTTCCCAGGACGGGCGCCTTTGGTTACGGCCTGGAGGTGACGGCGAGCTCGTCATCGCGCGTGTACCATCCAACGAGGCAGTCCTTGTATTGCCGGGACACGGAGGTCGTGTTTATCGTCCGGAATACACGCCCGACGGTACGAAAATTCTTGCGCACGGGTACCAACAATCGTTCGTCAATATGTGGGACGCCTCGACCGGTGAATTGCTCCACGTGTTTGAAGGGCCGGCCCGGGCCATGTGCACGGCGGTGACCCCGGACGGCACGTACGCGGCAGTTGCCTATATCAATGGCCACGTGCGCGTTTGGGACTTGCGCGACCGCGCGCAACACCCCGAACCGGTGAAGGAAATCAGGGCCCATCGCGGAAGCGTGTATACCCTCGATTTCGATCCGTCAGGGACGTATCTCGCCACGGCATCGTCGGATTCCAGCGCGATGGTCTGGCGCGTAGGTACGTGGGAACTGGCGGCCGATCTCGACAAACATACGGGCGGACTATTTCTAGTTCGATTCAGTCCGGACGGACAGCGAATTCTCACCGGGTGCTATGACGGGTTCGTGCGCGTGTTTGACCTCGCGGGGAACGAACTCGTCGCGCTTCGGGCGGACGGCGAGTACACCAACACCGCGTGGAGTCCTGACGGCAAGCGGGTTTTGTGTTGCACCGTAGAGGGGAACGTTACGGTGTGGAGCGCGCTGGGCCCGGCGGATGACAACGGCTGATGTCCTCGCGGCGCCGAGCAGGCGGTCGTCGAGCAGGAAGTTCAGCGAGTATACTGTGATGATTCAGTGTGTGGTCGCTGAAAACTGACGTGAAGAGGAGCAGGACGATGAACGGAAACAAGGGATTCGTGTGGAGCGTACTCGTTATGGCGACATTGGTTGCCGCGGGCGCAAGTTTGGTGAATGCGCAGCAGGGTGGCGGCGGCGGCGGTCGCACGCCGCTCAGCGAGGAGCAGATGGCGAAAGCGATTTCGCTGGAGGCCGGTACTGTCGCGCGAGCACTTGCGCTCGACAAAGACGTTGCGGGGAAACTCGAGGGCGCGTACCGGGACGCTCGCAAGGCCTACGCCGCGAATGCGCCAGAAGGCGGGCAGGGGAATTTCCAAGCGGTCATCGAGTACACAGAAGGCGAGCGTGGCAAGTTGGAAAAGGCATTGGCCGCGTTCTTGAAGCCGGAACAAGTCGAGAAGGCCATCGGGACCCTGGGTACCTTCGGCCGGCAATGGGACCGCATGGTCCTCGCGATCGACGGGTTCGGCATGGCGGCGGACAAGGCGGACCCGGCGATGGACGAAATCGCGGGCTTCGTTCAAGCGTCAGCCAAAGCGCGCGCCGAGGCGATGTTGTCCGGCGATTTCCAATCGGTCCGCGACGCGACCGCCAAGCTGAAGGAAGAGTTGGACGCCAAACTCGCGAAGATTTTGTCGGCCGAGCACATGACGAAGTGGACGGAGGCGACCGCGTTTCGCGGGCGCGGTTAATCCCTAGTTCGGTTCGAATTTCCGGGCCGCGGGCGAGCGTATCGTCCGCGGCCCGAACTATTTCCGGAGGCCGCGCCCGCACGATTTGGACCGTAACGTTCTGGTAACTTCGAGAGGGCTAGGCTTGTGCCCGATAACGCAAATTACAAAAGGAGCATGAGCGATGAACTCGACAATGAAAACCACAATTCTGGCGATCGCGGCGGTGATCGTCGGCGTAAACTCGATGGGCGCCCTGGAATGTATCCCTGAAGCGCTTATCGATCCCTCCGACTTCATTGATGGCGTCAACAATCCGTTTTTCCCGCTCGTACCGGGGACGTTGTTCGTGTACGAGAAAGTCGGGGAGGACGGTACTGAACGAGTCGAGTTTCGCGTCACGGCGGATCGGAAGGACATTCTCGGCGTGTCGTGCGTTGTCGTGCGCGATATGGCGTTTCTCGATGGCGAGCTTATTGAGGACACCTTGGACTGGTTTGCGCAGGACGAGGATGGAAACGTTTGGTACTTCGGCGAGTTTGCGCAAAATTTCGAGGGCGGCGTGGTGATCAATACGGACGGTTCTTGGGAAGGCGGTGTTGATG
>CAYXRK010000314.1:0-3224 GCA_964467615.1 uncultured Nitrospirales bacterium | reverse complement strand
ATCCCCTTCATTTTAAGCTTTTCTTGACGACAAGGGAGTCAACTGGATAATGCCCCGAAAAACGCCGGATACTTACGATAGCCTTATCATCTGGCCACGGCCGCCCCAGCCAGCGCGCGGGAACGCAGCCGATGCAAAATCTCCCCTGCGTGCGGCACGAGTAGCCGCCCTCCATCTTCCGCATCGGCCCAGACTTCCGGATCGATCATCGTCGGGTCGCGGTAGCCGAGATTAATCGCGCGGCATTCGGCTTCGGAAATGCCCGTCGCCAACGTCACCTCGATGCGCGGCATTTCGACCCCGTCTTCATACGCGCCGATGCCGCGCACGTGCGTCGAGTGCGCGAGGATTCCGCCGGGCACGTCGGCGAACCGATCCATCTGCGCGAGGAAATAGTCGCGTGTGTGATAACCGATCCGCTTCAGCAGCGGCCCGTGCGTCACGCTCACCTGCGTGATGTGCGGCGCATAGATAATCAGTTCGCCGCCATCCGCGACAATCGGCTCGAGCTTGTACATGCACTTGCCCGCCGTCCAAATGTCGCCGTACATCTCCGGGCAAATCGCGAGCACGCTCTCATAGGGCCTGTCGACGTACCGAATGTGCGTCTTCGCGGCGGCATCGGCGGCAGCGTCCCACGCCTCCTCCGGCGTGCCAAAGAAAATCGCGCGGCATTGCTTCTCGACGACGTGCAGACAGAACGCGAACCTCGGCTTTGGAATAAGCGCGGCGCTCGCGTCAATGACCTTGCGCACCGGAGTGTACTTCGCGCCGTTGATGACCGGGTTCGTGATCAGCGCGCCGAGCCAATGAAACAGATGCAATATCTCCGGCCCCGCAATGCCCGGGAAAAAGTATTTATTGCCGCCGCTGAACCCAGCCACCTCGTGCGGAAACACCGGCCCGGCAATCACGAGCGCGTCGTACTCGAGAATGCGCCGGTTGATGAGCACCTCCGGCGAGTCATCCATCATTCCTTCGGATATTTCCGACATTTCCTCGGAAGATATGCGCCCAACAGACACGAGTTCGCCGGGATTCTGCCAATCGTGATTGAAGATTCCGACGCGCTTGTATTTTCCTTCGCGCTCCTCGTGGGTCAGTCCGAAATGCTGAAGCATCGCCTCGTCCGTCATGGCCGGATGCGTGCCCAGCGCGATCAAAAAATCAACGCGCGGAAGATTGTCGGCCAACGCCCGAAACATCGCCGGCATCGGCATGGTCCGCGTCGCGTCCGGCACGATGCAAAGCACCCGCCGAGATGCGAGCCCCCGTGACGCAATCGCCCGCGCGGCAAACTCCGCAAGTGCCGCGGCGCTCAGAAATCCGCTATCGGCAGTACGCGACAACATGCACAAATCATGCGCTACTCAATAGAGGAAAGGCGAGCAACGAGTGCGAGGCCAGGTCAACTGCGCGAATCGTCCGGATTGAAACCGAACGAGTGTGGGGCAGCCGCCCTCGGCTGCCGGGTATGGGGACGGCGTCGCTCTATATACCGTCTTGGACCGCATGCCGCGGCGCGCGCGCAAAACCGAGCGACGCAAGCCGCTGCGCCAGGTCGTCCAGCAAGATGTTCGCGCCCGGCGTTCGATGCTCCGCCGGCAGCGAAAGGTTCACCCGCGTGTGCGCAAACTCCCGCCGCGCGGGATACTCACGTCGCAGCCGATCGAAGTATGCGGCGCGTTCGGTCGCGTTCATCCCAGCCGCCTCCCGAAGCCGCGCGCTGTCCTCAGCGATGGAATAGTTCGCGGGTACGGCGCGCTTCGCCACCGCCGCCAGCGCGCGTGGGCCGACCTTAAAAAACAAGTCGTCCGGCGTCACGGCCAATTCGAGTTCAGTCGGCGCGCTCTCCACGGGCGGCGTCCACGTCTGCTTCGCTTCAAAAAACTCGCACGCCGCCCTATAGATCATTTCCGTCCCGTTCACCTTCCCGTCCATCGAATACCCCGCAATGTGCGGCGTCGCGAGATCGACTTGCTCGACAAGCTCGAAATCGATGTTAGGTTCATCCGCCCAAACGTCCAGCACGCATCCCCCGAGGTGCCCCTTCGCAAGCGCCGACTTCAACGCCATCTCGTCCACCACACCGCCGCGCGACGTGTTGATGAGAATCGCCCCCGACTTCATGTTCGCCAGAAATTTCTCGTCCACAAGCCGGGCCGTCGCATCGTCGCCGCGATGCGTCAACGGCACATGCAGCGTGATGATGTCGCACTCGAACACATCGCGAAGCGGCGAGAGCCGCCAACTCACCGTGCGCGCCAGCGGCGGATCATTGATGACGCTGCGCGGAATCAGCTCGCGCAATCGCAAGTTGACCTGCTTCCCCACGTTGCCGTACCCGATGATCCCGACCGTCTTGTTGTACAGGTCGATGCCCTTCGCTTCCGATAGATGCAACAGCGCCGCCACGACATATTCCGCCACGCTGTTCGCGTTGCTGCCCGGCGCATACGCAAACGCGGTCCCCGCGCGCCGCAGATAGTCCACATCGATGTGGTCGGACCCGCTCGTCGCCGTCCCCACGAACCTCACGCGGCCCCCCTCAAGCAGCGCCTCATTCACCCGCGTAATCGAGCGAACAAGCAACACGTCCGCCCCCGCTGCCGCCTCGCGCGTTATCGCCCGCCCCGGCAACAACAACACATCGCCCAACGCGCCGAACGCCCCGGCCGCGCAAGGAATGCTCTCGTCCGCAATGATCCTCATAGCGCGCAATTCTGCGTCCACAGCGAACGACGAAGCAATCTCGCGTCCCCATCTCACCGCGCCCCCACTACCCGTCTCGACGCCCCCGACGCATCACGGCACATACGTTCCTATCGGTATCCAACAGTGTCCATCAATGGCACCCCTTGAACCCTAAACCCCCGCCGCCTCACCATCCCCAACACCGACACGACGCCAACAACGATTCCCCGCATTGTGGCGCAGCCGCCCTCGGCTGCGGACGATGCATTCCCGACGCCGCACACCCGGGCCCCTGAACATCCGACCCATCTCTCTCAGGGTCAATAGCCGCCGCCGCAAAATCCCCCACGTCCCCGCCCGTCTCCACCACATTCGCATACTCCGCCGCATTCGCCACCCCATCGCCATCAACATCCCCCGCACCCGGCAACGGCTCACTCCCCTCCTGCGCGACCGCCACCGCCCCGCAATCCTCATTCTAATTCGCTTTCAAAATGAGACTAACCATGTTACACTAGGGTCATGGCACG
>CAYXRK010000313.1:0-3227 GCA_964467615.1 uncultured Nitrospirales bacterium | reverse complement strand
CCACACGCTCGCGAGCCAGGGTTGTTGTTCGCGCGGCGCGCCCGATGGGCGGTAATAGTGGCCTAGCTCGGCGAACCCGGCCGCGCCGACATGCCGGCGCCAGGTTTCGAGAGTCCAGAAACTGCAATAGCGGCCGCCCTCCATGCCCTCGCGGTCGTCGCCGTGCGGGTTCGACGCGAACAGCACGCCGCGGGGTTTGAGCGCGTCGCGCAATTGCCCCAGCACGCGCGGCAGTTCGGCCGTCGGCACGTGGAACAGCGTGGCGTTGGCGAACACGCCGTCGAACCGCCCGCGCGGCAGATCGAGCGCGAGGAAATCCTGGTGCAGCACCTCGGCGCCGGAATGCGCGCGCGCCATGGCGACGAACGCGGCGGCGCCGTCCAGCCCGACCGCCTCGTGCCCGAGCGATTTGAAGTGGCGCAAATCGCGGCCCGGCCCGCAGCCCAGATCGAGAATCGCGAACGGCTTGCGGCCCTCGATCGCCTCCAGCAGCGCCGCGTAGTTCTGCGCCACGTCGTGGTCGCGCGTGCGCTCCCAGAACGCCTCGGCGCGGCCCTGGTAATCCCGGATGGTCGCCGCCGACTCGTCGGTCATCGCGCCCTGGCCTTGCCGTTCGTCCCACGAGCCAGTATGGCAGAATGCGCGCCGGACAAGGGAGGGACGACGTGCCAGCGGATTTGTTTTTGCGCGGATTGTTGATCGGCGCACCCGCCCGCCGCCCCGCCCCACTGCCGTCATCCGTCATGGCCGGCCTCCGAGCCGGCCATCCACGCCGGCCTTCTATTCCCATATGATGCCTGGGCACGCGTTCTATCGTCTTGCCCCGCTACTCCATTCCCCGCTAACTTCGGCCAATGGCAGGAACGGGCGCGACACCACCAAACGTTGACGCCTTCATCAAACGCTGGACGGCCCGCGAAGGCGGCGCCGAACGCGCGAACTATGCGCTCTTTCTTGTCGAATTGTGCGACCTGATCGGCGTTCAGCGCCCCGATCCTGCCGGCCCCGAGACGGAAATAAACGACTATGTCTTCGAGCGGTCGGTACGGTTTCGTCACGACGACGGCTCGACCTCTCCAGGCCGGATCGATCTTTACAAAAAGGGTTGTTTCGTCCTCGAGGCCAAACAGTCGAAAAAGCGCGAAAAGGGCGGCGAGGTTTATAATCAACTCTCGTTCGCCCTTGAAAAAGGGCGAGGAAATACGGCTTTGCTTGAACGCCCGCGGGCCAGAAAGCAATCCTCCCCAACGGGCGTGGCAAGCTGGGACGCGCTCATGCGCGCGGCTCGCAGGCAGGCGGAGAACTATGCCCGCGCCCTGAAAGAGTGGCCGCCATTTCTCGTTGTGGTCGATGTCGGCCACGTAATCGAGCTCTATGCCGACTTTTCCCGCCAGGGAAAAAACTACGCTCAGTTTCCGGATCGAAATTCCTTCCGCATCCCGATCGCCGACCTTCGCGTTCCCGAGAATCGCGAACGCTTAAAGCTCGTGTGGGAAGATCCATTCTCGCTCGACCCGGCGCGGCACGCGGCCGAGGTCACGCAGGACATTGCGGCGCTTTTGGCCAAGATGACGCAGACGATGGAGCGTCGGGCTCCATCGGATGATTCCGTACAAAAGGCCGAATGGGCCTATAAGGTCTCGAAGTTTCTCATGCGCTGCATTTTCGCCATGTTTGCCGAGGACATCGGGCTGCTACCGAAAGGTGCGTTCCTCAAGTTGATCGGCCAGCACAAGGGCAAAGCGCGGCATTTTCACACCACGTCGGACCAGTTTTTCCGTGAAATGGACAAGGGTGCGAAATTCTCGCCCCTGATCCAGGAAAAAATCCGGCAGTTCAACGGCGGCCTGTTCCGCGACACCGTCACCATCGAAATAGACGAGGACGAGTTGGCGTTGTTGGCGACCGCCGCCTCGAAAAGCTGGCGCAATGTGGAGCCCGCCATTTTCGGCACCTTGCTTGAGCAGGCGCTGTCCGAGCGCGAACGCTCGAAACTCGGCGCGCACTATACGCCGCGCGCCTATGTCGAACGCTTGGTGGTGCCGACGATTATCGAGCCATTGCGCGAAGATTGGGACGCGGCGCAATCCGCCGCGATCGGCAAGTTGCTGGAAGACGACGAAAAAGGCGCCCGAGAGGTCGTCCGGAAATTCCACGACACGCTCTGCGACACGCGCGTACTAGACCCGGCCTGCGGCACCGGAAATTTCCTATACGTATCGATGGAGTTGATGAAACGCCTGGAAGGCGAGGTATTGGATTTCCTCAAGGAACTTGGCGAAGCGACCGAGCCTTTGCGAACCGTCGACCCGCATCAATTCCTGGGGATAGAACATAATCCTCGTGCGGTGCCGATCGCCGAGCTGGTGCTGTGGATCGGCTATATCCAATGGTGGTTCCGCACGCGCGAGCGCCAAGTAATTGCTGAGCCGGTCTTACGGGACTTCGGCACCGTGAAACAGGGCGATGCAGTGCTTGCCTATGACCGGCAGGAATTGCTTAGGGACGAAAAAGGCCGCCCGATCACGCGCCAGAACCCACACGCCACCAAGCTCCATCCCATTACGGGCGAGCCCGTGCCCGACCCGGACGCCAGGCTCGAAGTCTATCGCTATGTCAATCCACGCCCTGCTGAATGGCCCGACGCCGAATTCATCGTCGGCAATCCGCCGTTTATCGGCGGCAAGGATTTGCGCGCCGAGTTGGGCGATGGCTACACACAGGCGCTTTGGGCATCGCGTAAGAAAAAATCGGATTCGATCGATTACGTAATGTACTGGTGGGACCACGCGGCATCGCTTCTCGTGCGCAAAGGCTCCAAGCTGCGGCGCTTCGGGTTCATCACTACAAATTCGATCACTCAGAAGTTCTCTCGGCGCGTACTTGAGAAACACATGAAAAGTGAGTACACGATTTCACTTGTCTTCGCTGTGCCCGACCATCCTTGGTCCAAAGCACCCAAGAAAGCTGCAGTACGTATTTCAATGACAGTTGCCGAGAAAGGTGAGCGCGTTGGACGGCTAGCGGAGGTTGTTGATGAACATGACCTGGAGACCGATCAACCGCAGGTAATACTAATTGTCAAGGAAGGGCGGATACTGCCGGACTTGACCATAGGTGTAGATATCAGCTCGGTAGTACCCCTGCGTGCAAATGAAAGCCTTTGCAGTCCGGGTGAGCTGGTCCCAGGAAATCGGACAGGGGGCTAAGGTGTATTCCGCCGGGTA
>CAYXRK010000312.1:0-3228 GCA_964467615.1 uncultured Nitrospirales bacterium | reverse complement strand
CCCTGGCGATTGACTGTGATATCGCCGCATGCGCCTTGGGTGAATATGGCGACGCCGCCGACCACTTTTTGAATCGCACGGCACGCCGCGCCTGGATACTCGCCGGAGAGCAATAGATTCTTGGAACCTTGGATTACAGGATGGCCGGTGAAATTGAAAAGTGTCGCGATGATTTCGCGTCCTTCGAGCTTCTCGACGCGAACTACCATCAACTGCGGATCGATGACGGTGTCGTTGTCCTGCTGGCGGTTCCGTGTTGCGCCGCGGAGTTCTCCCATCGCCCAGCCGATCTCGGCCGGTTCGCGCTTCTGAAACGCCTCGATGACGGCGTCGCTGAATTGCTTGACCAAGAACGCGCGGACCTTCGCTTGTTCCGTGGGGTCTTTGTGCTGGTAGTACGACGGCGCGGAATGGTTGTGAACGCAGGAGACCATCACGTTCGCGCCGGGAACACCCGTCTCCTTCTCAACACGTTCGCGTACGCCGCGCGCGTGTTCGTCGTCGAGCGACATGAGGTCGGAACCGATGACGACGAGTTGGGTCTCGCCGTTATCGAGGACAAGGGCGCGCGCGAAGATGTCATCGTGAACGCCTTCGAAGAACTGCATCCTGTCGCCGAAGCCGCCCATGTATGTCGGAAACGGCGGCACAATGGAACGCGCGGCGGCGCCGGCGAGAAGTTCGGCAGAGGCTGAAAATGCGAACACCAAAACAAGTAGGGGCGCGAGGAAGTTCTTCATATGTGGTTTCCCTAAAGCCCAATTGATGTGGCACAATCCAAAGAGAAACCGCAGAGGATATCAGTCATGGCGTCGCTGACGATAACGTTGCCGGATGAATTGTCCAAGTACGTCGAAGAGCAGGTTGCGGCGGGAAGGGGCGGGGATGCGAGTGCATTCATCCGCAGCTTGTTGGAGGAGGACCAAACCGTCCTTGAGGTCGACGACGAGCTTCTTGCAGAGATTGACGCGGGCATCCAAGAAGCGGATAGAGGTGAGCTTGTCGACGCCGAAGACGTATTCGAACAATTGATGAGGCGTTCCGAGGAATTGCGAAGAACTTCTCGGTGAGTAGGCCAACGCTAACTCCGCTTGCGCGGAAAGATCTTCGCGAGATATTCGAGTTCATCGCAGTGGACGATCCCGACGCTGCAAGGCGATTTACGTCTGGGTTGCGCGAATGATGCAGGATGATCGCGGAATTTCCTCAAGTTGGTGGGTGTAGAGACGATCTCCGGGAAGGGCTTCGCAGCTTTGTGGTCGACAACTACGTGATTTTCTACCGAATAAGAGGAAAGAGGGTGGAGATTGTCCGTATCTTGCATTCGGCGCGAGATACGCGCCGTCTTTTTCGTCGCCGGAGAGTTTAGTTATTCTCACGACCTTCCGAAGCCGCCGTTTATGCTGATTGCCTCGCCGCTGATCCAGGTCGATTGGCCGGAGACGAGGAAGGTAATCATACCGGCGCGGGCGGCGAAACTTTTCAACCTCTGCGAACGTCTTTCGAGAACGACACAACCGGAGAGGCAAACGATGCGAACGATTTCACGTGTGACGATTGTTCTGTGTGTGCTGATGGCCGCGGTATCGGCTGAAGAGCAGGCCCCGCCGCAAATCGCGGGAGACACGATCGCGTTCACGCTCAGCGAATTCGACGGGAAGACGGTATCGTCAAGCGACAAGCGATTCGAGGGCAAAGTCCTTCTCGTGGATCTATGGGCGACCTGGTGTCCGCCCTGCCGCCTTGCCGTTCCGTTCATGACCGATCTCGATTCACGGTTCCGAGACAAAGGTCTCGAGATCGTCGGTATTGCGTTCGAGGAAGGCGAGACGCTCGAGGATCGGGGAAAGTCGATCAAGAAATTTTCGGACGACAAAAAAATTCGCTACACCCTGCTCGATGGCGGCGGCAACACCGAAGACCGGGTCCACGTCGCCGTACCCGCCATCACAAAACCTGAAGGCATCCCCACGATGGTGCTCGTCGGGCGCGACGGGAAAATTAAATATTCGCACACCGGTTTTGTACCCGCCGACAAGGTGGTCATCGAAGACCAAGTGAAGGCCGCGCTCGCCCAGAAAGCCGACTAGCTGGGCATTCTTGGGTGAGTTCTCCGGACTTTGGGGAGCATTGCGCGCGTTTTCAGGCGAACCCCCTGGCTTTTCGGGGCAATTCCAGGGACCTCGAAAACAATTGACAACCCCCTACGAATATTGATCCCCGCGACGGCCCGAATTCGCCGTAACGCTCTATCAATCTTGGAATTGCATCGATTAGTTTGTTGACACCTTCCGGGGGCTATGCTATAAATTGCGTGGAATTCCGGGGCGATTTGGCGGGGGGAGACGCCCGATCCAAACTTCCCCAAATTGCCTCTTCTTCGCCTCTTTTTCGTTGGGCGGATGAGTCGGGCGCGCCGCTCGGGGCGCGTTGGGTGCGTCGCCACCGCGTATTTTGGGGGCGAATCGGAGGTCGCTAGGTGAGAAGCAAAGTCGGCGCGTGGGTGGGAACGGGTGTATTGGTTGGGGTCCTCGCAGGCGCTTTTCTCGCCGCGCTAGCGCCCTCAAACGCCGGGAAAATCCTCTCCGGTCCCCTCAAAGTCGCTTTGGATCGCCCCGCGGGTCCCTCGGACGCCGCGAATTTTTCTCCGGCGACGGCCGCCGTTTCGCCGGTGAGCATCGAGTTGGCGAATGTGCAGGAGGCGGTGATTTTCGGCGTGTTGTCGGACGATGCCGCGGCGAACTCTGTCAACAGTGAACGTATCGTGTTGGCACAGGCGACTGAGAAGGATATTTCGGCGTCTACCGGATTCCAGTCGGGATCTCAAGTAGGCGAGAAGGCGATCGACACGGTCCCTGCGGTGGTGGATGGGGTCGTTGCCATTCTGGTTGGCGGAACTGTGACGCTGTCAGATCCAGCGGCGACGCTGGCCTCGGTGTATGCGTGGACGCTTTTTACGGTGAATGCCGCCGGCGCCGAGTACGAGGCTGTTGCGGTCCCACCGGATTTACCCTTTTGGGAATGGACGAGCAGCACCAATCCGAACGTAACGAGCGTGTTGCCGACATTCGTTATACAGGATGACCAGGGAGGGGATTCGGTCGTTCTGCAGATTGATGAGCCGGGCACGTATCGCGTTCGGTTAAACAGGACAGGTGGCACGGACAACGACCTTGATTTCGTGACCATTCTCGTGACGGCACGCGAGGTGGGGCCGGCAGCGCAAGT
>CAYXRK010000311.1:0-3261 GCA_964467615.1 uncultured Nitrospirales bacterium | reverse complement strand
AAGGATGTCAAGACTTTATTTGTCGAAAACAGGGATTCGGAGTCAGACTCCTAGTCGATTTGAGTGAACGGTCCCGGTCGGATGCGTAATCGTTGGCGAATACGTAGTACAGTGGACCGCATTCTCCAACCGCCTTTCGGACGGATCAACGCATCTACCAGGCACGGAACGAGTTATGAAAATGGCCCAGTAATCATTAAAGTGAATTCATTAAGTTAACATCTATTAACGTGCGGCAGTTCGAGTGAGTCATTCGAGAACCCGAACAACCGCACCCGGAATACAATGTATGGGAACGTCACGTACTGGTGATTCGGCACCGGGCCCCGCGCCAACCAATACTGATCCCGATCCGGGTTGGCGAAAGCGCGTCACGACGCCCTCGCTGCCCGAGGTCTATTCGAGCGTCCGCGTGTCGGAGACGGCAGCGTCCTGGCGCAAGATGCTCGCCTTCGCGGGCCCCGGACTCATGGTCGCGGTGGGGTACATGGATCCGGGGAACTGGGCGACGGACCTTGCCGGCGGCGCAAAGTTCGGTTACATGCTGCTCTCGGTAGTCCTCATTTCGAATTTCATGGCGATCCTCTTGCAGCATCTCGCGTTGAAACTCGGGATTGTTTCCGGACGCGACTTGGCCCAAGCGTGCCGCACGCACTACTCGACGCCGGTGTCGATGTTCCTGTGGGTGCTCTGCGAAATCGCCATTGCGGCCTGCGACTTGGCCGAGGTCATCGGTTCGGCAATCGCGTTGAACCTGTTATTCGGTATTCCACTGGTGGTGGGGGTCACGCTGACCGCGCTGGACGTCTTGATTATTCTATTCCTGCAGGGCCGCGGGTTTCGATACGTCGAGAGCCTGGTGGCCGGGCTGATATTCATCATCGGCGGCTGTTTCGCGTACGAGATGGCCGTGGCGCATCCGGATTGGTCTGGCGTACTCGGCGGGCTCTTGCCTTCGCCGAAGGTCGTGATGGATCCGAGCGCATTGTATATTGCGATCGGCATTCTCGGCGCTACAGTAATGCCGCACAATCTGTATCTGCATTCGAGCATTGTCCAAACCAGGGCGTTCAATCGGAACGACGCCGGCAAGGCAATGGCCATCAAATACGCCACGATCGATTCGACGGTGTCGTTGTTGTTCGCCTTTTTCATCAACGCCGCAATTTTGATCCTCAGCGCCGCGACCTTTCACGGGACCGAACACGAGGACATCGCGGACATTCACGACGCGTACTTGCTGCTCACCCCGACCCTCGGCGCTTCGCTCGCCAGTTTCCTATTCGCACTCGCGTTGTTGGCCTCCGGCCAAAACTCGACGCTGACGGGGACGATGGCGGGGCAAATTGTGATGGAGGGCTTTCTCAATATCCGGTTGCGGCCGTGGGTCCGCAGGTTGTTGACGCGCGCCGTCGCTATTGTGCCCGCGGTGATCGTCGCGGCGCTCTACGGCGAGAGCGGCGTCGGTAAACTTCTCGTGCTGAGCCAAGTTATACTCTCGTTGCAATTGAGCTTCGCGGTCGTGCCGCTGCTGCGATTCACCGGCGACAAAGTCAAGATGGGCCGCTTCGTGAATCCGCCGGCCCTCAAAGTGGTCGCGTGGGTCATCGCGGCCATTATCATTTCGTTGAACGTTTTCCTTCTCTATCAGACCGCCGTCGACTACTTCACTGGATAGACCGGCGCAGGGGTACAAACTCATGTATAAACACATCCTGGTGCCCGTCGAAAATTCCTCATACGACGAGGCGATACTGGCGCACGTCACCGTTCTCGCCAAGCTGATGGGCGCGCGGCTGACCCTCGTGCACGTGGCCGACGGCTTCGCCGCGCGCAATCAGCAACGCCTTGACGAGTCGGACGAAATTCGCGAGGATCGCGCGTACCTCGAGAAACGGTGCGCGGAATTTTCCGCCAATGGGTTGGACGTCGACGCAGTGCTCGAATGCGGCGAACCCGCGGAGAAAATCGTCGCGATGGCGGAAGAAAAAGAGTGCGATCTGATCGCCATGTCCACGCACGGTCACCGCTTCTTGAGCGATTTGATCCTGGGCAGTGTCGCGTCGAGCGTGCGGCACAAGACACGTATCCCCGTGTTGCTCGTGCCGGGTTTCTGACCTGCCTCGGAACCCGGGTAGGCCGGCGCGATCTGAAATAGTTGCGCGGCGCCGAGCAGGCCCGCCCGGCGCCGCGCCAATTGTTTAACGCGAGTGTTTACCCGCGCCGATAGTCGTATGGTGTAGTTAGCGCACGCGCGCCCTTTTCGCTAGTGGGGTCAAGGCGAGCGTTAGGATAAGCAACACAATCAACGCCGCGTTGCTCCCGCCGCCCGTGGTTCCCGCGCCCAAGCAACCTGGGCCTCCGACGCCGGTACCGTCGTTCTCCGGGTCGATCGCGGAGGCGACGAAGTCAGCCAGGTCGCCGCCTGCGGCGGTTACGTTGTTGAATTCCTCGAGATTCGTTGTGCCGTCGCGGTCGAGGTCGCCGCCCGCCGCATAGGGTTGCGGATCGGACAGCAAACCCTTGCCGTCCAGCGGCGGCGGCAGGCATTCGCCGAGGGCGCAAATCACCGGCGGCGGGAGCAGGTCGGGAAGCGTAATGCCGCTCGCTTCGAGCACCGCCACGACGGCGTCCTGACGCGCCTGGCTCGTCAGCATCATCGCGGCCACGATTTCGACGTGGTCACGCAGTTCCGCGTTGAGCAACGCGGCGGGCGCAAGCGCTAGCAGGCTGAGACGGTACGCGGCCAAGGTCGATTCCTCGACGGTGGCCTTCGCGGGGCCACAAAGAGTGGCCTCGACCAACGCGAGCGCGGCCAAATCCGGCAAGTCTTCGCCTTCCATGTCGTCCGTTTCGATCCCGAACGCCGTCTTGAACGCCGCAAGGCGCGATTCGGCCTCGGCCAGAACGATGCACGCTTCCAACTCTTCGTCAGGCTGAAGTTCGTCGTCGTTCAGACCGCCGCTCGCGTCGCCGTCCAGGGCTTCGAATTGTTCCGTGGTCAAAGCCGGCAACGCGACTTGGGCCTCGGCGATGGTAAGCACGCCGTCGCCATTCGTGTCCAACGTATCGAAATCGGCGAGCAACTCCGCGCGAATAGCTTCCAGGTCTTCTCCTTCTCCTTCACCTTCACCCTCCCCTTCACCTTCACCCTCCCCTTCGCCTTCGCCTTCTCCCTCACCTTCACCTTCTCCCTCACCTTCACCTTCTCCCTCTCCCTCGCCTTCACCCTCGCCTTCACCCTCGCCTTCACCCTCACCC
>CAYXRK010000310.1:0-3303 GCA_964467615.1 uncultured Nitrospirales bacterium | reverse complement strand
ACACGTTCAAGGGAGCGGACGGCATCGACTACCGCCTCGCCGGAATCAACGCCCCGGAGGTCGCGCATCCAGAACACAACAAGCCAACGGGCGAACCTGGTGGCGAAGAAGCCACCGATGCTCTACGCGCGCTAATTGCCGGACGGCGCGTGACCGCCCTCGTCGATCGCGCGCACGCGCTCGACCGATACGGCCGCACCGTAGCCGTAATCACGGCCGGCGATCTGGACGTAAACATAGAGATACTCCGCTCCGGACTTGCGGAACCCCGCTACATCGACCTCTCGCCCATGATCGACGAGGCAGCATTCCTCAGCACAGTCTCGACACCCGCTTCATTTGTGTCGCGGCGAGCCGCGACAAGCGAGGACGTGACCGTGGCTGGTCACGTCCTCGCTCCAGGTGACCGCATCCGAATCCTCGTCGGCAATCAGACGCAGGACTTCTCGATCAATCCCGACGGCGAAGTGCTAATCCGAGGTCTTGGCGTCATCCGAGTCGCCACGAAGACCGCCGCAACCGCGACTGCCGATCTCGACTCCGCGATCCGAACGAAGGGCATCACAGTAAGCCCCATCACCATCTTCTACCTCGCTCCACCGGCGAAAGTTCAGCGCAACGTCGTCGTCATCGGTGCCGTGAAGAAGTCTGGCACGTTCCCTGCGACAACTCTCCTCGGCGCGATCTCCGCAGCGGAGGGCTTCACGTACGAGGCAAACCCCATCGAGGTGAGAATCACCGCAGGCGAAACAACGGTGCTCATCAACACCGCCCGCATCATGGCCGGCGTGGACCGTGACATCGCTCTCGAAGGCGGCGAAGTCATCGTCGTCCCGACGCTACCACGAATCCTCGTCTCCGGCGCCGTGTCCAAACCAAACTGGGTAACCGCGATGTTTCTCTCCGAAGCCATCTCCGCCACCGGCGGTCCGATCGCTGAGGCCGATCTCGAGCACGTCGAATTCCGTACCGCATCCGACTCCGCAACTCGCATCGACCTGCAAGCGATCTTCTCCGGCAAAGCCGCTGACATCCGCCTCAACGATCGAGATCGCATCACGATCCCGATTCGCCCAAGAGCGATCGTCCCGCTCGTTCAGGTGTATGGCCCTGTTCAGCGCCCCGGCACAACCGAGGCCTTTACGATTGCCGATGCCATCCGCGAGGTCAGACCAGACACGCGCGCAGATCTCACCAACGTCATCATCGACCGCGGCGCCGGCGACACGACAACTGTGAACGCCGGCGACATCGCCCTCGGCCAAGACCCCGACACCGACCTCCGCGGGGGAGACCGCGTCCTCATTCCGCGCCTGCCAGTAGCCAGCGCCGATCAGAACGATATCCCGCAGACTGTGACCGTCCTCGGCGACGTGAAGACCCCCGGCCAGTTCCCGCCCAGCACACTCACGCAGATTCTCGCCTCCGCCGGCGGTGTCACGAACACGGCGCGTACAAGCGCCATCCGAGTCCGCCTCCCCGACGGCCGCGCCCAAACGTACGATCTCTCACGCATCACTTCCGGCAAGCAGGACAACCCCACGCTCCCCGCTTACACGACCGTCTACGTGGAATCTGACGAACCCCGCCGCCAAGGCATGAATGACCTTCGCACTTGGATCAGCATCATATCGTCGCTAGCGTTACTGGGACTACGATTAGGCGGTTAGAGTTCAAATCCGAACGCCCCTCGCGATGCCCTAATGTAAAATTCGTCGTGAACATATCGACTGGTAATAAACGAGCGGCATGGACTAAGCTGTGACTGTGGATAATAATGCTTGCGACAATGAAAAATCCGCCCATTGCAAAGGACAAATTGTGAGAATCGAACTCAACGCTGAAGAAGAGACGCTCCGCAAAGAAATGCTCGGATGGTTAGACAAGGCAAAAACTGCACTTGCTGCTTCTCGAATGAATGAAGATGTCCGAATCGGAATCGAGGAGGCGGGAAAGCGCGCTCACGAACTGCATCTTCTACTGAAAGCTCGCGATTCGGAACCTAAACACCACGCCTACATGATCAATAATCGAGGATTACAACCCGATGACCCGCAATTTTACGTTCATATTCATCCGATTGAGGATCTGCTCAAGTATCTTGATGATTCTCATGCGAACGACGATCCGGTTGATCAAACGATTAGCGCCGAGTTCACGTTCAATGTATTTTCTCGCCGGCAAGGTCATGAAGATACCTACAAACTCAAGAGGACTGCCGATGGATGGTATGTTGCAAACATTGGAATCAATGGGCCATGTGACAAGGCAGGAAGGCCATTTCTCTATAAGAACTTCAGGCAGGATTCCATACAATATCCGTGCGGAGTTGAAGGGCGGATGGAGTGGCTTTGGGAACAAGCGGCGTCGCAGGGTCTCACCGCGACTCGAGTTCAGGACGCGCTCAGCGAAATTGCATCTTGGGTGAGCCTCACTGAGCGAAGTGCGCCATCCGGCGGTATCTGGGCAGGCTACTAATGGTCGAAAAGCCTAACGACATCCATGGAGTTGTAACCTTTCTCGATGTCCTTGGTTGGAAGGGGGTTTATGACCGGCAACCGGACGCCATTGCCAATCTCACTCGATTAATCGCTGGCGTCATGACTCGCGCAAAGGAACAACAGCGCGGGCGAATTCTTAGAGAAGTCGTTGTAAAAAGCATCTCAGATACTATCGCGATATTCACATTTTGCGCTGATGACGAGACGTCGTTGGCGATCGAAATTCACGGCGAACTTTGTTCGTGGCTAATCCCTGCGTCGATCGATGCTGAACTTCCAATGCGTGGTGCGACAGCGTTCGGGGAATTCGAGGTTCACGAAAACATCTTTGTCGGCAAAGCTGTGGACGAGGCAGCAGCTTGGCACGAGCAAGGCGACTGGATCGGAATTCATCTTACTCCATCCGCCGAATTTGTATTCAAGGCAATTGCTACGCGTGGCGTATGGACGGAATACAGTCCACCAACGAAGAACCGTCTCGGATGGAAGCCTCATTGCGTAAACTGGACAAGAGATTGGTCAGACCGTCCGAAAGAGATTGGACACATCAAGAATAAGTTTCGGCAACTTGGGCCTATCGTGCCAGAAATTGCCGGTAAATTCATCAATACCCTCTTGTTCGTTGAAGCAATGAATCCAGAACCAGAAGTCGCGCCGGCAATTCGGTCAGTCTAGGAACCCATGACCCGTCTCGAAAGTCTCACTCCCGGCACTCGTTTCCGCGCCCCATTTTCTCACGGCGTCAGTACGGTCGTGCAGACGAAATGCCATGGCAGTCAAGCCCTCACACTCACCAACAACC
>CAYXRK010000309.1:0-3347 GCA_964467615.1 uncultured Nitrospirales bacterium | reverse complement strand
CCGCGCGGGGGGCTTATATACTAAACATCAGTAGGCGAGCGCCGCGGCGACCCCGGCGGCCCTACCCGTCATGCCCCTCGACGCGCCGCGCAATCGCCTCGGACTCGCCCGCTGGCTGGTTGACCCCCAACACCCGCTCACATCGCGGGTGACGGTGAATCGATTCTGGGCGGAATTCTTCGGCCAAGGGTTGGTCAGGACCACCGAAAACTTCGGCGTCCAGGGAGGGCCCGCGTCCCACCCTGAACTGCTCGATTGGCTCGCGCTAACGTTTACTGAAACCGGTTGGGACGTAAAAGCGCTGCTCCGGCTCTTCGTTACAAGCGCCGCGTATCGGCAATCGTCGGAGGCCGGCATCGAAGCGTTGGCCGCGGACCCACAAAACCGGTATCTGTCACGCGGTCCTCGCTTTCGAATGCCGTCGTGGATGATTCGCGATCAGGCGCTGTTCGCGGGCGGACTCTTGGCGCCTAAGCTTGGCGGTCCATCGGTCAAACCCTATCAGCCGGATGGACTATGGGAGGAATTCTCCTTCGGCAACATCAAATACGAGCGCGACACCGGCGAGAGTCTGTACCGGCGAAGCCTCTACACCTTCTGGCGGCGCATCGTGGCGCCACCGCTTTTTTTCGATTCCTCGACCCGGCAGACCTGCACCGTCAAAGGCAACCGTACCAACACGCCGTTGCACGCGCTGGCGACTCTCAACGATCCGTGCTACGTCGAGGCGGCGCGAGTGCTTGCTGAGCGGTTATTGACCATGCCAAACGCGACGGACAGCGATCGCATTAATGCCGCGTTTCGATTCACAATGGCGCGATCCGGCACCGGGCAAGAAATCGATCTGCTCGTCCAGAGCATCGCTCGACTGAGTGATCAATTCAGCGCGGACCGCGAAGCGGCAAAGGCGTATTTGTCGGTGGGCGAATCGAAACCATCGCATGAACTAGACCCGGTGCAGCACGCAGTGTATGCGAGCTTATGTCTCGTTCTGCTCAACACCGACGAAGCGCTAACGAAGGAATGACCCCGTGGATCCGCTCGAGCATCGCCAACAGTTAACCACGCGCAGGACGTTTCTCGGCAACTGCGCCACGGGCCTGGGCACGGCCGCGCTCGCGTCGTTGTTCGGACAGGAGCGGGCCTTCGCATCCGCCCAACCCGGAGCGCGCGAACAGGGGTTGCTCGGTCTCCCGCACAAGACACCCCGGGCGAAAAGCATTATCTACATGTTCCACAACGGCGGCCCGACGCATGTGGACATGTTCGACTACAAGCCGCTGCTCGCGCAAATGCACGGCAAGCCCGTTCCGAACGAATACATCGACAGCAAACGGTTCAGCACGATGACCGGCGAGCCCAACGGCAAGCTCCTTCTCGCGCCAATCGAACCGTTCCACCAATACGGCGAGAGCGGCGCGTGGGTCAGCGATCTCATGCCGCACACCGCGAAGATAGTGGATGACCTTTGCTTCGTCAAGAGCATGTATACGGAAGCGGTCAACCATGCCCCCGCAATTTCATTCTGTCTGAGCGGTTCCGAAATGCCGGGCCGTCCCGCGTTGGGCGCCTGGTTGACATACGGCCTTGGAAATGAAAACGCAAATCTCCCGGCCTACGTCGTGCTTACATCCGTGAGCAAAGGCACCACCTGCGGTCAAATCTTCTACGACTTCTACTGGGGTTCGGGGTTCCTCCCCTCGCGCTTTCAAGGCGTGAAATTTCGCGGCGCGGGCGACCCGGTACTGTATCTCTCCAACCCGGATGGGATGAGCAGCACGATTCGCCGCGGCGTGTTGGACGACATCGCCGCGCTGAACCAACTCAAGTTTGAGCAGGCGGGCGACCCCGAGATCGAAACGCGCATTTCCCAGTACGAACTCGCGTTTCGCATGCAAACGTCGGTGCCGGAGTTGACCGATCTGTCCGACGAACCCGATCACGTACTGGACATGTACGGGCCGCAAGTCCGCGAACGAGGAACATTCGCGCACAATTGCCTCATGGCGCGGCGCTTGGTTGAACGCGGCACGCGTTGCGTCCAGGTGATGCACGCCGGTTGGGACCAACACCGCAGCCTGACCACCGAACTCTATACTCAGTGCAAAGACACCGACCAACCGGCCGCCGCCTTGGTGAAGGACTTGAAACAGCGCGGCATGCTGGACGACACCCTCGTGATCTGGGGCGGAGAATTCGGGCGCACGCCCTTCCTGCAAGGCGAAATCAATGATCGGCCCCAATGGGGCCGCGACCATCACCCCTATGCGTTTACAAACTGGTTAACAGGGGCAGGAATCAAACCCGGTATCACCTATGGCGCATCGGATGATCTCGGCATCAACATCGCCGAGAACGGGGTCCACGTTCACGACTTCCAAGCGACCATCCTCGACCAATTCGGCATCGACCACGAGCGCATGACGTTCCAGTTTCAAGGAAGACACTATCGGCTGACCGACGTGCATGGCCGCGTCGTCAGGGGGATATTGGACAGCGCCTAGCCCGCATCGCTCACCAGCCCTACTCTTTTGGTTTGGGTTGTTTGTCAAATGTTGGTGTGGGGCTCGTTGGTATGTTGCGATGTGTAGTTGGCGGGGTTTTACGTTGGACTGCAGACACTTTCCCCTTTCCCCCATCGTTCTTATCGCGCCGGCTCGCCGCGTCGTTGCGTGGCGTCCGGTGGCGCTGCTGGTGCTCAGCGGCGGATGGCGCTCATGAGGGTGAAGGCGAAAGTGGAGAACCAGAGGCGCAGGGTGTGGGCGCTGGTGCGGTCGGCGAAGAGATCGAGCTGTTGTTCCCTTCGACCGTTCGACAAGCTCTCGGCTCAGGGCAGCCTTCGATTCGGTTTTCCACGTCTCCGTGCACCGGATCGTCCGTCGCGTCAAAATCCAAAATGATTTCTTCCGGCGCCGCGGCGAACGAATCGAGAAAGAGATCGACGAGCAGCGCCTCGACCCGTTCTGGATGGCAGACAATCTTGTTATAGCGGCTGTCCGCGCTCGCATCGGACGGCGTCATCCGCCGCGGCGGACGAGGCGGTCCGGCGTGCTCGACGACGCCAACGCCTTGCCCCGGTCCGCCGCGCGATGTCGCGTGTTCCCTTCCGGGTCCGCCTTGCCCAACGCCAACGCCAACAACGGATCGCGCATCAAGTCATCGTGATCGTTGAGGTCTTCATAGCCCAGCGCCAGCCCGAACACCCGCCGCCGCACCAGATCCGCCACCGAATGATCAATGCGATCCGGATCGCGATGGTCCGTAAAACAACGCGCCAGGTCCGCCGACAACCCCAACAACGGATCGCGCATCAAGTCATCGTGATCGTTGAGGTCTTCATAGCCCAG
>CAYXRK010000308.1:0-3347 GCA_964467615.1 uncultured Nitrospirales bacterium | reverse complement strand
CACGTGCGCCTTGACCCCGCCCTTGGCGCGGCGGAACTGGGCCCACGGAAACAACGTCAAGCACAAACTTATCGTGGTCGAGTCGAACGAAAACAGTTTATTCTTGAAGCGGAACTTGTGTATGCGCGCGCCCAATTGGCCGTAAGCACGGAAACGTTCCAGCATCGCCCAGAACAAGTCCTCATACATCTGCGCGGGACGATGCGCGTTGGCGTAGGACAAGTTCGACTTGCTCGGGCCGCGCTGCACGCCCAAGTGGACCAGCTTGCCAAGACAACACGACATCCCGTTGCAAATCTCCCGCAGCGAATCCGTCAGGGCCACTTGGCAAAACAGCATCGCAATGAACTGCCCCCAGCACGTGAAGCCCTTGGCGTGGAGTTCACCCCCATGCTCGCGCACCAACGATGCAAACACGTTGCGCGGGACCTGCTCGAGCAATTGACTAAAAAGACTGGCGTTGCGTACCATGACCATGTTTTCCGTTCGCGTGGCAAACCAAGCCATCGACAACTTGATTCTTCCACGCCCACGGAGGGCTCTGTCAATCTAACTTCCGCGGCAGCCGTTTAGGACAAGAGTGTTTATTGTATAATTGATGCAGACCTGAACTCCGAGGATTCAGAACGCATGGCGCGGGCACGTCGGGCAAAACATCTCCACGATTTTTGCATGCAGTTACATAAGACGCGAACCGACCCCGGAACGGCCGTCAAAACCATGAATGACGCGATGGCGATACTAAATGGAGACCGGTGATTAACTCTCCAGCGGTGGAATCGAAAGTGCATGCTCTGAGTGCGCGAACCGCAGCAACGGTCCGCGCGCTGCGTGAGTACTATGGATTTACTCAACCGGAATTGGCAAATCGTTCCGGCCTCACCGCGGCGGCGTTGGGCAAGATTGAGCGCGGGGAACGCGCCATCAACATCGACACTCTTGATGCCCTCGCTAGGGCGTTTAACTTCGTGGAAACGACTGAGTTGGTAAGACTCGTTGAGGTCTGCGCCGATGTGGCGGCCCGGAGAGCTTACTTCGATGAGATCGCGCATACACTTGATGAGCTTCTGGACGACATCGGTGACCCGGTGATTGATCCCGGCGTTGAGAGTGACTCTGGTGAATTGTCTAGTAGCCGGGGTGAGGAGCGCGGGGAGTCTCGCGTGTTTTCGCGTGTCCCGTTTCGTCATCGCGTTGCGTTTATTGGGAAAGACTGTCTTGGCATCGAGACAGTCTACGAGGTTTCTCGCGGCGGGCTTAGCATGTCGGTGGACAGGTGCATTCGTCCGGGGAGCATTGTCCGCGTAATCCTCGAAGACATCACAAACGGCGCAACGCCGGTCGTGTTTGACGCGAGAGTCGTGTGGTGCGAGGTACAAGTCGACTCGAACACAACGGAGTTCCGCGCCGGCTTGCAAACGCTGCACGACGACCCCGGAACACTCGCAGGGATGTCTGCGGTTTTTTATGCTGCTTTGGCATGGCTCGCCGCGCGTTCGCGCGAAGGCACCGCCGCCCAGCCCCTCTCTGGTTTGCTAGCCGCGCCCGATCCGAGCCAGGATCCGGCTAGCAGCCCGTGGTAAAAGTTTGGAACCGGACGGCGTCAAGAATTTTCTCTTGACGGATGGTTCTTTGTATCACAAATTTACTTCGACCCAGCCAAGTAGCAGCAACGACGGAGATGGGACAGCAAACTCGCGAACGGCAGGAAACGCTGTGGCTGGAATCGAGCGCGTTGGCGAGCGGGCGGGGCGAAACAGCATTATAAATTTTGTCAAGGATACCGCTGATGGCCACGGTTTCAACGCCAAAGTCTGGCGTGCGAAGTCTGAGCGCGCGGGTTGGAACCTCGGTGCGCGCTCTTCGCGAGCATCACGGATTGACTCAGGTGGAATTGGCCGATCGTTCCGGATTGACCGCGGCGGCCGTGAGCCAGATCGAGCATGGCAAACGCATGAACAACCTTGAGTCTCTCCACGTGCTCGCGACGGCGCTCGAGTTGGAGGGATTGAGCGAGTTGTTCAAAATCATCGAGATCTGTGCCGACGAGAAGGCCCTGGGCGCTTACTTGGATGAATTTGTTGAGAGCCTTGACGAACTTTTCGAAGAGGCGTGACGAATCTCGCGCTCGATCAAGTCGCGCGTGGCGCGAATTAACCGGGGTTTGTCGGGGCGATAGTTGAGTGGTGCGGGGAGCGGACTGGCGACGGCCCCGTCTAGGTCGTCGATATTGGTGATCGCGCGGCCCCATTTCCTCATTTCCACCGCATGCGCGAGATCCATCTGGTGATCGTTGTTGTGCTCGCCGAAATGTTGAAGTCGCGGTACGAGGATGAAGGGACGTTTGACGCTTAACGCGTCGAGGACTGCGCCGATGCCCGCGTGGGCGACGATGACGCGGGCGTTCCGCTGCAAATCGAGCGTTTCGGCGCGTGGCCGAAAATCGAAGTGCTCGCAGTGATGAGGCTTTGTCGGGCTGAGGCCGGTTTGGATAATCACCTGTTCGTCGGTCCGCTCCGCGATCGCGTCCATCTTGTTGATGAGCCGCGCGAAGTCGAGATACATCGTGCCCACGGTGACGTAGATCATGAGCGGGCCTCGTCAATCAGGCTGCCCATGTACTGCGCGCGGCCTCGATGGACGTCGAGGAGTTCGGGCCATTGCACCCAAAAGTGATGGGTCAATCGCGCGACGATGCGTCCGGTAAGCGAGGGCCGAGTTACTTGGCAACCGCATTCGATGTAAAGCGCTGGGATGCGCATGAACTTAGCGACGATGAACGCCGGGATCGCGATTTCAGCGCCGGTCGACACGATAAAGGAGGGACGTTCCTTGCGATAGATCGTCCAAAACCGCCAGAGATTTCGCGCGAACGCAATTGCGCTGTAGGGCCGATTCGGAACGAGGTATGCCTTTGCGAGGCGGCGCGTAGTGTCTGCGTTGTACGTAACGTGAAAGGTCTCGAAGCCCGCGAACGCCTCGGCGAGTTCGAGGAGTTCGGTCAGGTGGCCGCCGTGCGAGGAGACGAGCGCAATTTTCACCGGCGCTGCGTTCATTCCTGTGTACGGGCCGACAAGCGCGGGGGCAGGGTCGAAGCGAGACCTTGCAGGATGCCCCATGAGTACGGCCAGATGAGCACCCACCGGGCGAGCCATCTGGGAAACGTTGCGCGTAGCGTCTTGAACCTCGATAGGAAGTACGCGAACGAAGCGAGTAACGGCGCGGCGAGGACTGCTGCACCGAGTCGGGCATCTAAAACGCCTAAGATGGTACCGGTGAGCGCGTTCGCGGCGGCAATGGGAATCCGCATGGTGAACCCCCAGAGGCCGCCTTGAAATCCCGAGACG
>CAYXRK010000307.1:0-3376 GCA_964467615.1 uncultured Nitrospirales bacterium | reverse complement strand
CGTAGCGCCGATTTCCTAATCGGCGTCTTTTTGGAGGGAGTCGAGGAATTGGGGGTGGCCGCATGCGTAGCGCCGATTTCCTAATCGGCGTCTTTTTGGAGGGAGTCGAGGAATTGGGGGGTGGCCGCATGCGTAGCGCCGATTTCCTAATCGGCGTCTTTTTTGGAGGGAGTCGAGGAATTGGGGGTGGCCGCATGGGCTGGCAGCCCTTGCCAAGAGACTTGTATCGGCGCGGCGGCGGGCGGTTTGCCTCGCCGCCGCGTTGTTTGTTTTAATCCTCAATTCGACGTGAATTGGCCGGAATTGCCGCGAAGCGAAGCGGGCATCCGAAAAGTAAGAGGTTGGCGTCATGAGAATCCTGATCGATAGACGCGCGTGGTCGATCGCGGTGGCCGTAATGGCCGCGATGGCTGAATATGCCGGCGCGCAGACTGCCGGGCGCGGCGCGCCGACCAGTCCGGACGCGGCCGCCGCCGCAGCGCGACGCAGGTTCGTGACCATTGAATCGGCAAAGGTCGAACGTGACGGCAAGGCGCTCTCGGTCACGTACGGTAACCGGCTTTTCGTCTCGACGCCGGACTACGCGCGGATCGCCACGCTCAAGGACGGGGATGTGATCGAATTCGCGCAAAGCGCCGCGCCGAAGTTGAAAACGGCATGGGACCTGAAATTCGGCGACCTTGTGATCAAGACTGACAACGTCGCCGAGAACTATCCCGGGGTGTACGGGCTTTGGATAAAGAAAACCGGCGACGGATGGCGATTGGTCTTCAACAATAAAGCGGACCTTTGGGGGACGATGCATGATCCCACGACGGACGCGGGCGAAGCGGCGCTCGAGTATGCGGCGTTAAGCGAGCCCGTTCAGACCGACAAGATTGCGCTCGACTTGATCAAGGACGCGAAGGAGAAAGAGTCCGAACGCGACAAGGGCCGGTTCAAGATCGCGCTCGAGGAGAACGGCGCCGACATCACGATGCGCATTACCTGGGGCGCGCACGCGTGGTCGGCCAAGTTCACCGCCGCTCCGTAACTCTTGCGGATGCGAACGTTTCGCTATAGCGCGGGAGTGGCGATTGTCGTTTGTCTGGCCGTTGCAGCGTACTCCCAGGGGACCGAGTCGGGCGAGTGGCGGCACTACGGGGGCGATCTGAAGAGCAGCAAGTATTCGCCGCTCGAACAAATCAACTCGGAGAATTTCGGTCAACTTCAAATCGCATGGCGCTGGAGGTCCGTTGACCAGTGGATCAGCAAGAGCGTCGCCGGCGGCGAATGGTGGGCCAAGTCGGACGCGGTCTTCGAAGATTTGCAGGACGACGACGCAAAGCGCTGGCGCGGCGGGCTAGCTCCCCGGTTGGGTGGTCTAAAGGCGACGCCGATCATGGTTGATGGAATTTTGTATCTCACCACGGCGCTCTACCAGGCCGCGGCGGTGGATGCGAAAACCGGCGAGACGTTGTGGGTGTACAACCCGAAGTCTTACGAGTCCGGCACGCCGACGATGAGCATTTTCTGGAACCATCGCGGCGTGGAGTATTGGGAGGACGAACTCGGCGAAGACCGGCGCATCTATTGGGGTACGGGCGACGCGTACCTGATCTGCGTCGATGCGAAGACCGGCCGGCCCTGCAAGGATTTCGGAAGTGACGGACGCGTCGATCTGACGAACGGCCTTCCGCGCGCCGAACGGACCGCGAGAGACTATCTCAACGCCTTGATGTATTCCTGCGCGTCGCCACCGATCATTGCGGGGGACACGATCATCACGGGTGCGTCTATAGCCGATCGCCGAATCATGAAGGAGGCGGTGCCGGGCTGGGTGCGCGCGTGGGACGTGAGGACCGGCGCGCACAAATGGGACTTTCATACCGTGCCGCTCGAAGGCGAGTTCGGCGTCGAAACCTGGGAAGACGAATCGTGGAAGTATTCGGGAAATACGAACGTGTGGACGCAGATGAGCGTTGATGCCGAGTTGGGTTACGTGTACCTGCCGACGGGTACTCCCACCAACGATTTCTACGGCGGGCACCGGCTTGGCGATAACCTTTTCGGCGAAAGCTTGGTTTGCGTGAGGGCCGACACGGGCGAGCGCGTCTGGCATTTTCAGACCGTGCATCACGGATTGTGGGACTACGACAACCCGGCCGCGCCGAACCTTCTGGACATCACGGTCAACGGCAAGGCGATCAAGGCGGTGGCGCAAATCACGAAGCAGGGGTTCGTGTTCGTGTTCGACCGCGTGACCGGCGAACCCGTGTGGTCGATCGAGGAGCGCGAAGTGCCTCCGTCGGACGTTCCCGGCGAGCGCGCGTCGCCCACCCAACCGTTTCCGACGAAACCCGCGCCCTTCGATTATCAAGGCGTATCTATCGAAGATATAATAGATTTCACACCCGAGTTGCGCGCGCAAGCTATCGAAGCCCTGAAACCGTTCAAGCTTGGCCCGCTCTACACGCCGCCGATTTTGGGGCGACCCGGCGGGCCTTCCGCGCTGATCGAGCGGCCCGGCGAGGGCGGCGCAGGCAATTGGACGGGGGCCGCGGTCGATCCGGAGACGGGGATCCTCTACGTGCCATCGCGAAACAGCTACAGCGTGGTGATTTTCCGCGAAACCGCCGCCGAAGGCGGCAATCTGAGGTACACCCACGGGGGCCGCGGGGCGTATCCGGAGGGCCCCGAAGGGCTTCCGCTGTTCAAGCCACCCTACTCCCGCATGACGGCCATCGACATGAACTCGGGCGAACACCTATGGATGACGCCGACGGGCAATGGCGACTCGGTGCGGCAGCACCCGCGATTGAAGGACCTCAACCTGCCGCCCGTGGGAGGCGACGGCGTGACGGGGCCCCTGCTCACGAAGACGCTGTTGATCCAGGGCCACGCACAAGGTGGGCGGCGCGCCCGCGGCGCGGGTTCACTGGTCGCGTACAACAAGGCGACGGGCGAAGTGGCCGGTGAAGTGACGCTCCCCGGCATGCCGATCGGCACGCCGATGACGTATGAGGCGGAGGGGCGGCAGTATATCGGAATGACAATCGACGGTTCGCCGCCGGAAATGATCGCGTTGGCATTGCCAGAGTAGGGGGCGGCGGAACCGGCGCGAATAGGTCATTTTCGGCAGCCGAGGGCGGCTGCCCCACATTCGCTCGATTGCCGTTGCATCTTTCTCCAAAAAATGCGGGACAACGTTACAGCGCAGGAAATGAGGTTGCAGCATGATTCCGATGCCGGAACAAATTCACGAATACGCGGCCGCGCATTCCTCGCGAGAGGACGCACTGCTCGCGGAGTTGTGGCGAGACACGCAGGCGAACGCGAAACGGCCCATCGCGATGGACAGTGCGCTGTAGCCGGTGTACGTGCCGATTTCCAGCAC
>CAYXRK010000306.1:0-3378 GCA_964467615.1 uncultured Nitrospirales bacterium | reverse complement strand
GGAGAAACTGGCCATCTCGGAGATGGCGAAGGCGCGCGCGAAACTGTTGTCGGCCGAGGCGCAATTCAACATCGAGAGGGCCCGCATTGCGGAGTACCGTGAGCAGATAGAAGTCTCGTCCATGTACGCCGAGCGGGCGGGCCTGGTGGTCTACGGCGGCAACGAGCACCGCTGGTGGGACGAGGAACCTATCAAGGAAGGCGCGTTGATCCGCGAGCAGCAGGCGATCATCACCATCCCCGACATGACCACGATGGCCGTCGACGCAAAAATCCACGAATCCGACATCAAGAAAATCAAAAAAGGGCAGGCGGCTTTCGTCCGGGCCGACGCGATGCCAGACCTCAAACTCGATGGCGAAGTGACGAACGTAGCCGTGTTGCCGGATTCCGAGAACCGCTGGATGAACCCGGACCTAAAGGTCTACAAAACCAAGATCAAGATTAAGGGCGTGTACGATTGGCTAAAGCCCGGCATGAGCGCCGAAGTGGAAGTTTTCGTCGACCACGTTGCCGACGCGATCTACATCCCCATCCAGTCCGTCGTTCCGCAAGGGAAAGAGCAAGTCTGCTTCGTGTTGAACGGTAGCGGCGAACCCGAACGCCGCGTCATCGAGACCGGGCAGACGACGGTCGAGTGGATCACCGTCACCAGCGGGCTCAAGAAAGGCGAACTTGTCCTAATCCGCCCGCCCGCCGGCAGCCGGCAGGATGAAACCGGCGCCGAGGCGGACAATGCGCAGGGCCTGGAAAAGGAGACCGCTCCCACGCAAGAAGGCGACGTCACACCACAAGTAGTGGCCGACAAGAACGATACGGCCGCCCCGTCTTCGCCCGATGCCGACTAAGGCGGACGCGCGCCGCGGCTCCCAAGCGGCGCAGTTCGCGCGCATCGCGCGACTCGGCTTCCGTAGCGTCTGGCTCCACCGCCTTCGTTCGCTCCTCACCATGCTCGGAATCGTCTTCGGCGTCGCTTCCGTCATCGCCATGCTTGCCGTCGGCGAAGGCGCGAGTTTCGCCGCGCAAGAACAAATCCGCCAACAAGGCAGTCAGAACATCATCGTCTCCAGCCTCAAACCTCCCGACGATACAAAGGGTGGCGAAGGCCGCTCCAGGATGCTCGAATACGGAATCACCCAAAAGGACCTCCAGCGCATCCGCGCAACTATCCCGTACGTGCAAGTCGTGGTGCCTGGCCGCATCATTCGCAAGAAAGTGTGGAACGTCGGCCATCGGGTCGATTGCGACATCACCGGGACCGTCCCTTGGTATCCCGAAATGCGCAACCATCCCTTCGAGGCCGGCCGGTTTTTCACCGACGAGGAAATGGACAAGCACGCGAGCGTCTGCGTCCTCGGCGCGGAAGTAGTCCAGGACCTCTTCCCCACCGAAGCCGCCATCGGCCGATCCGTCCGTATCGAGCGCGACTACTACCGCGTCGTCGGCATCATGGCCGAACAATCCGAGGAGGACGACGAGGACAAAGGAAAGAACGCGAACAAAAACGTCAACACCGCCGCCAAACGGGTCTACATTCCTCTAAGCACCGCCAATTCCCACTTCGGCGAGGTCCTCGTCAAGAACAGTTCCGGGAGCCAGGAAGTTGAGCGCGTCGAGTTCCACGAAGTTACCGTAAAAGTCGACAACCTGGACCAAGTCGAGGAGACGTCCCTCATCATCGAAGACCTGCTGAAGCGCAATCACAAAAAGCCCGACTTTCAAATCACGGTGCCGCTCACGCTGTTGCGTCAAGCTGAAGAGACCGCCCGCAACTTCAACATCGTCCTCGCCGCGATCGCCGCGATTAGCCTGCTCGTCGGCGGCATCGGCATCATGAACATCATGCTCGCCAGCGTCACCGAACGCACGCGCGAAATCGGCATCCGCCGCGCCCTCGGCGCGCGCCGACGCGATATCATTCTTCAATTCCTCGTCGAGACGGTCATCCTTTCCAGCACCGGCGGCGTCATCGGTGTTGCGCTCGGCATCGGCATCCCCTTCGGCATAACCTGGCTCTACGAGATGCGCACCATCGTGACCGTGTGGTCGCCGGCCGTCGCCTTCACCATCTCCGGCCTCGTCGGCATCATCTTCGGACTCTACCCCGCGCTGCGCGCCGCCGAAATGGATCCCGTCGAAGCCCTCCGACACGAGTAATCCCCACCGCCCCTCGTGCTCGTGCTCGCAATTCGTACTCGTTATTCGCGCGAAAGCGGGAATCAAGCCAAAAGTCCTATAAGACCATATGTCCTATACTAATCACTAACAACTAGCCAAAATCTCCACCCCCGAACTCGTCCCAATCCGGTCCGCCCCGCCGTCAATCAACGCCACCGCCTCCGCATACGTCCGAATTCCTCCGGCGGCTTTGACGCCGCACGCGGTACCGACTACCTCCCGCATCAGCAGAACGTCCTCGACCGTCGCCCCATCATCCCCGTATCCCGTCGATGTCTTTACAAAGGCCGCCCCCGCCCGCACCGCCATCTGGCACACGTCAATCTTTTCGTCCCGGTTCAGATAACACGTCTCCAAAATCACTTTCACTGGCGCCGCGCCCGCCGCCTTCACGAGCGCAGCGATTTCCTTCTCGACAAACTGCGGATACCCCGACTTCAACGCGCCGATATTGATGACCATGTCCAACTCGGTCGCCCCGTTCTTCAGCGCCTCGCGCGCCTCCTCCAACTTGACGTGCGCCGTCGCAGCCCCCAGTGGAAACCCGATCGTCGCCGCGACACCCACGCCGGAGCCCGCGAGCCGTTTCGCACAATACGTCACCCAGGCCCCATTCACGGCCACTGCCGCGAAGCCGTTCGCCGCCGCCTCGTCGCACAGCTCGGTGATATCCACCTGCGTCGCGTAGGCCCGCAACAACGTGTGGTCAATCCGCCTCGCCAATTCCCGCCGCGTGATCATGCACCGAAGAATATAAGATCGGCGGCGGAAGTTTCATTTGCTAGACGGGCGCTTTCCTTCGCAGCGGACCGGGGCGCGCCCTGGGTTCCGAATCTTGCGGGACGCTGGAACGAATGTCACCGTTTCGGGGTTCAGTGGAGTATACTGTGGGAACTGCCCCTGGTCGGGGTGTTGGGAAACCGAGGAGAGACCGGAAATGGCTCGATATGTATGTGTTTTGGCCCTGATTGTGGGGCTGGCGGTGGTTGCGGGCGCGAATGAGAACGGCGTGCCGACGAAATCGAAAGCAACGTTTTACAAGGACGTGCTGCCCATTCTTCAAGAGAACTGCCAGAATTGCCACCGCGAGGGCGGGGCGAACTATGGCGGCATGGTCGCGCCGTTCGCGCTGACCACCTACGAAAGCGCGCGGCCTTGGGCCAAGAGCATCGAAAAGGTCATCTCCGAGGGGTATATGCCC
>CAYXRK010000305.1:0-3400 GCA_964467615.1 uncultured Nitrospirales bacterium | reverse complement strand
CCAGGCAGAGAACTCAGTTCGAAGCGTGTACGCGATTGGTGCGGGTGGCTGGGCCGTGAGCGCGACGATAGCGAGTATGCCGACCATGAGTGCGGAAGGACTCCAGCCTCATGGTAGCAAAATCGGTAACGGCCTCAGGTCGTCATCACCCGCGAGATGGACTGCACGAACTCAACGAATACCGCGAAGTCCATGTTCCGCGAGAACTCTTCCCCGAATCGTAGCGCCGCCTCGACTCGTTTTCCCTCGAGGGGCCGCAGCCGTTCCACTTTCGCTGTCCCGGTGAACGACGTCGGCAGCCCAAGAATATCGGGGCAAAAGGCCGTCGGGATGGTGAGCGTAACAATCTGTCCTTCCCACAATTGGTGCTTCGTCAGGACCAGCGCGCCCTCCAGCGAGATGTCCCGCACCAACGCCGGTCCGACGTATCGCCCGCGGCGACCTTGGGCCCGCGCCGCCATGGACGCTTCGAATCGGCTGCCGGTGCGCCAATTGGTCCGCCGCTCCTCTCGCGTCTCGAACGGATCGTCCCATCGGGCATTCACGTCGTATGTGATATTGCGCGCCATGATTCCCCCAACCTGGCACTAAAAATCTTAGCGCCTTGGCGTCCGAAACTCAAGAGCTTGTCATTATTTACTCAGAATATCCCCATTTCGTTTAATTTATTCATTCCGAATTTCAGGATAAAGTGGTAAAACCTATCTCCGTATCGATTGACGGCAGACCTAACCGCCGACCTCGGCTTGGCTCAGAACGCTGCAGAAACTGGAGTCGCATACGTCGACGGTGCGTTTTGCTCCAGCCCGTATTATTCTTACCCGATGAGAATTCTCGCGGCGGATACGGCGACGGCCTACAACACGGTCGCTTTGGTGGACGACGGCGGCCTCCTCGCCGAGACAGTCGTCCGCGCCGGAAGGCGTCACTCTGAGCGGCTAGTCGCGACGGTCGATTGGGTGCTGTCCGAAGCGGGTTGCGCGTTGAAGGACGTCGATCTGCTCGCGATCTCGATCGGCCCAGGGAGTTTTACCGGCCTTCGTGTCGGCGCATCCGCGTGGAAGGGCCTCGCTCTCGCAGCCAATCTCCCGCTGATAGGTGTGCCCACGCTCGCGGCGATGACGCGCGTCACGGCATTTTCGGACGAGATCGTAGTTCCCCTCCTGGACGCCCGAATGTCTGAGGTATTCGGCGCAGTATTCAGCTTCGTCGCGGGTCATCGCTCACGCCTAACGGAAGACCGTGTTTGTCCCGTCTCCTCTATATTGGAAAACGTCCCTCCCGGAGCGGCCTTCTTCGGCGACGGCGCAGAGCTGTATCGCGCCGCCATAACTCAACGAGTCGACCGTGCGCGTTTTCTGCCACCGGAGTTCAACGCGCCGCGCGCCGGCGCAGTCGCGGCCGAGGCCCGCGAGCTCTTCGCCGCGGGCGCAATCGCAGACCCGGACGCCATTGCTCCTGTATACTTGCGGGATTCTCAGCCTGAAGAGGCCCGCAAAGCGGTTTCCGGCCCATGACGATCTCGCGCCAGACCCAACTCGAATACGGGCCGCTCCGCGAATCGATGCTCCCCGAGATCATGGAAATCGAGCGCGAAGCCTATCCCGAGCCGTGGACCATTGGCATGTTTCGCGACGAAATGTCGAGCAAGCGCTCCTACTTCCGCGTCGTCCGCGCCGACGGCGAGTTGATCGGCTATTCCGGTTTCTGGCTGGTGTTGGACGAAGCCCACATCACGAGCGTCACCGTCCGCTGCGAACGGCGTGGCCTTGGGTACGGACGCCAACAGGTCGAGCACTTGCTTGAAGCCGCCCTCGAGCGTGGTTCGCGCGTGGCAACGCTCGAAGTACGTGAATCAAATTTGCCCGCGCGCAAGCTCTACGACGCCCTGGGCTTTCGCGCCGTCGGCACCCGCAAGGGGTACTACGCTCGGACCAATGAAGACGCCATCGTGATGCTGCTCAACCTCGAAAACGACGCGTAAGTATCCCGCGCGCTCCCATGGAGAAGTCGCCCGCGCCCCGCTCTGCCGCAGACACCCGCTCGGAGTTCCACGGCGTACCCGTCGGCGGCGTGGCGACGGGCTACATCGAATTCGGACCCGACGCCTGCTTCCGCAACGTCACGATCAACAATAATCGATTCCCAGAAACGCGAATCCCCTGGGCCGAGAACGCCTTTCTCGCCGTTCGCGCCTCGACTTTCGATGCCCCATGGACGCGGATCCTTCAAACCGCAGTGCCCTCCGCGTTCGATGCTGCCGGCGTCGAGGCCCAGACCTTGCGCCGCGCAAATCTCGATTGGAAACCGTTGTTTCCCACGGCCCATTACAAGTTGGTGGACACACACGCCCCCATCAGCCTCGACTGGCAGGTCTTCTCGCCGGTACTTCCTTATGATTCCGACGCCGCGCTGCTGCCCGCGATCTATTTCGTGCTCGACGCGAAGAACATCTCGGCGTCGCCCGTTCGCGTCTCCGCCATGTTCAATTGGGAGAACCTTCGCGGCCGTCAGCGCGAGAAGACAAACTCCGATCGCGGGACCATCAACGCCGTTGCCATCGACGAAGTGAAGAAGTTCGTGGTTGTCCCCGCGATCGATGCCACCACGAAGCTCGCCTATGCCGGGCTTACCTTCGCGCACGGTTCGCCTCACGCGCACAACGAGGACGCGGACTACACGGTCCTTTCGGTGCTACCCAAGGGCGGAGAACTTTCCATGACATCCTGGGCCCCCGAATCTACCGCCGAAACTTCCGAATTCTGGCAGCAATTCCTGGACGAAGGATCGCTCGGCAATACGCTCTCCCCGTCCGCGCGCGCCTACTGCGGGGCAAGCGTGCAATCCATCGAACTCGCTCCCGGCGAAACGCAGCGCTTCACGTTCATCCTCACGTGGTATGCGCCACGCTACATCCTGAATGGACAGGACATCGGCAACGGCTACGCGCGGCGATTTCGAGACTCCGTCGATTTGGTCGAGTATTGCGCCAAACATCACGCCTACTTCCAGAGGTCCGTGGCGAACTGGCACGATCGGCTCGAACAATCGTCCCTGCCAAAGTGGTTGTCGTTGATGCTCATCAACAACAACCACGTCCTCACCACAAACTCGATCTACACCGCCGAGGGTAAGTTCGCGCTATTCGAATCGCTCGACGAACCCTTCGCCGCGCCGCTCGATCATGCGCTATTTGTCTCGCTGGCTACGCTGCTATTTTTCCCGCAGTTTGCGCATGCCGAGTTAATTCGATACCTGAGCGGCGACGCCGCGGAAACGGGCGATCCGCACCACCACATGGGGTACGGGACTCCGGAATCCCCCGGACGCTACCCGGGAGAAGTCGTGCGCGCCGACATGCCCGCAATCGTGATTCTGCTCGCGTATCGAAACTTCCTCA
>CAYXRK010000304.1:0-3443 GCA_964467615.1 uncultured Nitrospirales bacterium | reverse complement strand
ATCATTGCCTTGAACGGCGCCGCATCGGCGAGCCAATACACGCGAATGAACGGACCGATTGGCGCGCCCATCACAGTCCCGATACACAACCAAATCGCCAGGTCGAAATTGAGCTGCCGCCCGCGCCAGTAGCCGAGCAATGCGCCAAACGGGTTTAGAAACGTGACGATCAGCGTCGTGGGGCTGACGCTCACGCTCGCGAACTGCAGGACTGACACGGCGTAGGGCAGCGCGAAGATGCCGCTCGCCTCTCCCACCACGCCCATGGTGTAGCCGGTCCAGAATCCCATCCAGACCAGGTGCCATATCGGTACGCGGACCCCGGCAACCGCGAAGGCGCGGTCACCGTCGGGAACGAAACCGAATTGCGCGTAGCTGATGGCGACGGCCGCCATGAACGTGATGACGACCATCGGCAACTGGTCGCGCAGAAACTCGCGCAGCAAAAAATGGCGGGCCCAAAAATCACCTGATGTCAGCACTGCGCGGTCGGTCGAGCTGTTATTCGGCACTGGTAGCTCGTCTCGTCTCGAGTGAGTAAGGGAAGCGCGTCGCCCTACAGAGCGGTTTTTCCGACATAGCGTCGCTTGATGGAGAGCGCTTCCTTCCATTTGCGCCAGGCGCGCTGGCCCATGATCATCTCTTCATGCGGATGGCCGATCGGGAATTGGTTCTTCGGCACGTCGGAGTCCTTCCAAATCCCCTTGCGTTTCCGCTCCTCACGCTGATCGATCAGCCAATCGTTGTAGCTTTCGTAAACGATGTGGCCTTCCGGCGCCTCTAAAGTAGCCGCCCTGATCCTCCCGTCAAGTTCCCGGTAAAGCGCCGCTTGCTCCTCGGGGATCTCGGCCGGCTCGACGTCCAGCTCGTATCCCGCCTCCTTCAGCTCTTTGCCGGCCACGGTCGCAAATATCCGCTGGTCCCGAAGGCTCAACAGATTTTTGTAGATGCCGATGTATTTGTCGCTGGTGGCATGCCCCAGCGGCTTATGGTCTTTTGTCGTACCACGCGCCTTGGCAATATCGCCTTTGAAAAACTCGTGCATCGCAGGCGAGTACTGTTCGTCCAGAAACTCGCATGTCCGCTTGAGCATTTTCGCCGGGTCCCGTACCAAGTCTTCGTACTTCAGGTCCATCCATTGCGAGGAATCGAGATTCTTGCGCCACGGTTTTACCGCGTTTTGACAAAGCGCCCAGCTTTCCGCTGCGCAGAAAATATTGGTGGGGCCAAAAGCGGACTCAAGGTAGTCTGCGCTTGCGTCGCGTCCGTCTCGGGTGATGAAGATGAATTGCGCGTTCGGAAAATCCTCGAGAATCTCCTTGACGAAGAACAAGTTGTGGGGGGTTTTCTCGCCCCAGCGCGGCTTATTGCCGGCCTCTTTCGCGTACCGCTCGTGCATCGCGCAGTAGATACCGGCAAAACTGCGTTCTTTGCAGTCCGAAATGATCTCATCGAGGATGGTGCGTGGATTCACCTTCATGCCCCAGAACGGTGTCTTCAGTCCAAACACCATCTCTTCCGCCAGCGTCCGAAAATTTTCGTCCTTGCGCAGATCCCCATACGTATAAAGATACGGACGGAACCTGGTGTAATACCAAACCACCTCGGGAACGGCGATGCGCGGGTGGCAACCCAACATCGCCATTACGAGGGTGGTTCCGGACCGTTCGTGGCCGATCATGATGATCGGTCTTTCTTTCAATACGATGCTCATGGCTTATGCCTCTTCGTAAAAGTTGGTCGATAAAGCAGTTGATCCAACTTGTCAGACGCAAACTTCGTGCCTTCGTCCAAGGGCTGAGCTATCTCATTGAACTGACGAATTATTTATGGCGACCGGCGCCGGAATGCCAACGCCCGCATTCCAAACTTGGAATCTATGTTGCGAAATCTGAGAGAATGCAGGTGCTCCAGATGCAATGGCCGTGAATATCAGATGGAGGTTCGCATGACGCAGGAATATCGTTTCGCATTTGTCTCCAACTCGCACGAGATCGGTGAAGCAGTCGCGCTGCAATCAGACCCGAGCACCGAACATCTGGTGCTGCGCTGTGCGACGATGGAAGAAGCCGTGCCGGTCGCGCGGCAAATGCTCGCCGAAGGCATCGAAGTCGTTCTCGGCGGTGGGGGAACGGGCAGTCTCCTTGCCCAGACAATCGGATTGCCCGTTGTGAAGATCGCGCGCTCTCACCTCGATGTGCTGCGTGCGCTTATGCGGGCGCGTGAGTATGGCTCATACATAGGCATGACGACGTTCGCAAGACCGACCGACGGGCTCGAGGTCTTCGAGCAACTGCTCAAAATCAAGATGCACGAAATCGTCTTCTCCACGTCGCAGCAACTCGCCACCGGAATAGCCGACGCCGTAAGGGCGGGCATCGATTGTCTGGTCGGCGGCGGGATCTGCAAGAGGATTATTACTTCCCTCGGCGGATCCGGGATCATCGTGATCCCGAGCCCGGAGATCATCCAGCAAGCGTTGGCCGAAGCCCGCGCGATCGCCGCCGCTCGGCGCCGCGAGAAACACGACAGCGCGCGTTTCAAGACGATTTTGGAAACGATGAAGGAAGGTCTCATCGTCGTCAACGGCAACGGCGAGGTTGAGATTCTGAACAAGATAGCTGCCGACGTTTTCGGCTTGGCCCCCCAGCGGATGATAGGCCGCCCCTTGCCGGATGCGATCTCGGACACGGGTCTGCTGAGGGTGCTCGAAACCGATCGCCCGGAAGCTGACCAAGTGCGACGCGTGGGCGATATCGATATCGTGATCAGTTCGGTGCCGATCAAGGTCGACGGAACGACCGAAGGGGTCGTAGCGACGTTTAAGGAGGCGCAAGTTATCCAGAGCATCCACCGCAGGCTCCGCGAAAAGCTTTATGTAAAGGGCTTTGTCGCGAAATTCTCGATCGACCAGCTCAAAGGCGAGAGCAAGTGCATGCGACAGCTTATCGAAAAGACGCGCAAATACGCCGCCACCGATGCCGCCGTATTAATCGAGGGCGAAACCGGGACAGGCAAAGAGATACTCTCGCATGGCATTCATCGCTTGAGTACCCGACGCGACAAGCCATTCGTCGCGATCAACTGCTCCGCGCTTCCCGAGTCACTGTTGGAGAGCGAGTTGTTCGGCTACGAGGAAGGTGCGTTCACCGGCGCAAAACGCGGTGGCAAAATCGGAATGTTCGAGCTCGCGAACGGCGGCACGGTTTTTCTTGATGAGATCGCCGACATTTCACCCAACGTCCAGGTGCGCCTTCTCCGGGTGCTGGAGGCAAAGGAAATCATGCGGATCGGCGGGGACCGGATCGTCCCGATCGATGTGCGCATCACGAGCTCTACGCACAAAAACCTCTATGCTGAAGTGAAGGCGAACCGCTTTCGCGTCGATCTGTATTTCAGGCTCGCGACTTTGAAGCTCCACATTGCGCCGCTACGCGAGAGAA
>CAYXRK010000303.1:0-3481 GCA_964467615.1 uncultured Nitrospirales bacterium | reverse complement strand
TTCGCCACAACTTCCAAGGGTCGTTCGACTCGCTGAACTTCTTCGACGACTACTGGACGCATCGGCGCGAAACGCTCACGGGGCCTGAGGGCGGCGATGGACGGGCGACGGCATCGGTCGTGTTCGACGGGACGACGCTGACCGACTTCAATTACGCGCCGGGCGTGCAATCGACGGCGCTGAGCGACGCGCAAAAGCGCGGCAAGATGGGCGAGTTCCAATACTCGACCGTCATGGATTACGGCGCGCGCTTGAATAGCGACATCCACGGCACGGGGCGCTACGACGATGCGGCGATCGTTTACGCTTACACGGGCGCAACGCGGGTTCTTGCGCGCGGCGACGTGAAGAGCGAGGCCGAGATGTTCCCGACGCGCGTTGGGGCGCGGCGCGACCGCTTTTTCTGCGCGGACGGAAATCAGGCGGCGATCATTGGACGCGACGCGTGGCGCTGCGTTGAGCCGGGGTTTGTCGAGACCTTTAAGGCGCTCCCGGCGACGTACGCGAAACTGCCGAACTTGCTTGCGACGTTCAACGATCGCCCGGCGCCGATTTTCCACGCGCTTACGGAGATCATTCACTACTCACAGCTCCCATACCTTCTCGGCGGCGGCAAGCTTCAAGGGGTTTGCGCGGACGGCGAAAAGTGCGACGTCTGCTTCATCGGCGACGACAGCGACGGGCTTGGGTCGTCGGCACTATCGTACGAAGGATTCTACGCGTTTCGCATGAAGAGCTTGACGTCGTGCGACCGCGCGAACGAACTGTGGCTGACGTATGTCGAGGGCGGCGATGCGACGCGCGGAATCGCGGCGATGAAGGACCGCGAGTGGAAACGCGCGAGCGCCGTGCGCGGCGGGCGTGGCGGCGTCGAGGTGCCGTACCTGTTTTGCAGCGACGAATACGTTGGCGCGATGGCGAGTTGCAACTTGTGGGACTCGGGAGCCGATGCGCTCGAGGTCACGCGAAACGCGCTCGACATGTACGAAAGCCAGTACTTTTTCTCGCATTTCAAACGCGACCGGTTCGGGTTTTCGCCGTGGGACGTGATGGCGCGCGTGATGGAGCGGAATTTCTCGCTCGTGACGGGGGTTTACCAGAGCTGGCTCTTGACGGGCGATGCGCCGGGGATGGGCGTTCACCACTACAACTTGGGCGCGATGGGCGTCTTCGAAGGGTTCAACGCGCTCATGGGCGTCTTGACGCGGCCGCGCTACGGGACGTTCGTGCTTGCAGGGAACGAGTGGGCGCCGTGCTCCTACACGCCGAACAATCAAGACTGCAAACTCGATGGACAAGGGCAGCCGACGCGGCAAATCACGACGGTGAAGATGGGCGCGGGGCGCCGGCTCTACACGCGGTACGACTACGCGAGCGGGTACAACCTTTTCGACAAGACTCTTGAGTCGGGGCATTTTTGGGATTACCTCGCGGCGCTCTTTGCGATCGCTGATTCGGAGGCGACGGTTGTGGGCGTCGACACGGCGAGCGACATGCGCACTTACTTGCTCTCGTACTACTTGATGTTCGAGAAGGAGCTCACGAAGTTCTATAACGGCATCACTGCTGTCCAAGACGCTAGGGATGTGACCCGGGCCTCCGCATAGAATCAGCCTGAGATCGACGCATTGGGCGTTTTTCGGGTTGAGGTTCTCCCGTCTTGGACGGACGTTGGCTGTCCAAGAGGCGGGGCAAAGAGATCGAGTTGTTGCGGCCTTGGGACAAGCGGTTCGGTATCCCAGGGGGCATGCAACCATTCGAGGAGATCTCGATAGGTAAAGAGATTGAGCCATAGCATCGAGGCGAGGTTCGAGAAGGACCAGGCGGCCTTGGAGAGGTGGTGAAGCCACTTGAGGATCAAGAGTGCGATGAGGGCTGTCCAAATCTGAATGCGTAACGCGTTCTCGGTTTCGCCGACGAATGACTTCACCTTCAGTGTCTGCTTGAGCGCCTTGAAAAAGAGTTCGATCTCCCATCGATCCTTGTAGATGGCGGAGATCGTCGTGGGGCCGAAGTCGAGGTGATTGGTGAGAAGCACTATCTCGCGCTCTTTTGCCTCGTCCCAAACGACAATGCGGCGAAGGAGATTCGGACAATCCTTTCGAGACTTGACGCCGGATAAGCGAATAAGTTCGTCCGACCGGATGTTGCCGCGCTGCGCCGGGACGGGCCGTTTCTCGACCACGGTGTAGTCGGCGTTTTTCTTTTGACGAGTGACGAAGAAGACGTTTTGAGTCGTCCATTTCGCGAAAAGCGCATAGTCGTTATAGGCCATGTCGCAAGCGACGATCGACATGGGATTCGGTGCGAGGAGTCGGATGGCCTTCACGTCGTGGACCTTCGCCGCCGTGATGTGAACGAACGTCGGCGCGTAGGTGTCGTGATCGAGTGCGGTGTGAACCTTGACGCCGCCCTTGGCTCTGCGGAATTTAGCCCACGGGAACAGGGAGAGGCACAACGAAATTGTCGTGGAGTCAAACGAGAGCAGTTTGTTTTTGAAGCGGAACCGGGCCTTCCGGTTGCCAAGGCCGCCACTGGATTGGAAGTGATCGTATGTCGCGAAAAAAAGCGCTTGATACGTCGCGGCGGGCCGGTGAGCATTCGCATACGCCAGCGTGGAGCGACTGGGGCTGCGGGTGATCCCCAAGTGCTTCAGCTTTCCCACGCAGCATTTCAGACCGTTGGTGATCTCGCGAAGGCTGTCGACGCGAGCGAGCTGGCAAAACAGCATCGCCACGAACTGAGTCCAAGATGAAAACCCTTTCGCGTGGCGTTCCGCGCGATGCTCACGAACCAAACGAGCGAACTCCGTGCGTGGGAAATGCGAAAGCAGTTGACTGAAAAGACTGGCGACCTTAACCATGCGTGTGCCCTCCCGAACGGTTGTGAAAAGAACGAGTCGTTTCAACCCGATTCTGTCACATCCTCAACGGGGGGCACTTCTTCTCACTTAATCCTCAAGAAGCTATTTTGGACAGGAGTGACCCAAAACGTAAAACACGCGATGACGAACAAGAGAGCGCCGGCCACCACGAAGCGGTTCGGATCTGGTGTGTGTCCTTTGAGCGAAAAATATTCGGTGAGGACATGGACCGCCATCCATGCAACGGCGCCCAAGAAAACGGCCGCTGCGACGAACCGGCTGGAAACGGTGATAAGCGCCCGGCCAAAGGTGCGTTCGCGGGTTGGAGCCGCGAGCGCAAGGGCGAGGAGCGCAAGGAGGCCGAGTGCGGCGCCGGCAACGAACCACGCCGTGCCGCTGTCTCCGGCCCATTCCTGCACCCGTCGACTCTCGTCTACGACGGCGCGGTTGATGAGAGGGGCAAGGGGTGGACGAATTTTATGCCATGACGCTGGTGGCGACGGCCTTGGTTCTGCTGGCCGCATTCTCCAGCCTGATCGCCTTCCGCTTCGGCGCCCCCCTTCTGCTTCTCTTCCTCCTGATCGGGCTAGCAACCGGCGTCGACGGTCTGGGCATCGA
>CAYXRK010000302.1:0-3531 GCA_964467615.1 uncultured Nitrospirales bacterium | reverse complement strand
GAGGGCGAAGGTGAGGGCGAAGGAGAAGGCGAAGGTGAGGGCGAAGGTGAGGGCGAAGGCGAAGGTGAGCCGCCGACCGGTTGTGCCGCAGCCAGCCAGCCTAATGCTGTCAATGGATTTACAGGCGATTTCCTAGCACTTATTCTCATGTTGTTTCTGGTCCCGCTTTGTGTGAAGCACGAGACCTGCTAATGTCCCGAATCGATCTCACACTTCGGCTCGCGCTCGCGTGCGTAGTTTGCGCCGGGAGCCTCGCCACCCCCGCGTCCGAATCCCCGTGCGGCGACGTCAATCGTGATGGCCGTGTCGACATTCTCGACCTCCAATCCGCGGTGAACGGCGTACTCGAACAACGCAACTCCAATTTCGTCGACGTAAATAGCGACGGCGCGGTCGACATCCTCGACCTCCAACGTCTCCTCGCGCGCACGGCCGAAGCTGACGCTCCCGCGAACGACCCGCCGAGCGATACGAAGCCCGACGCAACCACGCCGCCCGCGCCCCGCGTGCCGCAACCTTCCTCGGCACTCCCGCCGGCGGCGACCTTCCAAATCTCGCCGCGCACCGATCGCCCAATTCCGGGCCGCCCCTGGCCCGATCGGGACCACGCCCCGACACGCACCGAGCGTTACCTCTTTACGCTCACTCCGAACGCTCCGCCTCTCTTCTCGTGAAGTGTGGGGCAGCCGCCCCCGGCTGCCGGCCCTCGATCACCGTGCTGTGTCCCGAAGGCGCATTCCGACCATTTCCAAACAAACGATATTCACCCGTGCATTGCGCACGACTAGGAGAAGTACCATGAACAACGGCACAAAACTCGCCGTACAATCGCTCGTACTCGCGGTGGCGTTCCTGCTCGCCGCGGCCGCATCCGCACAAGACACCAGCCCGTGGGAAATCGTCACGGACGTCGACGGTGACGGCCAAGTCGGCCCCACCGACATCCAACGCGTCATCAACAGCGCGCTCGGCCTCGAAGATCGCGGCCCCGGCTCGCTCGACATACCGCTTCGGCAGTACGTCGTTGCCAGCCCGCGCGCTGCGTTGTCCGTCGTTCCGAACCCGCAGGAAGGCGGGTGCAACATCATCGGCTCGGCGAACAACTTCCCGCGTCACGATGGCCGCATGCTCGTTCGCGAAGGCGCGGGCGTCGTCTTCCGCTACGACCACAACACGGAAGGCGTCTGGTATGACCATGCCTGCGGGCTGCTTCGCTCCGTGCTCACCCTCCACATGAAGCCCGTCTCGCCCGAGGGTGGTGAGGGCGAAGGTGAGGGCGAGGGCGAGGGCGAGGGTGAGGGTGAAGGCGAGGGCGAAGGCGAAGGTGAAGGCGAAGGCGAGGGTGAGGGTGAAGGTGAGGGCGAAGGCGAAGGCGAGGGCGAACCGACCGATCCGGCCACGCTGGAAATCGGCGAGCAGCCTCAACCCGACGCCGAGGGCTGGTTCCCCATTGGCCGTGACGGCGCGGAAGGCCGCGCGTGCGGGCCGCAAGTGGGCTCGGCGCAGATCGGCGTGCGCCACGTGTTCCTTCGCCCCGGGATCTACCTTGTCCGTGCGACAATCGAGACGTTTGCAGTCCCCGCGAACCCAGTTACACAAGAGCCGAATCTGTGCGGAGCGGTACAGCGCAGAGACGTGGTCCACGTGCTCGTGAAGGTCGTGCCGCGCGACGTGCCGCCGGACGATCCCCAAGTCATGGACGGGATCGATTGGGCCACCGAAGGGCAATCCGACGAACCCATCCGCCGCTGGGGCGACATTTGGCGTCACGAACTCGACCCGAACCAACCGCTGCCGGAGAACTAGACAGAAAAATCGTTGCACGGTAGACGCGGCCGCAGTAGCGCCTGTTTCGACGAAACCGGCGCACGCCAGCGACGTCACGCTTCGCACTCGCGTCCGCGTCTACCCAGGACGACCAACCCGCTCACCATTGCGGCGCAATGCCGCGACCCAAGCAACGGCCGCCTTGCGCGGCCATGCCCCCCAGGGACCGGTCCACACCGCACCTGGGGGCACTTTTTTTTCGCGCGGTGGTGGACATCAACTGCCCGGCGCTGGCACCGGTACGAGCATGTTCGCGTCACGCGCCAGGATCCATTTGCCTTTTTCCTTTTTGAGGACCGAGAGCGTGTTCCCCGCGCGTGTCATTGATGGACCACCGCCGGACGGAGTCACAACGACGGTTAGGTGCGTCCACATGAACGCCCAGTCGCCCAACACCTTGATCTCTTGAATCTGGCTTGTGCCCTCGAACTTCGGCCGGCCTTGTTCGTGCTGTGCTTTCGACGCAGCGGCGAAGCTCGATTTTCCAATCATCGGCGGCTGGCCGGGCATTAGAAAAACGACATCGTCCGACATCAAGCTGAGGACTTTGTCGATGCCGCCTTCTTTGGTTCCCGACAGCCAAAATTCGACCAGTTGCCGAATCTCTTGCTCATCGCTGTGCATGCGCGTTCCTCCCAGCCACTCGTCGCCTCGGCCGTGTCTGTAGATGTTACCAGTACGTGTAAAAGATCGCCTCGGTGATCCAGCATTGCGTGGCGAGGAACGCCGCCGTAGCAATCACAGGCCCTTTCGATCCCTCGGCCCCGAGTCGCCGGAGCGCGTCCGCGGCGGGAATGACGAGGAACGGCATGACGTACATCGCCGAGCGTTCGCCTTCGCCCCGCGCAAGGTAGAGCAGATCGAGTACAAGCAAGGTCGCCGGGAAGATGAGCCAGAACCAGCGCGTCTCGCCCTCGGCGTTTCGGAGTCTTCGCAAAAATAGCAAGCTGACCGGAATGCCCGCGAAGTAGAACCACGCCATCGGGTTCCAAAAACGAAACGTCCACGCCGGGTAGCGCGGCATGTACTCGTCCACGTTTGCCTGGTCCAACGCGAACTGGGCCTGCGATTGTTGGAACGATTCGACCACGTTGAAACCGCTCCAATAGTAGACCGCTGCGTGGACTGCCCCGGCGGCAAGGGCCATGAGCGCGGCCGTCTGCACGACCGCTAACCGCCGCCGCCGCAACTTCCACAATCCAACGAACCCGAAAAACGCGCCGACTGAAACGAGCGAAAAGGACAAGAGGGACATGATCGCGTAGCCGATACCCGCGCCAATCGCGCTCCAGATCGACTCCCGTTCGATTGCCCGCCAGAACAAGAACACCGTCGTCAGCGTAAACGGCATAAACGCAATGTCCGCGCTCGTCGCGGTGAACAAAACGATGGTGGGCATCAAAACGAAAAGCACCGCGGCGATTCGCGCGCCCTCGCGGCCTATCACGTCGCGGGCCCAAAAGAACAGCGGAATAACGCTGAGCGATCCGAACGCGATCGTCGCCAACGACAATCCCATCGCCCCGCGCCCGGCCACGTAAGACATCAGCCACAACAACGCGATGGGTCCCGGCGGGTGGACCTTCGCGTGCATCGACAGATGAGGGTGCAGATCCGTGTAATTTGCGAACAGACCTCGAATCGATCCGCCCGCGCCGATGTCGCCGATGTATTCGTAGGCATAGCGCTCGTAGGCCTGGGAGA
>CAYXRK010000301.1:0-3541 GCA_964467615.1 uncultured Nitrospirales bacterium | reverse complement strand
CAGCGCGCTGTACTCCTGCGCGAGGTGCACCGCGAGCCAACGCGTGAAGTTCTCGACTGCCGCCTTCGCAGCGCCGTATCCCACTACACGCGTAAGCGGCCGCGCGGCGGCCATCGAACTGATGTTGATAATGCTGCCTCCGCGCGGATTGTTCACCATCTGCCTGCCGAATTCCTGGCACGGCAAAATCGCGCCCGCCATGAGGTTCAGCGCCATTACGTCGCGGAGATCCGACAATTCCAGATCGAAGAACGCGCGGTCCGGAGCGGTCGTCGCGCCGTCCCGATTCCCGCCCACGCAATTGACCAGGATGTCGATTGGGCCGAGGTCGGCGGCCAAGTCTCGGACGGCGTTGCGGTCAAGCGTATTTAACGTCACGCCGCGCACTTCCCGCGCTTCGCCCGAAATCTCCCGCACCGTTCGCGCCGTCGAGTCCTCCGTCGATCCGGTGACTACCAAATGCGCCCCGGCCTCGGCAAACGCACGCGCGATTGCGGCGCCGAGCGCGCCGCTGCCTCCAAGAACGACGGCTATACGTCCAGTGATGTCGAAAATCGTACTCATTCCATCAATCGCAAGAATCCCGCGCTCGGTGACGAGTAAATCCGCCTGCCTTTCGAATCGAACTACAAAGCCTAACACAGGGTGTTCGGGGCGCGGGAACCGTCACGGCCCTCTCACTCGCCGATATCCATATCGATGCCGTTAGAATGGTAGAATTCCAATGGCATGCAGTCGGGGTGAGGAGTAGTCCGTGCGGCGGCGAATCGTCAGTTGGGGTGTAGTGTGCGCCATTGCGTCGATGGCAACAACGCCGACCGCATGGGCCCAAGGCAAGTGCGCCGCGTGCAAGGACGAAGTTCCCGCCGATCCGCCCCAACTCGTTCTCGAACGCCTGGGTATACCGCCCACTGAGTTCGATGTCCTTCTCGACTGGATCGAAGCCGCACGAGACGGCTCGGGTGAATTTGTCCGAGGATTGCACCTGTCCAACCGAGGTTCGAGGGGCACATTCGATCTGTTCGTGGATGGCTCGGGCGAACTTGTCTCGAACGAACGGCTGAACGCGCTGGGCATTCCTCAGAGAGATTGGTCGACGGATCCGAAATCGACCCAGACGAGTCATGCCTCGCAGCCGATCCCAAAATCGTCGGCGCCCGCCTCCAAACCTGTGACGTCCGCGAGCGAAGCGGTGCTGCTCCCCCAACTCGATAACGCAGCGCTACTCGAGGAGGGCGAAATCCGAGGTGAAGTCGAAGAAAAGGGCCTGCTCCGGGCGGGCGTGTTTCAGATTTTCGATGAGCCGATCATCGTGGAGGGAGGCGTCGTCACTGCGGGCGAGTGGACAGAACTGGCCTCTGGCGGGCGGGCGTGGACCATCGCGATTCAATCGCCGGGCGCGTTGGGCCAACGCGTGCATTTCTCGGAGGCGATACTGCCCCCCGGTTCCCGGCTAATCGTCTACAACGCGGGCGACCCGAGCGAAGTCTACGGCCCCTTTCCTGGCCCGCGCGACGCGGAGTCCGACATTTGGGCGCCGACCTGTTTCGGCGAGACCGTAGTCGTCGAATGCGTCGTCCCGTCTCAGGAATCCGTCGAAGGCGTGTCGATTCTGATCGACCGCACCGTCCACATGTATCGCGATTTTTCGGAACTGCGCGACGGCCCGAAAGGCGCGGGCACGTGCAATCTCGATGTAACCTGCAACCCCGAGTGGGCGGAGACCGCGAGCGGCGTGGCCGGCTTGGGACGTATCGGCCAAACCGGATCGCTGTTTTGCACCGCCACGCTTCTCGTTGACTCCGACGAATCGACCGACATTCCGTATGTGTTGACGGCGAACCACTGCGTGGGATCGCAGTCGCCCGCCAGTTCGCTGGAACTGTATTGGTTCTATCAGACTCCTGAGTGCGATGGCGCCGCACCCTCCTTGTTGAGTGTTCCCCGTACGAGTGGAGGAGCAGACCTACTCGCGACGTCGTCATTTACTTCTGGGACCGACTTCACGCTCCTTCGGCTGCGTAATTCTCCGCCCGCGGAAGCCGCGTTCGTCGGATGGTCCAGCGACGTTCACTTCTTGGGCGCGGACACGACCTGTATCCACCATCCTCGAGGCGACTTCAAACGCATCACCTTTGGTGATCTGACGAATAACGAAGACGACTGTATCAGCACAAATCCGATCCCGGATCGGTTCCACCAGTCAACCTGGCATGATGGGACAACGGAACCCGGATCGTCGGGCAGCCCGCTCTTCAATCCGGAAATGCAGGTGATCGGCCAATTGTGGGGCGGCGGCGCGTCGTGCTCCCAACCCCTCTGTCCCGACTACTACGGACGCTTCGACGTCTCGTTTCTGCTCGCAGCGGAATTCATCGATCCAAACCCGCCGGCGGTAGATTTCAGGTCAAGCCCGTACGCAGTGCCGGAGACCGCCTCGAGCCTGGCCGTGAGGTTCACCCTGAATCGGGTCGTAACCACTGAAGGGGTCCCGGTAATCGTCGATTACGCGACCGTCGACGGCACGGCGCAGGCGGGCGAAGACTATGCCGCCGCGGCCGGAACGCTGGATTTCACTAACGGTGATACCGCGCTGGACATCTTGATTACCTTGTTCGACGACGGAACCAGCGAGCCGGACGAGGCGTTTTCGATCGTACTTTCGAATCCGCAAGGCCTAACGATTGGGCCGAGCAATCCCGCGCTTGTCACCATTCTCGACAATGAACGCGACACGGACGCCGATGGGATCACGGACCTCGTCGAGGGCAGTTCTGATCCGGACGCCGATGGCACGCCGAACTACGCGGATCTCGATAGCGACGGCGACGGCATCGACGACAGCGTAGAGGGCACGGTCGATTCCGATCACGATCTTTGGCGGAATTTCCTCGACGATGACAGCGACGGCGACGGTGTCCCGGACGCTGCCGAAGGCGCAGGCGACCCTGACGAAGACGCGGTCCCGAGTTATCTCGACAATGAAAGCGATGGCGACACGATTCTCGATGTGATCGATGGCGCCGGAGATCCCGATGACGACGGATTAGTCAATTCTCTCGACACCGACAGCGACAATGACGGGATCATAGATTTGCTCGAAGGCATCGCCGATCCTGACAACGATTCTCAAGGTAACTACGTCGACTTCGATAGCGACGGCGACGGCATCGCGGACCTAGTCGAAGCCCTTGTCGACACCGATTCGGACATCATTCCAGACTATCTTGACCTAGATTCGGACAATGATGGCGTTTCTGATCAGATTGAGGGCAACGCGGACCAGGACGACGACGAAACGCCGAACTTTCGCGATCTCGATTCCGACGCCGACATGATTCCCGACACGATTGAACGCGCTGGCGATCCCGACAACGACGGCATTCGAAACTTCCTCGATGACGACAGCGACGGCGACCTGATGAGCGACGAACTTGAAGGCGCGCTCGACGCCGACGGCGACGGATTTCCGAATTTCCTCGACACGATAGACGGCCCAGGTGAGGGCGAAGGTGAGGGCGAGGGAGAAGGAGAAGGTGAG
>CAYXRK010000300.1:0-3576 GCA_964467615.1 uncultured Nitrospirales bacterium | reverse complement strand
GCAGGATGTCGCCATCGCCAAGAACTACCTCAACGAAACGGAACTCGCCGCGCTGAACAACCTCGTCGAGCAATACCTCGTCTTCGCCGAAGGCCAGGCCATGCGGCGCGTGCCCATGCACATGGGCGACTGGATCGCCAAACTCCACGGCTTCCTCACCTTGAACGACCGCAACATCCTGACGCATGCCGGGAAAATCTCGCACGACATGGCCAAGGAACTCGCCGAGCAGGAATACGAGAAATTCCACCTCCAACAGATTCAACAAGCCGACGCTGCCGGCAGCGATTTCGACAAAGCCGTGAGTCAATTGCCCGCGCCACCCAAGCGGAAGAAGCGAGCCAAGAAGTGAACGACGAAGCCCTCAACGCTCAGACACGCGATCTCGAACAAATCTTCGCCACTAACGTGGCGGAGATTCTGGAAGCGTGACAATGGAGTGCGTTCTCAAAGACCTCATCGCGTTTTCAAAGGATGGAGAGTGGGGAAAGAGCGAGCCTTTCGACGAATCGGTGGAAATGCTCGCCATCCGCGGGACGGACTTCGAAAATGTGCGTTTCGGAAATACAGAATCGACTCCCAGGCGACACATTCGCAAGCATATCGCCGATCGAAAACGACTCCAGCCATGGGATGTGATTATCGAAGCGGCAGGCGGAACGAAGGATCAAATCACCGGTCGGACAGTTCTGCTGCGCCCACAGTTGTTTTCGGGCACTGAGCTGCCTATTACCTGCGCGAGCTTCAGTCGGTTTATTCGCTTCAACACTGAACTCTGCGCGCCTGAATTCATGTTCTGGTATCTTCAACATCTCTACGCCTCCGGTTTCATGCACGCGTATCACACCCAGCACACTGGCGTATCTCGATTTCAATGGACGACGTTCTCTGAACGCGAGCCGCTTGAGCTTCCCCCGCTTCCGGCGCAACGGCGGATCGCGGGAATCCTGTCGGCCTACGACGAGTTGATAGAGAACAGTCAGCGGCGCATCCGGATATTGGAGGCGATGGCCCGCGCCCTCTACCGCGAGTGGTTCGTTCACTTCCGCTTCCCCGGCCACGAAAACGTCCCGCGCGTCGCCTCGCTCCTCGGCGAGATTCCGCAAGGGTGGGAGGTGAAGACCGTTGCGGACTCATTCGGGATTTCGGGCGGCGGCACGCCGTCACGAAAGGAAGAAAAGTATTGGGACAGCGGGGCGATCCAGTGGTACTCGCCCAGCGATCTCACTGGCGCAGGCACGATGTTTATGGATGATTCCAGCGACCACATCACCGAGCTTGGCCTGGCCAAAAGTTCCGCGCGTTTGTTTCCGGCGCGCAGCGTGATGCTCACGAGCCGTGCCACTATCGGAGCCATCGCCATAAACACGCAGGAAGCTTGCACCAATCAGGGTTTCATCACTTGCCTGCCCAACGACCGTGTCCCACCCTTCTTCCTTTTTCATTGGTTGACGGAGAACGTGCCCACGTTTCAGCGCATGGCATCGGGTGCGACCTTCAAAGAAATTAGTCGCGGTGTGTTCAAGACAATCGAGTTCCTACAACCCCCCACCAAACTGGTTCGCCGCTTCGAGGACGAGGTCGGGCCAATGGCCGAGCAGGCACTCACACTTCAACGCCAAATCCAAAACCTCCGCCGAACGCGCGACCTGCTGCTGCCGCGCCTGCTGTCGGGGCAGTTGGCATTAGAGAGCACTTGACCCATTACTTGACCCACACTTGACCGATACTTGACCCAGGATTGACCGGTAGCATGCACGCCTACGCCGAAGGCCAACTCGTCGAGCAGCCGGCCGTCACGGGCCGGCGCCGGGGGCCGGACATAGCAACTTGACCGATACTTGACCGATACTTGACTCAGGGTTGACCCACAGGCAGACTATCCCGCATGAGTTATCAACCCCAATTCACCATCACCGCGAACCTGCTGGCGCGTGTGGAGAGCATCGCCGCGTTGCGGGAGCGCATTCAGGGCGCAGCGGTGCAAGTGCCGTGGATTCCCGCGCTGCAAAAGGACACGCGGGCGCGCAACACGCACAGTTCAACGGCCATCGAAGGCAATCCGCTCACGCTGGAGGAAGTCCGCGCGCTGGAGGAAGGAACGACCGTGGCCGCGCCGGCGCGGGTCCGGCGGGAGGTGTTGAATTATTTCGCGGCGCTCCGGCACGTGGAGAAGCAAGCGGCGAAAAAGCGCCTGACGCATACGGATATTTTCCGGCTGCACGTTATCATCGCGCGTGGCGTGATGGATCAGGGTGAGGCAGGGCGTTACCGGACGATACGGGTGCGCGTGGGCCGGTATGTGCCACCGCCGCCGGAGGAGGTGTCCGGCTTGATGTTCGAGTTGCTGGAGTGGTGGAACAAGGATGCGCCGGGGATTTCGCCGGTGTTGAGCTCGGCGATCCTGCACTATCGCTTCGAGGCGATTCACCCCTTCGCGGACGGCAACGGGCGCGCGGGCCGCGCGCTTGCGCTGTGGGACCTCTACCGGCGCGGATTCGATTCACACCACATCTTCGCGGTGGACGAGTTCTACTGGGAAGATCGCCCGCGCTACTACTCGGCGCTGGACGCGGCGCGACGCGAGGGCGACGACCTGACGTCGTGGCTGGAATACTGCGCGGAGGGCTTGCAGCAAACGCTGGACCGGGTGTGGGAGCGCATGGGCCGGCTTTCGGTGGCGGTGGCGCGCGAACGCGTGGTCCTGCGGCCGCGTCAGGAGCAGTTGCTAAAGCTGCTAGGCCAACGCGGCGCAATGACGCCGTCCGAACTCTGGGCGGCGCTGAAGGTGTCCAAACAGGGCGCGATGGATTTGCTTCGTCCGTTGCTCAAGGCCGGATTGGTGAAGCGAGTCGGCACGTTGAAGACCGGGCGCTACGTCTTGAAATGAGCGCGCACGCCTACACCGAAGACCAACTCGTCGAGCAGCCCGCGATTGGGTTGTTCGCGGAGCTTGGATGGCGGACGGTGTCGGCGATGGAGGAGACCTTCGGCGCGACGGGCACCTTGCAGCGGGAGACGAAGGGCGAGGTGGTGCTCGTCTCCCGCCTGCGCGACGCGTTGCAGGGGCTGAACCCCGCGCTTCCCGCCGAGGCGCTGACCACCGCGATCGATGAACTGACGCGCGATCGCTCGGCGATGAGCCTCGAAGCGGCGAACCGTGAGGTTTACCTGCTGCTCAAGGAAGGCATCAAGGTTTCCGTGCCTGACCGGCAACCCGCCGCGGCGGGCGGCCAAAAGACGGAGCGGCTGCGAGTGGTGGACTGGGAGCATCCGGAGAACAACGATTTCCTTCTGGTCAGCCAGCTCAGCGTCACCGGCGCGCTCTACACCTGCCGGCCGGACTTGGTCGGCTTCGTCAATGGCCTGCCGCTGGTGGTCATCGAACTGAAGAAACCCGGCGTACCGGCGCGCGAGGCATTCGACGAGAACCTGACGCACTACAAGGCCGAGATACCGGCGCTGCTCTGGTACAACGCGCTGCTGATTGCCTCGAACGGCACGGACAGCCGAGTCGGCTCGCTTAGGAAGAGACGCAAAATAACATTTTCAACTTAACGTTTCGCTTGTGGTCGA
>CAYXRK010000299.1:0-3657 GCA_964467615.1 uncultured Nitrospirales bacterium | reverse complement strand
ACGGACGACAACGAATCCAAACGAAATTCAACCACGTGGTGAGCGATGCGGGCTAGACTGCTTGTGTCATGAAAAAAGCTGTTATCAAATGGCGAACGGATTCGAAGCGATTGGATGAGCTTCGGCGTCATGCGGTTGCCCGCGGCATTACTCTCGACGAACTACTTGAACGAATAGTCTCCGAAGAACTACCCCGCTACGAGGCGGAACAAGCACAACGGCCCAAGCGATAGGAGAAACTCGCCGAATGCTCCGCGTAGATAGATCGAGCAAAAGTCTTACGTCACTGAGTCAGAAGTCGTTTCCGGAGGCGGGATGGCGCGAACGTGACGATCTGCAGCAAATGATCCGGAACAGCCCGAGCGCGTTTTTCGATGAAATGGGAGAGAAACTCCTACTCATCGGGGAGGAAGTCCGGCTCGCCGATTTTGTTGAGGACCGTATTGATCTCTTAGCCATCGACGAGGAAGGTAATCTAGTCGTCATCGAACTGAAGCGTGGGGCGCACAAACTCCAATTGCTCCAAGCTATCGCGTATGCCGCGATGATCGCCAAGTGGGACCCAAGCCAAATTCTCGCGGAACGACTCAAATTGACTGGCGCCAGCGCTGACGATATCGAGAGCGAGATTGACAACTTTCTGAACGAGTCTATGCAAAGTCTCAACCAAAATCAGCGAATAATCCTTATGGCCGAAGGTTTCGACTACGAGGTCTTGGTCGCTGCTGAGTGGCTAAGCGAGCAGTACGAGATGGATATTCGTTGCTATCGCCTGAAACTTTCGGCGGAGGGTGATGTCGAGTACCTAAGTTGTACATGTATATACCCGCCGCCAGAGATAAGCGAACAAGCAATCAGACGGGGACGAAGTAGGGGTACTTCGGTCAGAGCCGGGCTAGTTCGATGGGCCGATTGGGACGAAGCGTTGGAGTCTGTTGAGAATGAGGCAGTTCTAGCTTTTTTCCGAAAAGAACTTGATGCAGGAAGAAGCAACTATTTGACCTACCGGTATTTGCGCTTTCGAGTAAATGGACGTCATCGTTTCGACACGAGCGCGAAGAAGCGGCACACCTATGTCTGGCAGCATGGCCGGTTTCCAAACGACGAGAAGTATTGGTTGGAACGAGTCGGCCCAGATGCGAAACCGACGCCAGTGAATCATGGCGCTCATTTGCGGTTCTTCTTGAGAAAAGAAGTCGATTTTGTTCGTTTCCTGGAGGCCGTGAATCACGATCTTACAAATGTCACATGGTCTTCCGTCAGCGATGAAAACCTTCCGGAAGACGGGCTGGAAGATGAGCAATAGTCCACTGTCTTACTGCTTCTGCCGCGTAGCAGGATGAATTCCGCCCTCTGGACACCGCCCCCGCCGCGATGTATTCTGCGCCGATCAGGGAGACCACCCATGTTGACACGTTCCGTGTTTGCCGCCGTTTTCGTCACGCTCACCCTCTGCGCCGCCGTGTGCGCCGCGCCGATCGATTGGGACCACGTCCATCTCGTCGCGCCGGACACGAAGGTCGCCGCGGAGTGGTATCAGAAATTGTTCGGCGGCGAGGTCACTAAGAGCGGACCGTTCGACGCAGTCCTCTTCGGAACCAATCTCGTCAAATTCCGCAAAGGTGAAGGCGAGGTCAAGCGGAGCGAAGGCTCGGCCGTCGACCACATCGGTTTTTCGTTTGATGACATTCAAGCGAAGCTCGACGCCGTCACCGCCGCTGGCGGCAAGGTCTTGCAACTGCCGCGCGAGGTACCGTCCGCCGGGTTCACGTACTCGATGGCGGAAGACCCCTGGGGCACGAAGATCGAGATTCTCAAGGACAAAGACCTGCTCGGCTTTCACCACGTCCACCTCATCTCGGCGGACCCCGCGGCAACGATGAAGTGGTACTCGGAGGTCTACGGCGGCGAAATCACTACCTTCAAGGGTCTCGCGCCGCTACCGTCCATCAAGTACAACAACATGTGGCTCATCTGTAACAAGTCGGCGAATGCCGTCGTGCCTTCGCCGGGCACCTCGATCGATCACATTGGCTTCACGCCGGTGGACTTCAAAGCGCTCATCGCCGCACTCGAGGCCAAAGGCGCAACGTTCGACACCAAGCCACAGAAATCCGGCGACCATTGGATGGCCTTCGCACGCGGACCCGAGGGCATCAAAATCGAAATCGTCGGACGCCCTGAGTAGAAGCCTCTACGCTGCCGTTCTGCGCCGAGGACCCGAAAATCCCCAAGCGCTCGATTCTGAAACGTTTTGCGAGCACCGGATTCAGCCGAGCAAGGATCGCAAGCGCTTCGTCACGTTTCATACCACCACCTCCATGATGGTCGTGGCGTAGTTGTCCACCTTCCTCATCGTTTCCGCTTCTTCTCGGGGGCGTCGGCGTTATCCAATTGTTTTCGTTGCTTGGATTCGATCCTCTTTATGTTCTCTGCCGTGGGCAGGTTCTCCGGCATTGTACCGCCCAATTCCCTGATGGTCTGACGCACCTTCGCGCCCACTTCGCGATGGGTCCGGTTCGCGGCGTCCTTCCCCTTCACTCTGTCGCGGCGCAATTTGTCTTCCGCCTGGGTCGCGCGGAACAAGTTCGCGGCCAGCTCCGTGCTCCCCATGTGATCCAAAATCTTTTGGCTCTTTTTCAGTTCCTTGCGCCGATGGATGTCTTCCATCTTCAGCCCGCCATAAAGTCCCATGTAGCCGTGGTTCTGAAAAATAGCGTAGTCGATCGGCTTGACGACGCCCGCGCCCTTGGCCGCATCGGCCAGTTGGACGTTGTGACGCCGAATCTCCTCGCGCAACAGAAGCCGGCGTTTGTCCTCAATTCGTTCGTCATCCAATTCTTGGCGCCGTGTCTGGACGGCGAAGTACGTTTGTCCCTGGGCGACGATTTCCTTGCGAGGATCCGCGTTTTGAATCGCAAGGTAACACGCATAGCGCGACATGAGGACGGTCCTTACGGGCCGCTGCCCTCCCTTGCCGATCTCGATCATATCGGTGACGTCAACGAAATGATCCTCCAAGCGGTTTCCACTGTTAAAACAGGCCAATTTGGCCTTGTCGATCACCCCCTCGAAGTTGCGGTAGTCGCCGTAGTCCAGCACCACCGCGAATTCGCGGCTTGACCAGAATTCCATCCCGGCATCGTTCGTGCGCTTGATTCGCTCGAACGGAGAAACAGGCAAATCGCCGGTCCTTTGAATGCGCTTGCTCATAATCGAAAACTCCTCAATTTCGACGGACGTTAAACGTCCACCTCGATGATGGTTATCGTGTCATTTCCGAAGATATCGACTACCTTGACGGCGATTTTGTGACCGCGTTCGGCCCCGATTTCCTCGGGGAGGGGTCTGACCGCTTTGAGGTAGCGGATGACTTTCCGTTTGTCCTGGTCGACGAGGCAGAATATGCGGTTAGTGTAATAGGAGGGGAGAGCGGCGGCAAAGCTATGTACTCGCGGCTCCGAATTGGTGCGCGTTGGGGAAATCGTGTATTCGTCTTATTTGTCCCATACGTCCTATCCCCTCCTGGCGACCCGGAAAGTCCGAGCCGCCGCTCCATATTCCAAACGCATGTGGGGCAGCCGCCCTCGGCTGCCAGCCTACCCCCCCGCTCCGTTATGTATCCGGTCGAGTACCCCGTTCACAAACGGCGGCGCT
>CAYXRK010000298.1:0-3699 GCA_964467615.1 uncultured Nitrospirales bacterium | reverse complement strand
CTCGACGCGAGGGTGAACCGCGGAACTCGGCCGCGAAAGAACGGAACGGGAACAAAAGGCAGAGACGATCATCGAACGATGCAATGCGACGCGCTCGCCGGGAAAACACCAACCTCTTCATGCCCACACTCAATTGGATCGGAAAAGAGGCGGTGGTGAACCATCACCAACACGTCCCTTTCCACCTTCTCAAAGGCGTGCCCGAACGCGTTCGGCGATATCACCGCGTCTTGCGGCGCCTGGATCCCGGCATTGCTGAAATGACGGATCGCAGAAATCCGTTGACGGCGTCGGAGGTTTTGAAGACCGCCGCAACGTCTGGCTCGAGGACGACCGCGACCGTGCTTTGCGGCATCATTTTCGCGAACCGGTTCGGTTTCGCCTTGCGATAGTCGAAGCGGTACTCTTCAGTTTCGCTGTCGCGCCGAGCACGCGGCTTCTTAGGGGCTGACGTTTTCTTCATAGTCGTTGCGCTCGTTGCGCGTTGGTTTGCGGGCGCTGATCAACCGGACCCGCCCTTCGGTTTCCGTAAAACAAACGATGAGCAGCCGAAGCGTGCTCGAATGCCCGATAATGATTTCGCGTTGTTCATTGCCGGAATGCCGCTCGTCGCAACATCGTGAAGACGCTTGAGGGCGCTATCGGTCAACGATACGGATTTGTCGCGACCCGATACTTGAGACTACCAGTGGCGACACCGCATCTCAAACTAGGTAACGGCTGCGTAACAAAATGCAACGTCTACTGTTCTACTCATCTCCAGCCATTGCGAGGCGGTCTCGCGCGATGGCGCAGAATTGACAACGTAAACTCGTCGCGTAGTCTCGCTATAATGTCGGCGTCGGGAACTTTTGTACAATTTGACGACGGTGCAATTGCATGAACGAAGAACAAACGAATCAGAGTGTTGGAACTTTAGAATCGTCGGCGGAACTCGTAACGTGGAGCGAGTTCCTCGAATCGCATCCCGTGGGTTCCGTGCAGAAGGTAGCTGGATACTTTCGCCGGAACGAAAAGTTGCCAAACGTATACATGCCTTTCGCGCACGAGACTCCGGTACTGCGACTTCACTGCGCAGAGTGCGACGGCATTCGCAATTTTGAGGGGCTGTGGCGCCATCACCGCGGATTTGAGAAGCCGGGTATTCTCGAGGATTTTCTCAAGTATACGTGTAGAGACTGTCAAAAGGGCGAGAAAACGTATTGCGTCGTGATTTGCCCCATCGACAACGCGGGTAACGGCGAAGCAATCAAGATAGGGGAGATTCCTGAGCTGTATGTGCAAGTTCCGAAGAGTCTCGAAAAACTACTGGGTGATGACTTCGCGATTTTTCGCAGAGGACTCATTTGCGAGAAGCGTGGGCTCGGTATCGGTGCGTTTACCTACTATCGACGAGTCGTTGAGTCGCAAAAGAGCCATCTAATATCCGAGATTTTGCGCGTGGCGCAGAAACTGAATGCACCCAAGGAAGTATTAACAACCCTAGGACAAGCGGCGTCAGAGAAGCAATTTGCCCGCGCTGTCGACGCCGTCAAAGACGTCATCCCGGAATCTTTGCTCATCGACTCGCACAATCCGCTCAAGCTGCTCCACAACTCACTCTCAATTGGAGTCCATTCTGAAACGGACGAGGATTGCCTGAAGGTCGCGCACAGCATTCGTCTCGTCCTCGCCGATTTGTCCGAGAAACTCGGACTCGCACTCGCCGACCAACGCGACCTGAAAGCTGCGGTGTCGGATTTATTTAAGTTCACTTCAAACGCAAACCAAAAGGCAAGACCAAGCCAAGGAACCGGCTCAGATGACTAAAGGGCATCCGTAAGCGCAAATCGATTCCAATTGTCGCCCTTGCCCATGGGGCTGGGCATCCCCTAGTTTTGGGAGGCGCATTTCGTTGGTATCTAAGTTATATTGCTTTGTCGCAGAGCATGGATGGCCACGTGCCGGCGACTTCGCCTCGCCACTGCTGAAGGGTCGATAGTCATGGACAACGTACTCTACTACGGCGATAACCTGGAGATTCTCAGGCGGTACGTGAAAGATGAGACGGTTGATCTCGTCTACCTCGACCCTCCGTTCAAGAGCGACCAGAACTACAATGTTTTGTTCAAGGAACAGGACGGGGCTCGGGCCGCGTCCCAGATACGGGCGTTCAAGGACACTTGGACTTGGGACCAGGACGGGGAGGCGGTCTACGCCGACCTTGTGATCGGCGGTGGGAAAGTCGCGGACGTGATGCAGGCGTTCCGCACATTCCTCGGCCCCTGCGACATGCTCGCTTACCTCGTGATGATGGCCCCGCGCCTAGTGGAAATGCGCCGCGTCCTAAAGTCCACCGGAAGCATTTACCTCCATTGCGATCCGACAGCAAGCCACTATTTGAAGATGCTCATGGACGCGGTTTTTCGGCCGGCGGCGTTCAGAAATGAAATCATTTGGGCATATCGCAAGTGGTCGGTAGCGGCAGGCCAATTTGTACGCAATCATGATGTAATTTTATTCTACAGCAAAGCCACGAACAAATCGCACCATTTCAATTCGTTGTACACCGACGTTTCCGAAGGAACGCTGAAACGGTGGAAGGGTCAGAAGCAGCAAGCGTACTTTGAGCAAGGCATCCGGAAGGCAACCAGTGTCGAAAGCGCGGAATCCAGAACACCAATGCCGGATTGGTGGCAGATTTCGATTATCAATCCCAACGCCGCGGAACGTCTCGGTTATCCAACGCAGAAACCCGAAGCTCTGCTGGAGCGAATCGTCAAGGCCAGCAGCAACGAAGGCGACTTGGTACTGGATCCGTTTTGTGGGTGCGGTACAACAGTTGCCGTGGCGCAAAGATTGAATCGGCGGTGGATCGGGATAGACATCACCCACCTTGCCATTACCCTCATGAAGCGCCGACTCAAGGACACCTTTAGCGAGTCGATCCGGTTCAAAGTCGTGGGCGAGCCGGTGAGCGTGCCGGACGCCGCGGCGCTAGCGGCGGCCGACCCATATCAATTTCAGTGGTGGGCGCTGGGACTTGTCGGTGCGCGCCCAGTGGAAGAGAAGAAGGGCGCGGACAAGGGCATTGACGGCAAGATCGTCTTTCAGGCCGACGGCACCGGGAAGTTTGAAACGGTCATCTTGTCCGTGAAGGCCGGGCACGTCACCGTGAACCAGGTCCGGGATTTGCGCGGCGTGGTGGAGCGGGAGAAGGCGGCGATAGGCGTCCTGATCTCGATGGAGGATCCCACCAAGCCCATGCGAACGGAAGCGGCCACAGCCGGACACTACGAATCGAAGGTCTGGAACAAGATGTATCCGAAGATACAGCTTCTGACGGTCGCCGAGCTTCTCGCTGGGAAGCAAATCGACATGCCGCCAGTGCGCCAGGTCGGCGCAACATTCAAAAAAGCCCCCAAAGCCTCCCGCAAAGGCGCGCAAACCGCGGAACTTCCATCCCACGGGGATGTCGACTAGACCGCTAATACCGGCTGCGTCATTGAGGAGCCGCGAGAGTCAATCCCACATCCCAATTCTCGGAGGCCCTCTGCGTCCTCAGCGCCTTCGCGTTAAGTTCTTCCCCTCGTCAACAGTCGATCCAGGCCATAAAACAGGCCCTTTTCGTCAAAAGTGGTCAACGCCGAGTGTCACAGCGCGGTATAGCCGCAACCAAATCAAGGCTATAAGGAGTGTCGACGGCCCCTCACCCGTCCA
>CAYXRK010000297.1:0-3705 GCA_964467615.1 uncultured Nitrospirales bacterium | reverse complement strand
GATGCCGGCCCAGAAGTGGCGGTTGCGGTTCTGCTGGCCGCACCAGGGGATGTCGAGGGCGTAGTAGTTATTCAGATCTTGCAGGCGGAAGAGCAGGCGGGCGGCGCCGAAGTGGGCGAGGAACCGGAAGCGGAAGGAGGCGCTCAGGTCGGTGTACTCGCCGGTGCGGAGCACCGCGGCGTATTCCCGGCCGCCCCCGTCGGGGGGCCGCAGCTGGTGCTGCGGGCCGTCGGTCCACCGGCCGTTGTAGAAGGCCCACTGGCTGCCCTTGCCGATCTTCATCGCGGTCATGCCTCTTTTCCTTTCTCTTTTCTCAGGCGCCGGCCCCGTCCCATTCCAGCACCACTCCCATGGCGCGGGAACGGTCGGCCAGCAGTTCGGCATAGATGCTGGGCGCCTCGGCACAGGGCAGCCGGTGGCTGATCAGGGGGGCAATCTCCAACTCCCCGGCGGCCACCAGGTCGAAGAAGAGTTCGGCGTGGCGCGGCCGGGTCCACGGCGTGTGCGGGGTCTCGTGTACGGGATGGGAGGAGTTGTGGGCGCCGATGATGGGGTAGCTGGGGGAGTTGCACAGATCGTGGAAGTCGAAGAGCGGCGTGGGGCCGATGCAGATCACGCGCGGGTTGTTTCCCTGTGAGAAAACCGATCTCGAAGCGTTGACCGAGACGGTGAAGCGGGAATTTCCGGAGAATGTCGCGAAGACCATCGAGAAAGCGGACGCGATCTGCCGGCATGAGTTCGACTTTCTCGGAAGGCAGGTTTCGTTTGGCGAAACGATCGACTGGCATTGGTGTCCGGAATCGGGCGGGAGTTGGCCTAACGTCCCGAGTCACGAATACATTTCGGGCGCGCAGAACTACTATCGCGAGGACCGGCCGGGAGACGTGAAGTATCCGTGGGAGTTGAACCGGCACCAGTATTTCGTGACGCTGGCGAAGGCGTTTTTGTACACGGGGGAGGATCGATACGCGCGGGAAGTCTGCGCGCAGATGCGGGACTGGGTGGAGTCCAACCCGTACGGTCAGGGCGTGAATTGGGTGAGCACGATGGAGGCGGGGCTACGGCTAATTTCGTGGACGAACGCATTCAACTTGTTGCAGCATTCGGAAGTGTTCCAGTGCGAGGGACGGGATTTGTGTGTCGTTTCGATTTATCAGCACGCACTGCATATCAACGGGCATCTGACGACGGATTGGTTGGTGCGGAATAATCATATTCTTGGGGAGACGGCGGCGCTGGCGATCTTCGGCACGGCATTTCCGGCGTTCCGCGACGCGGCTCGAATTCGGAACAGGGCCTTGCGGTTGTTCGCACACGAGTTAGAACGACAGGTGTTCGCGGATGGCGTGAATGCGGAACAGTCGACGGGGTATCACCGGTTTGTGTTGGAGTTTGCGACATTGGTTGCGGGCATGTTGGATGAGCGGAATGCGATGGGACGAATGGGACCCATGACCGAGTATGAGGTGGAGGTGGGTACGCCGGACGGAAGTGGGCTGGGGGTGGGAGATTGTGACGATGGGGAGGTTGGATTGCCCAACCCGGAGTGGGAGACTTTTACGGTATGTGAAGTCCGCCTCCCCTCACCCGTTCACCCTTCGACACCCTCAGGGCGAACGGGTGAGGGGAGGCTGGCCGCGATATCGGAAGTTCACAAGCCCACGACCGTCGCAAGAGGGCACTTGTGCCGCGAAGGCGGCCAAGCAGTACTTCGCGCGCGTGAAGGGCAGACGTTTGTCTTTGTCCGATGCGGCGAATTCGGGCTTGGGGGCGAAGGCGCGTGTGGGCATAGCCACGCAGACATACTCGCGCCGGTGATTTATTGGCGCGGGCAACCGCTGGCGGTGGATTCGGGGACGTATGGGTATTTATGCGAGACGAAGTGGCGGGACCATTTCCGCTCGACGGCGGCGCACAACACGCTTGCTCCGAGGGGCGTGGAGCAGGCGGAGATGTTTCCGCTGAAAGACTGGGGCCGCGTTCCGGTGACGCATGTGACGGAGTGGGAAACCGACGCGACGCGGACGGTGCTCGCGGCGGAAATGCGGGCGCGCGACGAGTATCGACACCGGCGACGTTTTGAATTGGACGCAGACCGATTGGAAATTCGGGACGAACTCGAATTGATGCAGGGAAAGGCGCCTGTCGATTTGGATTGGCTGCTGCACCTGCATCCGGAGCTTGACGCGACCGTCGCCGGGGCGACGATTACGATCGAGCGCGGCGGCGCGCCCTTTGCCGCGTTGCGATACGATGGGTATGATGACGTCGCGATTTTGGACACGTGGTACTCGCCGCGGTATGGAGTGAAGGTGCCGAACCGGTGTATCCGGCTGACGCGGCGCGGCACGTCCGTTCAGTCCACCGTCACCATCACCGATCCCGCCTGACCCACATGCATCGCACGATTCTCGGCAAAGACATTTACATTCCGCTCGATCCGTATAAGACGAGCCGGCGGATCGAAATTCGGATGCTCAAAAAGTATCTCGACGTACAGGCGGACGACGTCTTGCTGGACATCGGCAGCGGCACGGGGTACTGGACCGAAAACATCAGTGGGCCCGCGTGGACGGTGGGGCTCGATTTGATGTGGTTCGATACGTCGATCGCGGCGATGCACCATACGGGTCCGCATTCCGTGTTTGTTCAGGGCAATGCGGAGCGGCTACCGTTTCCCGACGCGACGTTCACGAAGATTTTCGGCGTGTGTTCGGTCGAGCATATCCCGGACAACGAATCGGCGTTCAGCGAGTTCAGCCGGTGCATGCGTCCCGGCGGGGTCCTCGCGCTGACGCTGGACAGTCTCAATTATCACGCGATTACGGAGAAACAGCGGGCTGAACATACCGAGCGGTTTTATGTTCCGCACTTTTATACGCGCGAATCGGTGACGGAGATATTGACGCGAAACGGATTCGAAGTGACCAACACGGATTACCTATTGTGTTCGTCTTGGTCGCATTGGCTCAATCAGTGGGTGGACAAGAACCGGAAATTGCAGTACCTTTTTTTCCCGTTCACGTACCCGATCACGGTGTATACGGACCGGCACTTCGGGCGTAAGGACCAAGGCTGGAAACTCGGCGTGCGTGCGGTAAAGCGTTAGCCCATGGGTCTGCTTCCGACGCGAAAGGGCGCGCGTGTGTTTGTTTCGTGGGTGAAGCACACGACGCGCAGCGCGAGCCTTGCGGAAGGCATTGGCGCGGAGGCGATATTCATACATTCGGGCGCGTCGCTGGGCCTGTTCAAATACATTCCTCGAGGGATCGAGACGATGCTGTTCTTGATCCGCCGTCGGCCCGACGCAGTCTTCTGTATGAACCCGCCCTATTTTCTGCCGCTGGTCGCGTGGTTCTACTGCCTGTTGTTTCGGGCACGCTTCGTTATCGACTCGCACACGGCGGCGTTTGATCAGCGGGAGTGGACGCGTCTGGCGCCGCTACATTCGTTCTTGGTGAAGCGGGCGGCGTGTTCCGTCGTGACGAACGCGGAGTTGGCGAGGAGGGTGGAGGGCCTGGGCGGGACTGCAGTCGTGATTAGCGACATACCGTATGCGCTGCCGGGAGGCGAGTACGAGGTCAAGGCGAAGTCATTCAACATCTGTTTCGTCTGCACCTATCAAGACGATGAGCCGATCGCAGAGGTCCTCGAGGCGGCGCGGGCATTGGGGAACGGCGTGACCGTGTACGTGACAGGAAACGA
>CAYXRK010000296.1:0-3708 GCA_964467615.1 uncultured Nitrospirales bacterium | reverse complement strand
CAAAGGCCAATTCCCCCCCCTCGGCATCCTCGCGTAACGCCACCTCCGACACGCCGCCCCACGGCTTCATTCGTACCGCTGGCATCCTTCCGGCACGCCTATGGCCTGGGCGGCTCGCCGCCGCTTTCATCGCTCCGTCGCATTTCAAGCATTGCTCCCGCGCGGCCCAAAAATATTCCTGGAAAACATCCGCCGCCGACCCTTTTTCACGCCGTGCAGAGTTGGCAGCCCATGGCGAATGCCTACTCCCGACGCAGCGATGATCTACTGCATAGACTCACTGGTTCAACGATGTCAAAATGTGGCCCGATTTCGCCCTTTCGAAAATGTTCAAGTTATGCTTTACTTTCTCATTTTCGTGATAGACTATCAGCGAAAAGATCGGGTGCCAATCATCGCGCTGTTCGAGCGAGGAGACGAAACATTTTCTTTTGTCCGCGGTTCGTTGTCGCCGTTTCAGCCATATCGTTAATCTTGCCTTTTTCGGTCAGCTTCGCCAACGGTACCGACTTCTCGAACTTCAAGACGAAGTATCCATTGGTGGTGGGCACCGCTCTCGATTCATGCACGGTGTGCCACACAGTGGCTCCTACCCTGAACCTCTACGGGACGGCGTATAAGAACGCCGGCCGGAACTCGAGCGCGCTGACCACTATCCAGTCCCTCGATTCCGACGGTGACGGGTTCTCGAATCTAGCGGAAATCACCGCGCTGACCTTTCCGGGAAACATCGCCGACTTTCCGAACTCCGCCCCTATACTGAGTTCGATCGCGAACCAACTTGCTAGCGAAGGGGCGACGATATCGTTCGGCGTCTCGGCAACGGACGCGGACAATGATCCGCTTACGTTCTCGGCAACGGGGTTGCCCGCGGGCGCCGCCTTTACGGACAACGGCGACGGGACGGCCCAATTCGATTGGCAGACGGATTTCGAGGACGCCGGGGTGTACTCGGGGATCGGCTTCGAAGTTACGGACGGCGACTTGTCCGACAGTCAGACGATCACGCTCACTGTCCAAGATCTCGAGGCCCCGCCGATACTCGAGCTGAACGACGTGGATGAATCATGGGGGCCCAGCCACCCGGTGACGAGCCAGGGAATGGTCCTATGGTCCCAGGATATCGGTAACGACGGGAGCCCGGACGACGTCGTGCTTTTTGATGGTAATCAAGTCTCCCTCGTCCAAGCCGGGTCGGATATTACCGATTCGGTCTTCGGGCTTGGGAGCGGCGCAGCGCCGGGAGAAGTCATCGGGGCGTGGCGCAGCGGCACTGACGATGCCTATGTCTTCGTCAACGACGGCGGCCCTCTCATGCTGGTTAGCGCCGACAGTCCGTTCGATGGCGGCGGCCCCATGAACCCCGAAGGCCTCGCGATCGCAGATGGTTATGTGTTCATAATTCTGCAAGCGTTCGATCCGGGCACTAACCAGTTGGCAAAGTTCCCGTTTCTCATCGACCTCGACGGCGGGGGTATCACGAACCTGAACCCGAGCGGCAACAATCCTGATGTACGAGTGGCGCGAATCTCGACGAGTCAGGGCCAAGCGGCGTGGAGCACGGAGATCGTCGGACAGACCGACACCACCCTGCATTATTACGACGGGGTCTCGGTGAGTGCGCTGGACTCGGGTCTCATCTACGGAGTGCGGATTCGGAACGGGCTCATTACGTACGAGAAGTCGCTGGCGGGCGTCTCGCAGGCGTTCCTCATCGACACAAACGCCAAAGGAACGGGCACGCAACTCAGTTTCGACGCAGACGGCTCGAACGGCGTGGTCGAATCGGACGGGCAACACGTGGCCTGGATCCATGTCAACGCAGGCAACACCCGCCGAGACATCGTACTGGCCGGGGGGCTTCAACTCACGGACGACACGACGGCGCTCGCCGCGTATTTCAATCTCTCCTTCCCCATAACGTTCAACCAAGGACAGCTCGCGTGGAAAGATATCGCGAACAACCTGCGTTACGACGACGGCCTTTCGCCGACGTTTGACGGCCTCCATACCGCCGCGATTGTAAACGCGTTTCCGGTGTTAAGTGTCGAGCGGCCCTGCCTGGCCGACGGCTTTGTAGCATGGTTCGGCCAATTCGACGGCGGGGGGACGGACAGGGAAGTTTTTCTGTACGAAGGCGCCGCCCCATCGACCGATCTGCCCGCGGCGCCATTTCTCGTGGTTGCCGACCCGGGCGACGAAGAACTCACGGTGCAATGGGATGACGTAGTTCACGCGTCATCGTATACGATTTATTACTCGGCCGAGCCCGCCCTGGGAAAGGACCGCCGAAAGGACCTGCCGGGAAGCACGGCCATCGTCGATGCAGCTAGCCCGCATGTGATAACGGGGCTGTTCAACAACCTGCCGTACTACGTCGTCGTTACGACAACAGAGAACAGTATCGAAGGGCCCAACTCGCGCGTCGCGGTCGCCACTCCATTCGGATCGGCGTGGTCGGTACCGCCAGACCTCGCCGCTCTCGACGTCACGGCCGTCGCGGCTGACGCCGCCGATCCGTCAATCATTTACGCGGCCTCGGAGCCGAATGTCTACAAATCCACGGACGGTGGCGCGACATTTGCCGCGCTGTCCGGCGATATTGCCGGTAGGGACGTGCGCGCGCTGGCCGCTCGTGCCGGCAGGGTCATCGCCGCAACACAAGACGGAGATATTCTGCGAAGCCTGGACGGCGGCGCTTCCTGGACGACCGTCGCGGACGGAGCGGACCTCGGCGAGTCAAACAAGGCGCTCTTCACCGATCCTGCGAATACGCTCGTCATGTACGCGGGCGACTTTGAACTGCCGTCGATTACCGACGAGGATTCGTACCTGCTCAAGTCGACCGATGGCGGCGCGACGTGGGACCACTTACCGGAACCTTCCGGCTTTGAAATTCGCGCCTACGCGTTCACGGTGGGCCCGACGGGATCGATCTTCGCGGGAGGCACGGGCACGCCCAATCTCGTGCGAAGCGATACCGGCGGGAGCACATGGGCGGACATCCACCTGCCGGCACCCAACTACGTGTATTCGATCGCGGCCCACCCTGAGGACGATGCGGTCCTCTACGCCGGGACGCGAGATAACGGTGTCTACGTGACCACCAACGGCGGGGCGACGTGGACCCAAAAGAACTTCGGGTTGCCAGACGGGGACACGAGCTATGTGCCGGCGCTCCATGTCGACCCGCTAAACCCATTCACGTTGTACGCGGGGACGAGCGAAGGTTTCTATTATTCCCCAGACGGCGGCGAGCACTGGTTGGAACGCAACATCGGACTTGTCAAAGTCCCGCCTTACGTGCGCAACTTTGATTTCTCCGCGGCCCGCTTACTCATATCCGGGACGGAATTATCCGGACTGCACACGCTCGACCTTTCCATCGCAAACCGTCCGCCGGTCCTGACCGGTCCCGGCGCGCAGAACAACGCCGAAGGGGACGCCATATTTCTTCAACTCATGGCGGAAGATCCCGAAGCCGGCGTGCTGCTCTACGGCGCAACGAATCTTCCAAACGGACTTTCGCTCGACACGGGCAGCGGCGTCATCGACGGCACGCTCGGGTTTGACGCCGCGGGGGTGTACGAGGTCACCGTAAGCGCGTCCGATGGCGAATTGTCCGATTCCGCCGCCTTTCTGTGGACCGTCATTGATGTGGGTGCTGAGGGTGAAGGTGAGGGTGAGGGTGAGGGTGAGGGTGAAGGC
>CAYXRK010000295.1:0-3806 GCA_964467615.1 uncultured Nitrospirales bacterium | reverse complement strand
CGACTTCTGCTTCGGGCCCCTCGAGGTGGCGTATGACTACGACGCCATCAAGGCGGTCGTCTCGCGTGATGTATTCCGCTAGCGCGGACCAAACATGTGGCGGTACAAAGAACTGCTCCCGATCGAGGGTCCGGTCCAAGTCGGTGAACAAGTCGGCTTCACGCCACTCGTCAAGGCCGACCGCCTCGCCAAACGGCTGGGCGTGCGCGAAGCCTGGGTGAAAAACGACACGGTCTGCTACCCGACGCTCTCGTTCAAGGATCGCGTCGTGAGCGTTGCTTTGTCGCGCTCGCTCGAAATGGGCTTTAGCACCGTCGCCTGCGCCAGCACCGGCAATCTTGCGAACTCTGTCGCCGGAAACGCCGCCGCGGCCGGTCTGAAAAGTTTCGTGTTTATCCCCGCGGACCTCGAACCCGGCAAAGTGCTCGGCTCGCTGATCTACGGCACGAACGTCATCCGCGTCGAAGGCACCTACGACAAAGTAAACCGCCTCTGCAGTGAAGTCGCGGGCAAATACAAGTGGGCCTTCGCCAACGTGAACATCCGTCCCTACTACGCCGAAGGCAGCAAGACGATGGGCTTTGAGATCGCCGAGCAACTCGGCTGGAAGCTGCCCCAGCACGTCGTCGTGCCGATGGCGGGCGGCTCGCTCATCACGAAAATCCACAAGTCGTTCAAGGAATTCGTCAAGATCGGAATCGTCGAGGACACGCCTTACAGCATTCACGGCGGCCAGGCGCAGAACTGCTCGCCCATCGTCACCGCCGTGAAGGAAGGCAAGGACCTGATTCGCCCGGTGGAGAAGCCGGACACCATCGTCAAGTCGCTTGCCATCGGTAACCCGGCGGACGGCTACTACGCGTATCACACCATGATCGGCACCGGCGGTTATGGCGAGAACCCGTCCGACGCCGAAACCATCGAGGGCATCAAGCTGCTCGGCGAAACCGAAGGCATCTTCGCCGAGACCGCGGGCGGCGTGACCGTCGCCGCGACGAAGCGCTTGATCGAAACCGGCAAGATCGGACGCGACGCATCGGTGGTGCTTTGCATCACCGGCAACGGCCTCAAGACGCGCGAGGTGCTCGAAGGCCAATACAACATGCACAACGCAATTCAACCGACGATGAGCGAAGTGGATCAACTTTTCGAGAAACTGGAAGAAACACAAACCAAACAGAAAAAGGCGCAACCAGCATGGGCATAAAAGTTCTAATTCCTACTCCCCTTCGCAACCTCACGAAGGATTGCGACAGCGTCGTCGCCAGCGGCGCATCCATCGCCGCCGTCTTCGACGACCTCGACGCCAAGTATCCCGGCATCAAGGCCCGGCTCTGCGACGACTCCGGCGAAATCCGCCGCTTCGTCAACGTCTACGTTAACCAGGACGACGTACGCTTCAAAGACGGCAAGAACACCGCGCTCAAGGAAGGCGACGAGGTGTCCATCGTTCCCGCCATCGCAGGTGGATGAATGGCGAATTCCTTCGCACTCGATACGTCCAATGCCGCCACGGGATTCTGGCGTTGTTCGCAGCGTCCTAGGCATTGACGGAGAGCCGTGATGGCGAGGAAGGATCGTGGAACAAAGGGCGCTCAGTTTGTTCGATATATGGGCCCTGTTCTAAAAGCCCTCCATACTCTCGGCGGTTCTGCAACTCCTACTGAAGTGCAACAGGTCATGATCGAAATGCTCGGTATCTCCGAGGATGACCAGAACAAAGTAACGAGCAACGGCCAATCTCGATTCAAGAACCAAGTTCATTGGGCGAGATTCGACCTCTCGAAGGCCGGCCTCATTGACTCGTCCAAGCGAGGGGTGTGGAGCCTTACCGAGAGTGGTCGGCAATACGTCGATCTCACGAATGAAGCGGCCTTAGAACTTTCCAAGAAAATACGTAAGCGACCTCAGACCGAAAATTCAAGTACGATTCACCCAGCGCCGACTGATGCGGACGAGAGTCCGGAGATCGAACCACATAAAGCCCGTCTTCTCGAAATATTTCTATCCCTTCCGTCTGCCGGTTTCGAAAGATTGTGCCAGCGACTCTTGCGAGAATCCGGGTTTCAACAAGTGAACGTCACGGGGCGTTCAGGTGACGGCGGAATTGATGGTAACGGCGTCCTTCAGATCAACCCGTTCGTCAGCTTTCAGGTCATGTTCCAATGTAAGCGATACAAGGGCGCGGTCGGTGCTCCGACAGTCCGTGACTTCAGAGGGGCCATGATGGGAAGAGCTGACAAGGGAATCATCCTAACCACCGGTACATTCACTGCCGACGCCACCAGAGAAGCCGTACGTGACGGAGTTCCGCCCATCGAACTTGTTGATGGCGAACGTCTCGTGAGTATGTTTGAAGAACTGGAGCTTGGCCTCAAACCTCGACGAACCTTTGACGTCGACGAGAGCTTTTTCACGGAGTTCGGAGAGGCGTGATTTAAGGTTGAATCTCGTAGCCGCGAAGCGGCGACAGCATTGTAGCTTGGCGCGTGAGTGCCAAGATTGCTTCGTCCGCACCCCACATCCAGCCCCATCGGGGCGAAAGAACATCGTGATTTAAGTTCGATGCAGCGGAGCTGACTTCGCCAGTGAAACCCTAGCCATAAGAACTTCGTCCAATCTCGTTGGCGAGTCTTCCTAACGAGGCCCGGCGGTGGAACATTACGGTTCGCTATATCTTTCCTACGCCGCGGCCGTCGTCGGCTGGTTCGCGTTGTCCCGCATCTTCCCAAAGCTCTGGCCGAAGCAAGACCTCATCACTTTTCCCAAGCCCTGGCGCGAAATCGGCTACGTCCTCCTCGCGGGTATCGCTGTGGTCTGCATCGGTCAGTTATACGTCCGAGGTTGGCGGCTGCCTAACGATGGTCCTGCCGGACCGCTACTCGAGTCCGTAAACCAAATCCTCATCTTCTCGCCAATGTTCGTGTTGCTCGCATTAAGGAGACAGCCGCTCGATACCGCTTGGATTCGGTGGGACAAGTTCGGTTGGCGCATCGCCTCGGGTCTCGGTCTCGCGCTCGTTGCGCTACTCGTCTATTCCCTCGTTCGCGACGGCGCGGATGCATGGTGGCGCATCGTGCCGCGTGTTTACGCCTACGAGAACCTGCCGCACGCCGTACAGGTGTTCCTCGAAGACGTCGCGATTGCCATGCTCGCCGTCCGTTTCAGCGCCGCGCTCGGCGTGCGCAGCACCGTCCTCCTCGTCGCCGCTCTCTTCGCCGCGGGTCACATCCCGACCATGATTTCGAACGGCGCAACTCCCTCCGAACTCACCTCGCTCGTGGGAGACGCCTTCCTAGGCGTGCTCGTGATCGGAACGGCCATGCGCTCGCGTGACATCTGGTGGATTTGGTGCGTCCATTTCGCCATGGACATGACTCAATTCGCGCGCGTATCCGGAGTGGGGGATTGAGACTAAGGGGTGCGGGCGTTGGTCATTCGCGCGGATCCCAGGTTGGGCGTGCGCCGGTTTTGCCGAAACGAGCGCCGCCGAGCGCGACGTTACCGCCTCGACTTACCACGAAATCGGTAGTGAAACCGGCCTATTTTGCGAAGAATGGGCCAACTCGCGTTATGGAGGTAGGACGTTTCCCCGCGTGTCGCCACGGAAATTCCGGACTAGGAGAACCTGCGCCGTATATCTCTCCAGTGTTCGTGGCGGGGCGAACGGTCTCGACGGAACGGTCAAAAAGGACGAGGGTGGCGAGGGAAATGGGGTAGCGAGATGGCGCTCTCGAGTGCGGCTTCACCCCAGGGCAAACGCATCTAAATCCTGAGTAATCCGAGGAGTTCTTCGAGGAAGGTCG
>CAYXRK010000294.1:0-3822 GCA_964467615.1 uncultured Nitrospirales bacterium | reverse complement strand
CACGCCCCAATCTACAACGCTTTCGCCCCTACGGGGCTGAGGTTCTCAGCGGAGTATAAGAGGAAAGAAGGGGGCAAGTACACAACCGCAGCCACAGTGTTGCTTGGCGGGCCTTCGCCAGCTTTATTGATCGCGATTATACGGTATGCTCAATCCTTGTTGCGTTCTTGGTTGTTGAGTTTGAGATCCGCGCTGCGCTTTGCTTCGCGCGGACCAATCCGCCTACGGCGGACTATGAGTAGATGATGCCGTTGGCGTGTTTGGCGTTGGAGTCCTGGGAAATTGTCGAAGCGGCGGACATTGGCGTCCCTCGTCGCGTGCGGGCTATGATTTGCGGAGGAGTTGTGATGAGAGTGGGGTTTTGGCTGGTAGGGATGAAAATGGGGGTAAAGCGAAGAGCCGAGCACGTGCACGAGCACGAGTTGCTGAGCGAGCCGTGCGGCGTCGGGCGCGATTCTCGGAGCAGCACGATTGTCGGAACGTTTCGTCGGGCGTGAGGCACGATTTTCGCAGCGGCGAGAAGTTGAGTGTGAACGTGCGAAGAGTGTGAAGGGAAACAGCGAGCGCAGGGAAGATGGGTCGTGCGTTGCGCTCATTTTCGAGGCAGCGCGAGCGCTTTTGACTGAGGGACACGATTAGGGACGGGGACGAATTTTCTGATAGCGTTTGGGGGAACGCATGCTTTATTGCACGATTGTTTTGGGTTTGTTTGCCGCCGATCTGCCGGGGGAGGCCGCCTATCTGGAAGGGCGCGAGGCGGAACGGGTTGGCCGCGTCGGCGACGCGAACGACGCTTATGCACGGTGCGTTAATGAAGGCGGACCGCTGGAACATTATGCGGCCATTCGCGCGGCGGCGGTGCGTGCCAAGGCGGGCGACCTTGATGGCGCGCTGGCCGGTTTCGAGGCGGTGGCCGAATTGTCTGACGGGCCTTGGAGGCCACTGGCCCGGTTCGAACGCGCACGCGCGCTCAAGCTGAAGGACCGATTCGAGGAAGCAGCGGCGGACTACGATGCCGCGCTCAACACCGATCTTCCGTTGTGGTGGCTCAACGATGCGCGATGGGAGGCGGCTGAGGCGTTCGTACATGCGGACGGGCTGGCCCCTCGCGGTTATGGATTTTTCAAGGGAATCGTCCGGGACACGATCTTGCGCCAACCGCGACTCGACGCCGCGGCGATCCTCATGCGTTCTCCCGATCCCGCTGATCGTGTAGAAGCCGGGATGGGGCTGCTGCGATCCGGGGGATTGCGTGAGGCGGCGTCGGTCGTCGCGGGCCTCGCGAAGTTCGATTCGCCATCGGCGGAGATCCGGCCTGGGATCGAAATCGTCGCCGCGCGCATGCAACTTGAAGCAGGCGATAAGCGGGCGGGCCGCGATGCGCTGGTGCGCATTGCCGAGCAGCACAGCGCGAGTATGTGGGCGCCGGTTGCGTTGCGATACGCAGCGAAGGCCGACGCGCAGGGCGGCGCGTTTGAATCCGCCGAGGCGCTCGTTCGGCGCATGGACGAGACGTATCTCAATACACCCGAGACCGCCGAGGCGCATTGGCAGATCGCGATCAGCTATGCGGCGGCTGAGAAGCCGGACGACGCGCTGAAGCACTACGTCATCATCGCCTCGCGCAACGCCGATCACGAACGCGCGCCGCGCGCGTTGTTGGCCTCGGGCGATCTCTGTCGCGCTGCGGGGCGAGCACGAGACGCGGTACCGTTTTACGACAGGCTCGCGAATTCGTATCCCGATGTGCGCCAAGCGCCACAAGCGGCATACGAGTCCGGCCAACTGCTGGCGCAAGCGGGCGATTCCAAGGGCGCGAGCGAACGATTCGAGACGGCCGTGCGCATCGGTTTTGGCAACTACTACGGCCACCGCGCGAAGGAAGTCCTTGGTGGAACCGCGGACCGGAGCGCCGCGTATCGCGCCGATGGCCGCGGTCCGTTCGTCGCGCCTATCGAGTCGCAGCCTGTCGCGCCTACGTCGGTTGCGACCGACGGTGACGAAGCTTTGGCGAGGCTTCAGTTTTTCGCTGCGCACGGCCTGCCTGAGGCGGAGTGGGAGGCGTTGTACTTGGCGCGGCGTCTTGGGAAGTCAGAGGCTGACGCACAACTCTACGCCGCGTTGGGAGAGGCGGGCGTCGCGTACTCCGCGATGCAAATTGCCGACTACCATGGCTGGGGCGAAGGGGACGATTGGAACTTTTCACCCGACCGCCGGCGAATCCAGTATCCGCTCGCGTATTGGGAGACGGTGCGCGAGTTGGCGGACGTCACCGGCGTCGATCCATTCCTGGTGCTGGCGATCGCGCGGCAGGAGAGTACCTATCGGCCTGCGTTGACCTCGAGCGCGGGCGCGAGCGGCGTCATGCAACTCATGCCGCCGACGGCGCAATGGCTGGAGAAAGTGGAGCCGGCGGTCGAGGCCTGTCACATCGGAAATCTCGAGGACCCGCAGAACTCGTTGCGTCTTGGCGCGTACTACCTGATGCGGATGATCGACCGCTCGGACGGCAATCTCGTTTTCGCGATCGCGTCGTACAACGCCGGTCCGGGGAATTGCGACAAATGGCGCGCGCGATTTCCGAGCACGGACATGGCGGATTTCGTCGAGAACATGCCGTTCGAGGAGACGCGCGAGTACGTGAAGCGCGTGCTGGGGAATTACGCGGCGTATCACTCGTTGTATACGCCTGGGCGCTGAGGCGCACGGGCTGGAAAGCCCGTGCCCCTTTCGCAGATGTATACGCCGGGGCGCTGATGCGCATGGGCTGGAAGCCCATGCTACGATTGGGGGATGTCAATCGCCGCCAAAGAAACCGTACTCGTCCGCGGACGCTTGTATGGAGAAGGTCGGCGACTTGACGTGAAAATTCGGAACGGGACCGTGCGATCGGTGCGGAACGCCGGACGAAGCGCTCCTGATTTCGGCGGCGATGACGCGATCCTCGCGCCGACTCTCTTCGACATTCAGGTGAACGGCGGGTTTGGGATAGACCTTCAGTCGCCGGACATCACCGTGGACGGCGTGATCGAATTGACAGCGAAGCTCCATGCGTGGGGCGTGTCGCGGTGGTGTCCGACTATTATCACGAATGATTTGGACGTTATGGCGAAGAACTGCCGGACGAGCACGCAGGCGATGGACGTTCCTCTAGGGCGGCGGGCGATTCCGGGGCTGCATCTTGAAGGCCCGTTCATTTCCCCCGAAGACGGCGCGCGCGGGGCGCATCGCAGGGAATGTGTTCGCCCGCCGAGCTTGAAGGATTTTGAATACTTGTACGAGGCGGCGTCGGGCGGCGTGCTGTACATGACGCTCGCGCCGGAACGGCCTGGAGCACTTGAAGTTATTCGAGCAGCGCGAGGGCATGGCGTGGCGATTTCGCTGGGGCATCATGCTGCAAGTCGTGAAGATATTTCAGCGGCAGCGAAGGCCGGGGCGACGTTGTGTACGCACTTAGGCAACGCGATTTCGACGACGTTGCATCGGCACAATAATCCGTTGTGGCCGCAGTTGGCGGACAGCCGATTGGCGATCAGTCTTTTGGCGGATGGGCATCACCTCCCGGCGGATGTATTGAAGACTTTTGTTCGGGCGAAAGGTATTGATAGCGTTGTACTTACGTCGGATGCGACGCATCTCGCGGGGCTCAAACCGGGGCGGTATGATCTCGCGGGAGTCTCGGTCGAGTTGAAGGCGAATGGGCTGATTTCATTGGTCGGAACGGAGATGTTGGCGGGGTCATCGGCGATGCTTTTGGAGTGCGTGGAACGCGCTTCAAACGCCGCGGAAATCCCCTTGGAAGCCGCGGTCCGCTGCGCTTCC
>CAYXRK010000293.1:0-3851 GCA_964467615.1 uncultured Nitrospirales bacterium | reverse complement strand
TTGGTGTGGTTTGGGGGGAGGCTCGTTCGTTGGGGGGGGGTGTGGGGTGGGGCGGGTTTGGTCGAAACGGGCGCTACTGTGGGGTGAAAACTCTCGCGCGGGGTGTGGGGAGTGATTTTGTATTTTCGGCGGTGTTGACGCGATCGAGCCAGGTGGTGTCGAGGCGGAGTTCGCGGTTGTTGCGCAGCGAGTTGGAGGGGGTTACGTCGAGGTCTGCGGCTTGTTCGTCGTTCAGCGGGCGGATGTAGTCGTCGTCGGATTGTTTCTCGGCCGTTGCGCCGCGCATGGTCATGCGAACTGCTGCGGTAGACGCGATCCGTTTACTGGACTTGCCTTCGGCGTAGGGATGTGTGTAGAGAACGACCGGGCCGAATCCGCCGGTCCCGAGGTCGATTTCCTCGAAGTAGATATCGTCGGTACCTTCTTGCCAGAAGAGAAACGCGTCGAACCAATCGAACGGAAGCCCGGATTCGAAATCGTTGGCACCGAGGATTCGGCCTTCGGAGAATCCGTCGTTGTAGCCGTCACCGAATCCGCCGTTGAGGAATTCGACGTGTACGTCGTTGGCGAGGAAATCGAGATAGTCGGGGTAGAAGGCGTTGTCGTAGCCTTCGCTGAATCCGATGATGAACGCGAATCGGTAGGCGACGAAGTAGCCGTCTTCGTAAGCATACGCCACGCCGTCCCAAAACCCCGCCGTGTAGGTGTCGTCGTCGTAAAAGGGAATCGTGTCGCCTTGGTAGTAGACGGGCGAGTCGTCCTTCGTGAACCAACTGTCATCGTAGCCGCTGAAGTACCAGTCGTCGCGAGCGAAGCCCACGTTGAAGCCGTTGTCGTAGGACGTTCCACCGCCGGGGGGAATGGGGCCGGTGGGGCAGCCGGTGAGGAAAAGAATCGTGGCCGCGAGGAGTGCGGCGAGGGTGAATCGGGCAAACATTTTGGCGCTCCTTGGTGCGCGCGTTACGTCCTGTGGACGCATAACGGGCCGCAGTGATTGATACGTCGAGGCACACTTCGGGTGTATTGGGGCGATCATCGGTCGAATCTCGGTTTGTTAGCGCCGGTTACCGCGCGGCGACGGACCTCTTGAAACGCCGCCTCGGGCCGGAGCGCTTGGCGCGCTCGGCGCGGTGAATCCGCCGCGGAGACTCGATTCGTTCCCACGCGGGCTGGGTGACGGAAGAGATCGCGACGGTTCCGAAAACCGGTTGGACGGCTCCGGCGCGCGAGACGGTTCGAAGCGCGATGGGGTCTCGATACGCGACGGGGCCTCGATGCGTGAAGGCGTTTCGATGCGCTGCGGTGCTTCAAACCGCGAGGGCCTGGACGGTTCGGCGACGCGCGGAGAAAATTCTGGCGCGGGTCGTGACGGCTCAGAGATTCGCGGCGATGGGGCCGGACGCTCCGGGGCTAACTCGCGGGTCGTTGCCGGCGCTGGGCGCTCGACGCGGACAGAGGGCGAAGCGTCGGAGAAGCGGGTCGCGCGAGACGTCGGGGCCGAGGGCGCGACTATGGGTTCGTTCGCCGGGACGGTCTCGCGCGTTGCGCGCGGGACGGGACGAGTGACCTCAACGTCGGTGTTGGTGAACGCCGAACGCGTCGAGCGCGACGGCGCGGTTTCCGGAGCGCGGGTCACCGTCGGAGCGCTTCGCGTCACACGGGGCGAAGACGACGGCGTGCTCGGCGATTCGGTCGCCGCGTCAATGGTCTGACGGACGTTACGTTGCGACGTGCTGCGCGGCGCATCCGCGCCGGGGACCGATTCAAAACGGTTGGAAGCCGGCGTGCGGGTCGCGTTCTCGGCGGCATTTCGCGCGCGAATCTGTGGCTGGACGATCGGCGTTACGTCGCGGGCGTTTTCACTATCGATATTCGGGACCTCGCCTTGACGAGACATGAGCGCGCGCGTATTTCTGGAGGTCACGCCGGCGCGTTCGGCGGATTCGCGGGTGCGCGAAACGGTGTCGCTCGCCAGACGGATGGAACGCGACGGCACTTGGCGCTCGGTCGTGGTGACGGTCGAATTCGCATCGCGCACGGAGCGGTTAGTGGATACGCGCGACGGAATCGCGGCACGTTGCTCGAGCGACGCTACCCGCGTACGGGCGTTGACGGTAGTGCCTGCCGTGCTGGTTAGAGTACCGGCGGTTTCAGTTCCACGCATGACGCGGCGCGGGCTGTAGTCGCGCACGCGCAACGACGGCGCGTTGAAGAAGGCGTCACTCGAGCCGCGGCGACCGGTCGAGCCGTAGTTGATGTTCCAGATGAACACGTTGTCGGCGTGAATATTCGAGACGTATTGGTTGCTGAAGGGCCGGACATAGCATCCACCGTAGAGCACGTCGTAGACGGGGGCGCAGCTCGAACTATAGATGCTGAAGTTCACGCCGCCGAAGCTGTAGTAATCCTGGCCGTAAGTGACGGGGTAGCCGTAGGGGTTGAGCGGCGCCCAGACGAAGTAGTCGCCACAGTGGATCGTCGCAGCATAGGCCGGGCGATACTGCGGGCGGTAGCCCCACAGCCAGCCGTAGCGGTCGTTGTAGTTCCAGTAACCGTAGTGGGTCGTGATGTAGGCGAAGGGGTAATTGTCGACCCAGCAGTAGCCTTGGGACGGGATGTAGGTCCAGTAACCGTGGCGATAGGGCACGTAGTCATGGACCACCGTCGGGCGCCAATAGTAATTGTCGTCGGTGTAGACCCAGTCGCCGTAGGAATTCAGATCGGAAACGCCGACGGGGTACGAGGTATCGGAAGTCTTGACGATGGGCACATTTTCCGTGCCGACGGCGAGCAGCCGGGCGCGTTCGCGGTTCCACGAATCGAAGTCGTCTTCGATGCTGCGGTCGAACGGCGCGGGCGCGGAGGGGAGGTAACCCGGATCGATGAAGGAACGGTAGCCTTGGCCGAGTTCGACCGGAGCACCACCCGCTGAGTGGATGAACGCGCGACCCCAACGGACGCTGACGGTGGTGGAGCCTTCGGAAAGCACGTCGAAACGGACCTGCGAATCGGGATCGATGTCGATGCGCGCGCCGGCGGTCTCAAACGTGAGGCTGCCGGTGCTACGCGAAAGGCGCTGTATATAGAACGCGCCGGTGACGCCTTTCAGGTTTGCGGCGGGGGGCATATCGACGACGTCCATGCGGCTGCCGTCGGCCAGGCGGATAAACGCGCCGCCGGGAAGTTCGACTTCGACTGCCCCGGTTTCGTCGGCCCAGATGCTATCGCCGGGAAGGACGAGCGAGTTGACGGTGGCGTAGCTCCAATCAGCGTCGCCGGTGCCTTTAACGAGGGCGGAAGCATCGGCGTAACTGACGCGGCCGTGGTTCGGTTCGTCGGCAGCGGCAAACGAAGCCGCAGCAAGGAAAATCAGTGTAAACGATAGGGCTTTCGTGTTCATGGTCCCAACCTCCTGGTCGGTTCTACGTATTTAGACGCGAACGCGGGATGTAAATTCATCGGTTTGGGCCGAAGCGCGAAAGGGATCATACCACCGAGGCCAGTGTAGCTGGTCATTTTTGAGCCAAAAATCGCCGTGGCGAAACAATGGTCTCCGCACTTTCGAGTTTTTGAGTCCCAGCGATCTCGGCCTCATCCTAGATATTTCTCGGTGTCTTTGTGCCTTTGTGGTCGTACTTAAATTCACGTTCGTCCGTGCACGGAATCACGTAGAGTTCATTTTACGTAAGATTTCGGGCCTAAGCGCCGAGAAATCCGACTCACGTTCGTTGATGCGATTGGACTTAGCATCGATCCGAGGCACTTTTTGCTCCGATTTTGGCGTCCAAACTCCGCTCAAATGCGTCTTTTTGCCGTCCAAAGTCGCTCAAACTCCGTTCGTTTCCGTTTCT
>CAYXRK010000292.1:0-3856 GCA_964467615.1 uncultured Nitrospirales bacterium | reverse complement strand
CGTACAACTTCCTGCAATCGGTCCGCCTACTGGGCGATGTTGCTAGGTCGTTCAACGATCACTGCGCGATTGGCATCGAACCCGACAAGGCGCGCATCGACGAATTGCTGCACAAATCGCTTATGCTCGTCACCGCGCTGAACGGCAAGATCGGATATGACAACGCCGCCAAAATCGCTAAGACGGCCTACGCCAACGGCACCACGCTGTTGGAAGAAGCGATGCGGATGGGACACCTCACCGAGGCGGAGTTCAGGGCGACGGTAGATCCCTCGAAGATGATTGGGCCAACGAGTTGAGGGTCGGCGTTCTGTTATCCCCGGCTCGGCGGGAGCCTCGCCCTCCCCTCTGCCCGATCAATAGGTCTTGCAGGGGGTCCTGCGGATCGGGCGTGCTATTGGCAAACGCGCGGAACAGGAGTACCATCATCGGATTGTCTGCGCGGATTCGATGGGAACCGAGGCGGGGCCAAGGTTTTTCATTCAGAGAACGATTTGTCGGGACGATTTCCTCGGGAGTCAGGCTTAGCCAACCCATGTACTCCAGCATTGAACGATTCACGGGCCGGATGGCGAACATCCGAGTGACGCTGCTGATTGGCTGCTTCATCGCGTTTGGAGCGCTGCACGTCGGCGCCCAACAAAGTGATGCCGCGGCGGTAGAGCCGGGCCAGACGGCCGAAGCAGCGCCACAAGACAAAATTGACTACGCGGCGCTCGAGGACCCGATCCCGTACACGAAGGAATCTATTTCGCGGGGTCGGGTGCAGTTCGTCCGCCGTTGCGCGGAATGTCACGGCCCGGACGGTAAATCGCAAATCGACGTTATCGCGAACGCGACGGACTTGACCAATCCGAATCTCTGGAAGAGCGGGATAAAGCCGGGCGAAGTTTTCCGGAGCATCAAGGAAGGCGCGGGCGTGAGCATGCCGCCGTTCAAGCAGCAGATTAAAAAAGACGACGACATGTGGTACATGGTAAATTTCATCATGAGTCTCTGGCCGAAAGACAAGCAGCCGGAGTTGGTGGAGCAATCGAACACGGGCGACGGAGGCGACAAACCGTCGGCGGAAGGAGGAAAAGCGCCATGAGTAAATCCAAACCACAGAACGGGGCGAAGACCGAGGACTTTTCGCGGCGCGACTTCTTGAGGACGGCGAGCGCCGGGGCGGGCGCAGCGGCGGCCGCGGCGACGTTCACGTCGCAGGCGTTCGGCGCGACGCTGCCCGATACGCAGATTCCGTCGATTGTGATCCCGAAGGAAATTCCAGGGACGCTCGGCGAGGAGGCGAAGCCGGGCGTGTTCGAGGGCGAAGGCATGACGGGCGCGCAGGTGTTCGCGCAGTTGTGCAAGGAGGAGGAACTCGCGGCGTTGTTCTGTTGCCCCGGCAACTACACTGTCATCAACGCGATCGCCGAAGCGGGCATCCCGGCGTACGGCGGCCGCACGGAAGGCGCGATGTGCGCGATGGCGGACGGCTTCTCGCGTTGCACGGGTGAAGCCACGGCGACCTCCGGCACCGAAGGCCCCGGCTTTACTCACATGATCATGAACATCGCCGCGGCAAACGCGGCGCGCACGCCGTTGCTCGTGCTCGCGAGCAACATGCGCCTCGCCGGCGACGACCGCGAGGCGTTTATCCAAACTGGCTACCAGCAGCCCACCACCGAAGGCCACAAGAAGTACGGCAAGCGCCTCATCGATCCGAAGCGCGTGTGGGAGTACGGCGCATACGCGTTCCGGCAAATGAAGTCCGGCGTGCCCGGCCCAGCCCATTTGGATTTCCCCGCGGAAGTCGCGCGCGCGCGGTTCAAGGACCCGTCTGAACTGACCGACTTCTACGACAAGACGAAGTACCGCTCCGAATCGCGCGCGTATCCCTCGGCCAAGGACATGCAACAGGCCGTCGACTTGATCAACAAGGCCGAGCGTCCGGTGTTGGTCGCGGGGCAGGGCGTGTTTCAGCGCAAAGCGTGGGACGCGCTGAAGACCGCCGCCGAGAAGAACGAATTTATCGTGGTCGAGTCCGGCCCGTGCCGAGGACATTTCGGCGACGACCACCGGCTATCGGCCAACGCCGCGCCGGACGCGCTGATGAGCGCGGACCTCGTTGTGTTTGTCGGTCAGTATGCAATGCCAAGTCCCGGCGAGTATCGATTTGGCCCGGACGTGAAGGCAGTCCGCGTGCACCCTGTACAGGAAGACTTGGGCCGGAACTGGCCGCTCGACCTCGGAATCGTCGCGGACGAACGCGCGTTTCTCGAAGAGTTGGCAGCGCTGATTCCCGCGAAGAAGCGCGACACTTGGGTCGCGGAAATCGCTGCGGCGCGCAAGACCTACGACGAAATGCTCGACGAGCAGTACGGCCTCGGCCTGAAATACAGCACCGACACGGGCTACATTCACCCCGCAGTCATCGCAAAGGAAACGCACGACTTCTTGTACAAGGGCAGCATCGATCCGAAACAGACGGTCGTCGGCAGCGGCGGTTGGACCAGCGGCCTCTACGCGGGCCGTTGGCTGCGCGCACACCGGCCTGGGCAGGCAATCACCTGCGCCTATCAGTACGGCGCGATTGGGCCGGACCTGGCGATGATGATCGGCGCGGGCGCGGCGGTGCAGCGCGGCGTCGGCCCGCAGCAGCCCTATCAAGGCGCGCCGGTCCTCTGTATTACGAGCGACGCGGGCGCGGCCTACAGCATGTTCGAACTCGACACGGCGGCGAAGTACGGCATCCCCATCATCGGGATCGTGTACAACAACAACTCCTGGGGCATGTGGCCGAGCGCCGTCGGGTCCGCCCGCACGATGCACATTTACTTGTTCCAAGAAAACCTGCGCTACGACAAGGTGGCCGAGGGCCTCGGCATCCGCGGCGAATACGCGCAGACGCCGGACCAGTTCAAGGCGGCGCTCGCGCGCAGTTATGAAGTCGCCAAGAACGAGAAGATATCGACGCTGATTAACTGCCAGGCGATCAAGGAATTCACCTCGGCAAAAGACTACCCGCCCGGCGTGTCCCTGAATCCCGAGCCGGGCGTCGGCGCCGTCGCGCACTAACCACACGCTGCGAAATTCGAGTCAATTGTTGCTCCCTCTCTTTCTCGGCTTGAGAGGGAGCGGTTGTTTTCTATATCGCCCTAATTTCTCCAGCGTTGGCGTAAATTCAACCGAGGCAACGCATGTCGTCTGTGCCTGGACCGGGATCTCTGCCCGGATTGATCAACGCCGAATCGTATCCCAAAAACGGCCGAGATCATTTCGTTAGCGAGTTATGTCGAGGTCTTTTGTTTGGAAAACCAATCAAAGATACTGTCGTCCACAGGGTGCCCGGGCGTAGATGCTGCACTCCGAATTAACGCCGTCCATTCTCGGTTGTACTCGATGGCGCGCACGAAATAGTCTCCACTTTCGAGGTCCGTCGCGTCGAAAAGCAAATCGACAACCGGTGCTCCGTTCGACCTACCGCTAGCCCTCCAAATGTATTTTGGCAAGTGCTCGCGACAGATATTGACACAGTAGTCCCTGTTTATCTTCGGCGATTGCCGAATCTGTCTCTTTAGTTTCCCTACTTCGACGATATGGACGTCCCATTCCAACTCAGTGGTTTTGTCAATCGAGAAGCGTTCCCCGAATTGATCGAGCAATTCGCGACAAGTCCGCCAGAAAAGATGCACTCGGCCAATGATTTTTTCTAGAGGGATTCGAATCTTATGATACAATGGGACAATGATAAAGCGAACTTCGGCAAAAACGACCACTCCAGGGTGCGATGGATCTTCGGGCCAGTAGGTCTTCAAGTAAGCAATCGCGTCAAAATAAATTGATTATGTTTTATTCCGTTTGGGTACGATAC
>CAYXRK010000291.1:0-3887 GCA_964467615.1 uncultured Nitrospirales bacterium | reverse complement strand
ACTTGAACGGCACGCTGTATCTGGACGTAACGGACGATACCTTCCAGGACGCGGGCAAGATTGGGCTGTGGACCAAGGCCGATGCGCAAACGCGCTTCGCGGGGATTCACGCGACCGAGAAGAAATAATCGCAATTTTCCGAAAACGTCATATCGAATTACTTGGAAAGACGCTCTGTTGAAGACGTAAGCGCCATCGGCGCGAAAGCATTGTAGCTTGGGGCGCAAGCCCCAAGATCAGCGAACCACCCCCACCCACAAGCAGCCCTGTAAGGGCGGAAGAATGAAGCATTTCAATAGAGCATCGGAAGGAGTTACTGCTGTGCGCGCCACCGTGAATGTTGCTCTGGCTATCATCATCGCCACTTTATTGGGCCCCGCGTTCGCCCAAGAGTTCAAACTCGATACCGCCAAGATCGAGCAAGCGGCCGGGGCAAAGGGTGCCTTAAATGCAGACGAAGGCGTCTTCAAGGTCACGTACCCCCGGAACGACGTGAAAATAAGCGTCGACGGCACGGTCATGCCGCCATTCATGGGACTGACCAGTTGGGCGGCGTTTATGTCCGGCATGAAGGAACAAGCGATGGTCATGGGCGACATGGTGCTCTTCCAGGACGAGGTCAATCCGGCGATGAGCGCCGCGCTGGGAAATGGTCTCGAGGTGACGGCTCTGCACAACCATTTTTTCTATGACGACCCGAAGGTCTACTTCATGCACATCGGCGGCGAAGGTGACGCGGTCGCGTTGGCGGCGGCGGTGAAACGAATTCAGGACACGGTGAAGGAGGTCCGATCCGCGTCGCCCCAACCCGCCAAGGGATTCGGCGGCGGGCCCTTGGCCGCGGCAAGCAACATCTCGCCTGGGCCGCTCGAGGGCGTGCTTGGCAAAGGCCAGTCGAAAGACGGCATGTTCAAAGTCATGATCGGGCGCAGCACCAAGATGCCGTGCGGCTGCGAGGTTGGGAAAGAGATGGGCGTCAACACGTGGGCGGCCTTTTACGGCACCGATGACGATGCGCTGGTCGACGGCGACTTCGCGGTATTTTCGGGCGAATTGCAGGGCGTCCTCAAGTCCCTTCGCGGCTCGGGAATCAACATCGTTGCGATCCATAGCCACATGGAGTCTGAGGATCCGAAGGTGCTTTTCCTGCACTACTGGGGCCGGGGGAAAACGGCGGACCTGGCCAAGGCGCTGAAGACGGCGTTGGACACCACCAAGACATGACGTCGAGGAACCGGGCCGCGGCACTGTCGTGCGTGATCGGCGCCGCAGTGCTTCTAAGCTGCGGCAACGTCGATGGCCCACGCGAGTCCTCGCAAGTCGTCGTATACACCTCGGTGGATCGCGTGTTCTCGGAGCCCGTGCTGCAAGAGGCCGCGCGGCGTCTCGGTCTCAAGGTGATCGGTGTCTTCGATACGGAAGAAACCAAGAGTACGGGCTTGGTGAACCGTTTGCTGGCGCGCAGGGACAACCCGGACGGGGATATTTTTTGGAGCGGCGATCCAGGCCGCGCGGCCTTGCTGAAAGAGAAGGGCGTCACGGCGCAGTACCGATCGCCGGCCGCCACCGGGATTCCAGCGGCCTATACCGATCCGGAGCACCATTGGATAGGCTTCTCCGCCCGCGCGCGCGTTCTGCTGATTAACAACGAATCCGTCCCGCCAGATGAAGGGCCCAAGGGCCTTATCGACCTGACGGACCCCAAATGGAAAGGCCGCGTGGCGATGGCCAATCCGTTGTTCGGGACCACGTCGTACCACGTTGCCGCGTTGTTCGAGGCGTGGGGCGAGGAGAAGGCGTGGCAGTGGCTGCGCGATCTCAAAGCGAACGGCGTGCAGATTGCCGCAAGCAACGGCGAGGTGAAACGGCACGTCGCTTCCGGGCAAGCAACGGTGGGACTAACGGACACGGACGACGCCTCGGAAGCGATCAAGGACGGCCAACCCGTGCGGGCGGTGTTTTTGGATCAGGAAAGGGAGGGCGGCGCCCCGCTCGGAACATTGGTGATGCCGAACACGCTGTCCCTCATTCGCAACGGCCCCAATCCCGAGGGCGCGAAGAAAGTCTTCGACTTCCTCCTGTCTCCGGACGTCCAAGCGATGCTGGCGAACTCGTGTGCGCAAACGCCGCTCTCGCCGGGGGTAGAGGCGCAGTCCGGCGTGCTCTCCGTGGCGTCCGTCGTTCCGATGAACGTAAACTACGCCCGCGTGGCCGAACGTCTCGACGCGATCTTGCCCGAACTCAAGAGATGGGTAGAGGATCCCTGAACACGGGCAGGGGCCGCATACCTTCGCTACTTCTGTTGGCGATCTTGATTTCGCCCGCGCTCGCGTTCTCCGTCGTCCCGCTCGTCCACCTCGCCGCCGCCGCCCTGGTAGATGCACGACCGGCCCGCGAATATTTTTCAGCGCGCTCCGTTGAGACGCTCGCCAATACCGTCATGCTTGCGACGGCCACGGCCGCGGGCGCGTCGGTGCTCGGCTGCGTCACAGGCTTGGCCTTGGGCGTCGCGAAGTGGCGCGGGCGCGACGCGTTTCGGCTGGTCCTACTGGTCCCGCTCTCGCTTCCTCCCTATCTTCACGCTATCGGCTGGACGCAACTTCTCCGATCCAACGGCCTCGTGGCCCGGACCCTCGGGGACGTTTTCGGTTGCGCGCCGTCGCTACCCACCGTCTACATTCAATCGTTTCCGGGAGCGATAGCGGTCCTTTCCCTGGCCTACTTTCCCCTCATCGCGCTGTTCACTGAGAAAGCGCTCGCCCTGGTCCCGCGCTCGCTCCCCGAGGCGGCCCGGAACTTGGGCGCGTCCCGTTGGCGGGTATACCGCGACGTGTATTGGCCCTGCATCCGGCCCGCCGTCCTCTCCGGCGCGGCAATCGTGGCGTTACTGACGGCGTCCGAAGCGGGCGTTCCGACGCTGTTGAAAATTCGCGTGCTTAGCTTTGAGGTCCTGACGCAGCTCTCCGCATTCAACGACGTCGCCGGGGCCGTCTTTCTGATGGCGCCCTTGCTCGTACTCGGATTGTTCGCATTGCGAATCGCGCCGATCCTCATCAACATCGAAATCTCCGATCGTTCGTCGGATGCATTTCTTCCCCTCCCGGCGGTCTCGATTGGCGGCTGGTGGAGACGCATGGCGTTCACATCGTTGGCCGCATGCATCGCGTGTGTGTTGCCGCTGGGCGCGATCATCGTAAACGCACTCGACCGCGACGCCTGGAGCGCGATGGCCGCGATGGCCGCCGGTCCGGCCAGCAAGAGTGTTCCCTACGCCGCCGCCGCCGCGCTCATTTCGGTGGGAATCGCCGTCGGTCTGAGCGCCGTCTTGCGATCCCACCAGAAACGCACTGCTACCCTCGTCCAAGCGGTCCTCGTCCTCGGATTCACGACGCCCAGCGCAATGTTGGGTCTTGCGTTACTCAGGTTGTATGGACATCCGCCGCTGTCTAACGTGGTCGCGCCGACGCAACTCGTCATTGCCGCGTTACTCACGCGATATCAGATCCTCGCCTACTACGCCATCACGTCGAGCATGCGCCAGATTCCTGAGCGGATGCTCGAGGCCGCCGCCGTCCTTGGCGCTGGCCGCTGGAAACGGCTGGTTTCGGTCGAACTGCCGATGATCCGAATTCCAATCGTCGTGACACTGACCTGCCTATTCATCTTGGGCGTCGCAGACATCGGGACCGTGATTCTCCTCTACCCGCCCGGCGGCGAGACCCTCATGCTCGCGCTGTACTCGATCGAGGCGAACAGTCCGCGCTCATACGTGGCGGTGTTGGCGCTCTTCTCATCGGCGCTCGCGATCACGCCAGTGCTGCTCGTAGGCCTCTTCCTGCACCCCCCAACTCTGAAATTTCAAATCTGAAATCCAACTCCCCCTTTCC
>CAYXRK010000290.1:3826-3961 GCA_964467615.1 uncultured Nitrospirales bacterium | reverse complement strand
CTCAAGAGCGAGGCAGGGGACCAGACCAACGTGCGCTTTGCCACAAGGAGAATCCACGAGTTGACCACCGCCCGTCGGACCGCGACCGCTCAGGTGACGACACCCGAGTGACCGAGTCCGCTCGGGTGGGGTGTC
>CAYXRK010000290.1:0-3816 GCA_964467615.1 uncultured Nitrospirales bacterium | reverse complement strand
ACGATTATCGCCTGCACGACCGCGACCGGGCCCTCGAACTGTACCAGAGCGTACTCAAGAGCGAGGCAGGGGACCAGACCAACGTGCGCTTTGCCACTAGGAGAATCCACGAGCTGACCACCGCCCGTCGGACCGCGAGCGCTCAGGTGACGACACCCGAGTGACCGAGTCCGGTCAGGTGGGGTGTCCGAACGCGTTTACCGCGAAATCTTGGGGTCACGGCGGATCGATTCCGCTTACCCCCTCTCCCTCTCAGGGAGAGGGCCGGGGTGAGGGTTCAAGGGATTGGCCTGTTAGCCCGCGCGGACCGCCGCCGCGTGGAGAACGAAGTCCCTCCGCCATGCCGCGTATCTTCGCCTCTCTGGCCATTGCTACTCTGACGCTCTTTGCCCTCACTGCGGCCATCGCCCTCACCGACAGCGGTTCCGCGCCGGATCGACACGTCCTACTCGCGGTCGGTACGTTGCTGATAAGCTGCTTCATCCAGGTCGTAGGCTTCACCTACCTTACCGTGACCGGCAAAGTGATTGCCCAAGCCGCTCACTTTGCAAGCCTTGATCCCGCTTGCCTGGCGAGCGTGAAGCAATACAAGCGATCATTCACCCGCCACCTCGCCCTCGCCATAGGCAGCGTAGTCCTCGCCTCGGCCACCGGCGGTGCCGCGTGGCGCTCCCGTGATGCACTTGCCGTCCATATCCCGGCGGCCATGATCGCCGCGATCATTCACGTTTGGGTCTACCGGCGGCAATACCATGTTCTCCTCCGCAACGCCCAACTGGTGGAGACGACCCTGAAGGCCTATTCCGCTTGGCGCGATCAGCGAATCAGTCGCAACATTCCCCTCGCCGCAAGCGCCGAAAGCAACGCCCCCGTCCCATGATTTGGGTGCCACGCGTACGCGACCCTTGGTGTGTCCTGGAACCGCCACACCGCGCCCCTCTCCCGATGGGGGAGTATGTGTTTGGCGTGTCGGAATAGAACGCCGATACCCGCTTATCCGAACCCCAAGCGCGAGCGCGGGGTCTTGGACATTGGATGCTCGCGGCTGCAGTGCCACACGCAGTCCGTCGTTGCGTCTGCCGCAATCAAGGCCCATCGCTTGCGCTCCGGGTTCGGATTGCGCTGCTTCATTCCAAACAAGAATGTGCTATGGAGAGAGTTTTACGCCCCACTCTTAGCAGTCCGTCGCAAGGTAGATAATAATATTATAGTATTATGTAATAACATGTCGATAGAAATAACGCAAAACGACAAGGAAGGACTTGCATGGCTAATAGGATCTTCCGAAAATCGGAGAGAAAGCCGCGATCTATACTACGTGCGAAACCTCGCCGCATCGGGCGAAAAACGGCGCCCAAACGCGGGGTACAAACGCAGCGAGTCGGAGTTGAATCCGCCGCCAGCAGACGCTTCCCGAGGTTTGGGCGGAAGGAAGGGTGTTCGGTTGCTTTGGTGGTGGTCGAGCGCGCGGGGCGTCGCTTGGATCGGGTTACGAGCAGCCTGGAACTGTCCGCCGTGGGGACGGGTGGGGCGGCAAAGTTTCCTAGAAGACGAAAGGGTGGCCGCCGAGCCTCTAAACACGGCGTCGAAGTCCCGGCTCGAGTTTGCCAGGCGATGTTCGCGCTCGGCCATGTCCAGCGCATGAAAATCATCCGCAAGCTGCTGGACGGGCCGGCCACTTACCAGGCTCTTAAACGCCTAACCAAGCTCAAGCCGGGGCCGCTGTACCACCACGTCAATCAACTTCGCCTTGCCGGGCTGATTCTCCCGAGGCAACGCGACCTCTACGAACTAACACGCGCCGGCCGCAATATGGTCCTTGCTATGTTGGTCCTCGCTCCCTTGACCCACGACTCACGACGCCGACCAAGTGCCTAGAAACTTCCGACGATGCCAACTCCCGTGAGCGCTATGTTATCGCCGGAAGAACACCGCTTGCGGAACCAAAAGGCCTTCCCGAAAGTGCATTTATAACGTCCTATAATGTATGTTATGCTTCGCTCGACTATCGGACGTTAGATTTTAGAGGTGGAAGGGTTGATACACTCTCTCAAACACCCTCTATTGCAAATACTCAGACTACAACTATCGCAAGTGTCAACCATAGGTCACTTCTTCCGAGTACGTTGAAGGCTGCTTTTTTCCTTTCTTCCTGCGTCCTGCAGGTTCTCAGTTTGCGAAGCAACGAATAAATGTTGTGGGTTGACACATTGGGGCGTGTCACCGCCGGGACAATTGTGACAAACAACTAGACCCTGTGGCACAGGGCCGCGATGAAGTCTCCAGGACACTTGGTGAGCTCCAACAAGTTTGCGGTCCATTGAAATTTTGCCATAACCCGCAGCTGTCATCGCGATCCACAACCAGCAGCTCTCAGTCTTGTTGACCTTGGACCAAAAGCGCGTCTCAAAGCTACTGGCTTCGCGTCGACCTTGATTATCACAGATGGCTTCTATCACAGTGACCACATGTTCACGAGGCAGTCCTATCCGCGCAGAGATAGTGGAAGAACTGAGGTGTTTTCGCGCCAATTCGTATATGATACCGTCGGACGCAAGGGAGGCGGTTTCAATTCGGATAGGAGCATTGGAGTCGATCTTCGGTCCGCCCCTTCCACCTTTCCCCCGCAACACGGTATCCCTGTTGTTGTCTGCTTTTGTGCCAAGCATAAGATGATCTGGATTAACGCAAGCGCGATTCTCTCCGCCTGGACAACAATGACGAACTACCATTCCTGCGGGTATGTCGCCCTTGTGGATCAAATATGAAACTCGGTGAACACTGCTACTTCTTCCTCCAAATGAAGAGTGGGCATAGCCATCCCAATTCAGGCACTTTGTCCAAACCCAGCACGATCCTTCCCGATTCGTTTGAAGCTCAATCAATTCCCGGTGCCAAGCGATGGTCTTGGCGGGTATATCCCTCAAAGTATTTACTGAAGGCATAATGGCTGCATCCGGTCGAACTGCTACGGCTGCCGCGTGCGGGGCTTAGGTTGTACCGGCTGCTGCGGGTCCGCTGGCGTCGAAGCCCGCTTTAACTCCGAGAGATCGACTCCCTGAACCAGCTCGATTTGTCGGCGATTGCCGTCGAAACGGTAGACCACCATTTTGTCGGTTGTCGTGTCCAACACGTACACAAGCTCTTCATCGCCTTGAGTAAGGTTCCCTACCGTCACGACGTAGCCGCCGCCGGACGCGGTCATTCCGTCCGCACGAACGTCGTCCGGCCGGGAATAAAGAAGGACAACGCCGACGAGAAGGATCGTGGCCGTGGTCGACAGAACTCCGATGGCAAAATTCTTTGAATCCATGTTCAGATACGGCGGTACCGGCAATCGCCGTTACTTGTCAAAGTCCTTCTTCAAGTCACGTGGCTCCGCCCTTGAAAGCTGCTTACTTTGCGGCAAACCGGGGTAAAACGCGTGGAGTTTATGGGCCGCGGGATCCAGAACGTACAACACGTCATAGGTTTGACCCGCAGGCTTGGCCGTCACGCACACATACTCGCCGCCGCGCCCGCCCCCCTGGGCGTACGTAGCGGGTAGGGCAAAGCACGCCGAAAGCAACGCCGCCACAAGACACAGGTTCGCCACGATCAGCGCGGTGATCGCGAACCGTTTGGTCGCCGGCCTGGTTCCCAGAGTGTCGCTCATTTCGAGGTAATCCCTAGTTCAAATGCGACCGCTTTGGATTCAAGAACGCCGTCACACAGATGACCACGGCGATACCCGCGCCGACGACCCAGGGCAGGACACCGCCATCGCCCTCGGGAGGCTTGGTCGGCTTTTGCGCCCATGCCGACAGCGCCGATCCA
>CAYXRK010000289.1:0-3977 GCA_964467615.1 uncultured Nitrospirales bacterium | reverse complement strand
ACATCCCTGCTTCGTCACTTTATCGCCGCGTTGGCGTATAGGTCGAAACGCGTGTTCGACGGCGCGCCGGCGGGCTTTTCGGATATCGAGATTGGCCACGGCATTCGGAGACCCGTTGAGATTCTCTCGCACATGAGCAACGTGTTGTCCTTCGCGATCCGGTCGCTCGCGAATTCAGACGGGCCCAAGGCCCCGCGCGAAACCGGAGCGTGGGACGCCGAAGTGCAGCGCTATTTCGACTTGCTCCGCAATCTTGATGCGGCACTGGATGTATCGACGGAACTCGATCGGGAACTCGGCGAAAAACTGTTGCAAGGCCCGCTGGCGGACGCGATGACACACGTGGGCCAGCTCGCGATGCTGCGCCGCGCGGCGGGCGCGCCCATGCCCGCCGAAAACTTTTTCGCCGCGGACATCGGTCTCGGAAATTTACAGTAACAGATAACTATATCTGTAGTTCTGTCGTCACTATAGCGTGGTCGCCGAGCATCTTGCCCCCGAGACCGGGCGGATAGGCCGCGAGCACGACGGCGGGTGAGGACTCGCTGCGGATCACCTCGACGCCGCGCGGGCACAGGTAATCAATGTGCGCGGCGTAGGTTTCGACTCGGCCATTGGCCAGGCGCTGGACGGTGTTTGCGGCGAGGTCGTTCGCGCCGTCGATATCGAAGCCCGCCGCGCGAAGATCGGCGACGACCTGCGCGTTCGGCCGGGCATTGAGATCGCCCCCGAGGAGCACGGGCGAATCCCCGGCGTAGTCCCGCATCTCCGCCAGAATATATCGCCCTTGCTCGGTGCGAAACGCGTCGTCCGTTGGTGCGCCGCCGCTCTCGAGGTGCGTCGAGCAGAGCGTCACCGCCCGGCCGCCTACCTCGATTTCAGCCAATAGGGCGTTGCGCCCGCCGAGGCGCTGTTGGTAGTCGCCGAACCACTTTTCGATACCCGAAAACCGCAACATGCGAAGATTGAGCATCGGGTAGCGCGACAGGATCGCGTTGCCGTGGTACCCCCATTCGTTCGCCCCCGGATAGCGCTCGCGCTCCTCTTTTTCACCGCCGGTCAGTTCGAGGAACTCGACCGCGTAGGCGTAATTCATGCCGAGCGCGTCGGCCATGTTGCGCGTCGTGTGGACATTCTCCGAGCGCGCCATGCCGAGGTCCATCTCGCCGAGGAGGATGACGCCTGCGTCGCGCAGCGCGGGCTGCTCGCGGATCAGCTTGGCGCCGTCTTCCCAGAAGCGGCCACGTTCCATGTTCCATGCGGCGATGCGAAGGTTTCTTTCACCGTGGGGAGGTGTCGCCGAATCGTTGCGCAATTCGATCTCGGTGATCTCCGGGAGCAGCGCGTTCAACTCGCGCGGCGTAACACCGTCCGAATTCTCCGCGAACCGGTCACGCCGCTCCTGCGAGACTTTGCGAAGTTCCGAAACGACGATCGCGGACCGATCAGCAGTGTTATCTTGGGCCGAGGCGCGCGGATGAATCGCCCCGGCCGTTGCCGCTGTCACGACCGCGATAAACTGCCGTCTCGAAATCGATATAGTGTCCACACTCATTCCTGACACACGTGTGAAAATCATACCCCAACCACGTCCGATTGTACGCAAAATTTTCAAGTAATCCGGGGAATTGCCGTAGGACTCATCGTTGTTCTTTGCTGCCTCGACCGCTGTGTTCGTTATGCACCGCAGGACATTACGAGAAGGTCGGTAGGGGGGCTCTGACCGGACTCCCGGCGCCCGCAGAACATCGGCGTTGGAGTTCAACCCTAGCCGACGTCTTCCCACGCGCCGCTCTTCGCCGACTTGAGCACCGCGTCGCACACCGCCTGCGTTTCGAGCGCCTCGCGGAATGTGGGGGAGGTGGGCTTGCCCTGGGCGAGGTTGTCGAGGAAGTCGGCGACATGGTGGACGAAGGTGTGCTCGTAACCGATTTGCAGGCCGGGCACCCACCAATGGCCCATGTAGGGCTGGTCGCCGTCGGTGACGTGTATCGAGCGCCAGCCGCGCACGATGGATTCGTCGCGGTGGTCGAACCAGTTGAGCCGGTGCAGGTCGTGCAGGTCCCACTGGATCGACGCGTGCTCGCCGTTGATTTCGAATGTGTAGAGGGCCTTGTGGCCGCGCGCGTAGCGGGTCGATTCGAAGGTGGCGAGTGAGCCGTTTTTGAAGCGCGCGAGAAACGCGCAGGCGTCGTCGATGCCCACCGGCTCCACCTTGCCGGTCAGGTTGTGTTGGCGCTGCTTGACGAAGGTTTCGGTCATGGCGGACACTTTGTCGAAACCGCCGTTGAGCCAGATCGCGGTGTCGATGCAATGCGCGAGGAGATCGCCCGTGACGCCGCTACCCGCCGCCGCCACGTCAAGTCGCCACAGGCCCTCGCCGCCCTGGGGTAGGTCGGTTGCGATGGTCCAGTCCTGCAGGAACACGGCGCGGTAGTGGAAGATGCGGCCTAGGCGGCCTTCGTCGATGAGTTGTTTTGCGAGCGTCACGGCGGGAACGCGACGGTAGTTGTACCACACCGTGTTAAGCACGCCGGCCTTCTCGACGGCTTGGCACATGACTTCGCCTTCAGCGCCGTTCATGGCGAGGGGCTTCTCGCAGAGGATCATCTTGCCTGCGGCCGCGGCGGTGATGGCGATGTCCTTATGCAAATTGTTCGGCGTGCAGATGTCGATCGCATCGATGTCCTTGCGCTCGATGAGTTTTCGCCAATCCGTTTCGGTCGATTGCCAGCCCCACGTGTCCGCGAAGGTCTTGACACGGGCGGCGTCGCGGGCGCATGCGGCCTTTAGGACGGGCGCGTACTCAAGATCAAAAAAATTATTGACCTTCCGATACGCATTCGAGTGCGCCCGGCCCATAAAGCCGTAGCCGATCATGCCGATGTTGAGTGGTTTTTTGGGCATCAGATGCTCCGCTTAGTCAATCCACTCTTGCGCGAGGGGATTCATAGACGACATTGCCTTTTCCGATGATCTCTTTCACGAATGGATCGCCTAATGATTCGCGCTCCTTGATTTGGGCCGGTGTCCGCACAAGCAAATCGAGTGGGAAAGCCGCGTGAACATGGTCTCGGATTCGTGCGGCCTGCCGGGGGTTCTTTTCGTCGTGATCCATGACCACGAGTAAATCGACGTCGGCTCGCCGTAACCATACGATCCGAAAAGAATGATCTTCTCGGGATGAAGCGCTTCCCCTACCACCCGCGCGTAGTCCCGTATGTGCTCAATCGTCGTCACGAGCAATACTTCGCGTTGAACGCGTCGAGCGACTTCTTGCAGCGCTCCGTCACCGCCCAGGCGTCCGGCCAGAAGCAGAGGTCGATGGTCCACCAGTTGTGCCCGATATCGTTTTTGAGAAGCTCCGGGATAATTTCGTCGAACTTAAGGTAGCCGTCGCCAAACGGCGGGTGGCTGCTCGTCTCGTCGTGATGCAGCGTGCCGTCCGAATCGATCAGATGGATGTGATTGATCTTGCCGCGCAACTTTTGCGCCATTTCGAGGCATCCGCCTTTAAGCGTTTCCTTTTGCCCCGGCTGCCGCGCGCCGACACCCGCGACCATCTCGGCGTGGCACGTGTCGAACTGAATGCCGAAGTTGTCGCGCGCGACTTCGTCCACGATACGCAAGATTTGCGAGGGCTTGTTGAACGCGAACCCCGGCTCGAATTCCCAGGTGACGTAGCAGCCCTTGTCCGCCGCCGCGTCGCTGCACCGTTGCCACGTCGAGACGACGCGTTTACGCGCGGTCGCTTCGTCCATGCCATCGAGGATAGTCGGCGGCTGCACGCAGTCCACGCGCACGCCCTTGATTTCTAAATCGACGGCGAACTGAAGACCTTCCACAAATTTATTTACATAAGCCGAGGTGTCCTCTGTATCAACGAGGTGCTCCGACCAAAGATTTGGCACGAACCCGGAGAGCCCGAGTCCCTTCGCGTCCATCTCCGCCTTCACCACCTCGCGGTCGTCCGGCGT
>CAYXRK010000288.1:0-4072 GCA_964467615.1 uncultured Nitrospirales bacterium | reverse complement strand
AAGCGAACTGCATCAAGGATTGTTGTACGGGATCGTGTTCTTGCCCGCCCAACAACCACTGCGAGGGTTGCTCATGCAGTCAGGCCGGTTACTCGACCTGCGCCTGCTGACGTCCGGCGACGCGGAATACGGTTCACGTTTCGAAACGGAGACTCGTCTGTGCGAAGGTCACGCGCATTAATCATCGCAATTCCCCTCGTCGCCGTGGCGGCCGTTGCAGCGTATCTCCAGCGCGGCCGCGGAACCGGTGACGAGGGGGGACTACGCGGCGGGGACGCGACGGTCGCGATTGACACCAGAGACGGGGCTTCGACACCGGTGGCCTCCGGCGCGCCCAAGAGCGCGGATTCAATCGCGGAGTCTCCATTGGATTTACCGGTCCCTTCGAACGACGCGTGGGGCGTTGAATTCAAACGTTGGGAGACGGCGGCTTACCGTCCCATTCTAGGCCCGAACGGCGAATCCGACCCCAATCTGTTGGCCGATATGGTGGCGTTGCTCCCTGTTGAACTGTTCACGCCCATCGATGAGACGGCGTATGACACGCTCTTGAGTAGGGTCAGCGATCTTATCTTGCTGTACTCGACACGCGACGGGCAACGGTATGTCGATTTTTTTGCAAAGGGAGGAAGTGTACCGCAGCCTGAACGGGTGAAAATGTATCAATCCGAATTGCTGCGGGAGTTTCCCGACCTGCGTGAAGAGGGACTTCGCAGCGCGGTGGATGTGTTCCAGTTGAACTTCGAACACGGCGAATCCACGGCGAAGATGAACCGATGGAGCGGGCTCAGCCCTGAGCTCAGCGGCATCACTGTAAAGTCGTCCGGGCCGAACTTGTCGCTCACGCAGGAAATGCAGACGTTGCCGAACCAGGGCGTCATTTCAACGCACCTGCAATGGGATCCTCCTCGAACGACCGAACAGCTCGCCGGCGCGGAAGGAAAAGTAACGTATGCCATCGTTCAATTGCAGATCGAACATGAACATTCCAAGATGTCGTTTCCGTTGACGTTCTTGTTCTACTGGGACGGCGGGGCTGGAACCTGGCAACTGAAAGAGGGCTACGCGCGATACGGTAAAGACACCAAGCACCGGATTGAGATGTAGCCGCGCATGAGCACCTCTACCTCATCCGGCCATGGGCGTGCGCAGTCCTGGTTGCTGGCCGCGGTGCTCGGCGTATTGATTGCCGGGCGCGGAGACGGCGCGGAAATTCGCGTTGAACCGTCGCACTTCATCGATCTCGGCTACATCTATCAGGGCCAAGTCGCCGAGCGGTCGATCACGCTCGCCAATGATTCGGAGCAGAGCGTCTCGATTGCGGGAGTACAGACGAGTTGCGGATGCACGACCGCCGCGTCGTCCTACGAGGCCGTTCCCCCGCGGGGAAGCATCGACTTCAGCATTCGCATGGACACGACCGGAAAGCCCGAAGGGCATTTCGCTGCGGACGTACTGTTGAACTTCGGAGACGCAGCGCCCGCTGTTCCGATCACGTTACACGGGAACGTCGTGATTCGAAGTCCGGATCGATACGACTTTGGTGACATCTATCGCGGCCGCACCCGGGCCGGCGTCGCCTTCGATTTCAAAGGGCTGCCGAACGAGGCGATGGGGATCCTTGGGATCGATTACGACAAGAACGCGTTTGACGTTCGCATCGAGCATCCACGTTTTTGGAACTCGCTCGAACACGCGCGAATCAAAGTCGCCTGCAAAGAGAGTTTGCCACCCGGAAGGTTCGACCAGACCATTACGATACGCAACAACAGCGATTACCTGCCGGACACGAAAGTGGTCCTCTTGGGGCGCGTGCTCGATGATGTCGAAATGACGCCCGAATCAATATCTTTAGGGGTCGTCAGAGGGTCCTCGCAGCCGATCGAGAAGAGAATTCGCCTGTATTCACCGTACGAAAGGCCCTTCACCATCGACCAGATCGATAACCCGTTTCCCGACCAGATCGTATTGACGCATGTCGGCGGCGTTGCCGTAACGGCGCACGTAATCACCGCCACTGTAAAAGCGCCGTTCCCGCTTGGCCAAATCCAAGGCAGCGTTCACATCGAGACCTCGGTCAAGCCCATCACCCTCCTCGTTTTCGGCATCCAGAAGTAACGCCGCGGGTGTCGCGCGGTAGACGCCGCTCGGCCCCCCCGAAACTGGATCACTCGGCTCTTTTCGCCGCGGATGATTTGCTAATCTCGGTACCCGGCCTCCCGCTGTTTTGAATCGTCCACGCCAGATCGCTATCGTCGATAACGTTCGAGTTCGCTGCAACTTCCAACGCTTTGAACAAGAAGGGGATGTCTATGTATTCACTCTGCGATCCCTCGAATGGAGCGTGCGCCATTCGATCCGCGCATCTCGTTCATGAGCACGCGTCGTCGCTTGGGTTTGATTGGCCCGATATTGCCGGTGTGTTCGACAAAGTGCAAGAGGAATTGGATGAGGTCCGCGCCGCGCACCGCGATGGCGACGTCGAGCATGCGCGCAAGGAACTTGGCGACTTGCTGTTCTCCGCGATCAATCTTGCGCGATTCTTGCGCGCGGATCCGAGCGCCGAACTCGATGGCGCGCGTGCGCGATTTACCGATCGATTCGATCGGGTGCAGCGCGAAGTCGAACGACGCGGCTGGATCATGAAGGAGCACTCGCTCGAAGCGCTAGACGAAATCTGGGACGAAGTCAAGCGGCAGGACACACGCGCCTAACAAAAAAGTCTTGACAGTCGAAGCCTTTTTGTTGCAGACTGCACGCTTGCCTTGTGGCGAAAAATCGCCTTTATTCATGCGGTATTTCGTATGTGGATGGATTGTGGATAACTCGGCGAGTTCTCCACACGCAATTGATCGCGCGTTGCTTCGCGGCGCTGGGAAAGGAGGGGGAGCCAAGGGGGGAGTCTCGGGCCGAAACGCTCGGCGCGTGTGCGTGATTTATTCATTTATGGAATGACGCGCGGCTGGCGCGTGGCGAGACGGTAGGAATTTATTCCGGCAAGCGCTTCGGCGGGGGCGGTCCAGAGCGCTTGGGCGAGCCGGTGACCATATATTGGGAGCGGAAATGAGTTCAAACATGCGGGATCCTTGGGAACAAGCGCAGTTGTACTTGAAAGAAGTTGTTGACACGGACAGTTATCAACACTGGTTTACACAAACCCGTTTCCAGTCGTACCACGACGGACGCCTGACAATCCAGGTGCCGACGCCGTTTTTTGCCAAGTGGCTTCGCGATCACTATCTTGACGAAATCAGCGAGTCCGTCAAACAAGTCCAACAAGATTTCCTCGATATCGATTTTGCGCCGAGCGACGAACTGGCGCGCACGGTTTCGCAGGGATTCCCGCCGGTTGGGCCCAGGCCTGCGCCCCGGCTTGAACCGAGGCCGGTTCTGCGTCACGGCACGCTCAATACCCGGTACACCTTTGATCGATTTGTGATTGGCCCGAGCAACCGCTTCGCGCACGCTGCGGCTCGCGCCGTCGCCGATACACCCGCGCGAGCATACAATCCACTATTCCTATACGGAGGCACGGGACTGGGCAAGACGCACCTAATGCAGGCGATTGGCCACGAGGTGCTCAAGCGCGATCGAAATGCGAACGTCGTATTCATTTCATCCGAGGCGTTCACGAACGAATTCATCGAAGCGATCGCGAAGAAGTCCACGATTCAGTTTCGCATGAAGTATCGGAAGGTCGATGCGCTGCTCATTGACGACATTCAATTCCTCTCGGGCAAGGAAGGCACGCAGGAAGAGTTCTTCCACACGTTCAACGAACTCTACGACATGCACAAACAGATCGTGCTGTCGAGCGATTCCAGCCCCAAAGAGATGGAGGGCATGGAAAAACGGCTCGTGTCGCGCTTCGAATGGGGGCTGGTTACCGATATACAGCCTCCCGACATGGAGACACGCGTTGCGATCTTGCAAAACAAGGCCGAAGAGGAAAGCGTGCACGTCCCCGCGGATGTCTTCGATTACATCGCGAGTTACGTGACGAGCAACATACGCGAGCTCGAGGGCGCATTGGTCACGTTGTTAGCGAACGGCAAGCTCACGCACAGCGCGA
>CAYXRK010000287.1:0-4083 GCA_964467615.1 uncultured Nitrospirales bacterium | reverse complement strand
TAGAATCAAAGCGGTATGTCTATGTGCTGTTCTGTTGCCAGCAGGCAGCGGAAAAGGCGCTGAAGGCTGAGATCGTAAGGAATACGGCGGAGTTCCCGCCGCGTATTCACAACTTGGTGAAGCTATGCGAAGAGGCCAAGGTCGAAGTTGATGATGAGTTGGATCGCATGATGAAAAGGCTGTCGGCATTCTATATTCAATCGCGTTATCCCGAACAAATGTCGGGCCCGGAGTTCTCCATTACTCATGCCGAGGCTTCCGAAGTGCTGAAAAAGACGGAGGTGTTCGTCGAATGGCTATTCTCGCGCCGGAAATAGAAAGTAAGGCGCTTGCGGGCGTTCGAACGTTGTCCAAGTTCGCGCCAGTCCGCGCCGCGTATGTGTTCGGTTCTCAAGTTGAAGGCCGAGCGGATAGATGGAGTGACATTGATCTGGCGGCGTTCATGGACGGTGTGGAGAACTGGGGCATGATGAGGCGCGCTGACGTCATGGCGACGGTAATGGATGAAGCCGGGATAGACGTCGAGGCGCATTTATTTCCCGCGTCGTCGTTCGAGAACCCGTTACAGGGAAGTTTCGCGCAATACATCATGCAACACGGGGTTCGGATTCAAGGTTAAGTAAATAGACCAGGGTTGGAGATAGAGCATGAGTGGAATTGGGCGGAAGTTGAAAATGGGGATGGTGGGGGGCGGGCCGGGGGCGTTTATCGGCGATGTGCATCACAAGGCCGCGGTGTTGGACGGCGGGGTCGAGTTGGTCGCTGGCGCGTTTTCGTCAACCGCCAAGAAGTCCAAGGAAAAAGGCGAGGAACTCAATCTCGACCCGAATCGCGCCTACGGCTCCTACAACGAAATGATCGAGAAGGAGTCGAAACTACCCTCCGGCGAGCGGATAGATTTCGTATCGGTTGTGACGCCGAACCACGTCCACTTCCCCGTGGCCAAGGCGTTCCTGCAGGCCGGGTTCCATGTCATCTGCGACAAGCCCATGACGCTCAATATTACCGAGGCGCGCGAACTCAAGAAGATTGTCGCGAAGGCGCGCAAGGTCTTCGCGTTGACGCACAACTATACCGGCTACCCGATGGTCAAACTTGCGCGCGATATGGTGCGCGCGGGCGATTTGGGTCCGGTGCGCAAAATCGTCGCGCAATACCCGCAAGGCTGGCTGTCGACCCCGCTCGAGAAATCCAAACAAAAACAGGCGGACTGGCGCACGGATCCGAAACGCAGCGGCGCGGCCGGATGCATCGGCGACATTGGCACGCACGCGGAGAACCTGGCCGAGTATGTCAGCGGACTGAGCATCAAAGAGCTCTGCGCCGACTTGACCACGTTCGTCAAGGGCCGCAAGCTCGACGACGACGGCAACATCCTATGCCGGTTCGAGAACGGCGCGCGGGGGATCATTCACGCAAGCCAGATTTCCGTCGGCGAAGAAAACAATCTCGCGATTTGGGTTTACGGCGAAAAGGGCGGGCTCGAGTGGCATCAGGAGCACCCGAACCAACTCATCGTGAAATCCGCGGACGGCCCAGCGCAGGTGTGGTCGCGCGGGAATGGGTACGTCGTCGCGAAATCGCCGGCGGCGGCGCGCGCGACACGCATTCCCTCCGGCCATCCCGAAGCGTTTCTCGAGGCCTTCGCGAACATCTATCGCAATGCGACGGACGCGATTCGCGCGCGGATACTTGGTCAAACACCAGACCCGCTCGCGCTCGATTTCCCGAACGTCGACGACGGCCTTCGCGGGATGCTGTTCATCGACACGGTCGTCAAGAGTTCGAGCAGCAATCAAAAGTGGGTGCGGATGCCGGCGAACTAGATGACGCCGCACTGTTGGAGTTGCAGAATAATCCGACGCGCGATCGCATCGGCGTCCGGCGTTGCATCTAGAACTACGATGCGGCCCGGGTCCGCCTTCGCGATTTCGAGATAGCCGTCGCGCACGCGCTGATAAAACCGGTAGGACTCGCCTTCTATACGATCCGGTTCGCCAAGTGGTGCTCTGCGGGCCAGACTGATGCTTACGTCTAGGTCGAGCAACAAGGTCACGTCTGGCAATAGATTGCCGGTGGCGACGCGGTGGAGCGCGTCGAGCGAGGCGCGCTCCCAGCCCCGGCCAGCGCCCTGGTATGCGATGGTCGAATCGTAGTAGCGATCGCAGATGACGATTTCGCCGCGATCAAGCGCCGGGCGGATGACTTCGGCGACGAGTTGCGCTCGGGCCGCCACGTAGAGCAAGAGTTCAGTTGCGCGCGCCATTCCGCCGTTGGCCGGATCGAGCAACATGGCGCGCAGCGCCTCGGCGATAGGGACGCCGCCGGGCTCCCGCGTTAGAGTGATCTTGCGCCCCAGCGTCTCGAAGTGCTGGTACAAGCGCCGTACTTGCGTCGATTTGCCCGAGCCATCGATGCCCTCGAACGTGATGAAGAGGCCGCTCATTCGCCGAGGGCCTTGAGGCGCGCCTCGCGCCCCGCGGCGAAGAACCGATTGAGTTTATCGGGATCGTCTTCGCGAATGGCGTCGGAGACTTCATGAAGCTTTTCGATGAATGCATCGAGCCCGTCGCGAATAGCGAAGGGATTGGTCAGGCAAATGTCGGTCCAGACCTCAGGGCGGCCTTCGGCAATTCGGGTGGCGTCCAAAAAACCGTTTCCGATAAACGGGCGCATCGCGCCATCGGGATCGACCAACTGCGCGAGCGCGGCCGCGGCAATATGCGGCACGTGGCTGGTGAGCGCGACCATTTCGTCGTGCAGCGCAGGATCAACGTCGATGACGCGCGAGCCGAGCGAGGTCCACAAATCCACGACCACCGCGCGGGCCTCGGGATCGAGGTAGTCACCGCGCTCCACGAAACACACCGCGCCCTCGTACAGGGAAGCCGTTGCGTGCTCGGGGCCGAATTTCTCGGAGCCCGCCATCGGATGGCTTCCGACGACGCGAAGGGGAAACGTCCAGGTGTCGCGGGCGTGGGACGATATCGCGGCCTTCGTGCTGGCGACGTCCGTGATGACCGCCGAATCCTTGCAGAAGGGTTTGATGTCGGTCAGGTAGGAAGGCACCAGCGCCGCCGGCGTGCAGATGACCACCAAGTCAGCGCCCTCGACGGCGGGGACCACCTCGATGTGACCCTCGTCAATCGCGCCCAGGTCCTTCGCCGTCCGCAGCGATTCCTCCCGCCGCCCGACACCGACGATGGTCGATGCCATGCGGCGCTCTTTGAGCGCGAGGCCCAGCGAGCCGCCGAGCAGGCCAACGCCGATAATCGCTACTTTGTCGAAGGTGATGGGCATGGACAAGGGGATAATGGGGTTTTGACTGATGGAACGTCCGGCGCGCTTGGAATCCGGGCCGTAAGAATATAGTCAGTCTCGTTTACATGGGGCAACGTTTGTACCGGCCGAGACCTTACCTATCGTGGAACCTTGCCTTCTTGACTTGCGGGCGGTCGTTTGCTAGCATTTTGGATTGAACGCCGCCCTTTGGGGCGGCGGTTGTTTTGTGGGACGGCGTTTTTCGGCGTGCTGGCGTAGCTCAGTTGGTAGAGCAGCTGACTTGTAATCAGCAGGTCGGGGGTTCGACTCCCTTCGCCAGCTCCATGTACAGTGGCTAGTTATCAGTGGCTAGTTGCTAGTAACTGCCAGCGAGAACTTGACTAGCAACTAATCACTAATAACTGGCAACTACTTGGTGGGTTGCCCGAGTGGCTAAAGGGGACGGGCTGTAAACCCGTTGGCTTGCGCCTACTGAGGTTCGAATCCTCAACCCACCACCATTGACATATCGGCAGTCCGGGCGGGAATAGCTCAGTTGGCTAGAGCATCAGCCTTCCAAGCTGAGGGTCGCGGGTTCGAGTCCCGTTTCCCGCTCCATTACATAGATACATATCGCCCGCGTAGCTCAGTTGGCAGAGCACTTCCATGGTAAGGAAGGGGTCATCAGTTCGATTCTGATCGTGGGCTCCATAGCATTAGTTGTCAGTTGCTAGTGACTAGTTGCTAGTGACTCATTGTGGGTTTGAACATTTCAACGGAAAAACAGAGAGATTGACGAGCCATGGCGAAGGCAAAGTTTGA
>CAYXRK010000286.1:0-4147 GCA_964467615.1 uncultured Nitrospirales bacterium | reverse complement strand
TGCTTTGATTCCAAGTACCTACAAACGCCAAATTAAAAACGTTGGGACAGTAGTGTGAACGAATACAAAACGATCGACGGCTGATCGAGCGCGGAACACTATTGAACGGCGAGTTCGCGCAACATGGCCTCGACGCTAGCCGCGCGCACGGGCGATCGATGAAAGCCCTTGACGTCTCGGGTCACGATAACATCGACCTCGTGGTTAAGGGCGGTCGCCGCGACGCTGGCGTCTTCCTGATCGGAGAACGGAAGCCGTAGCGCGGTCCGGGCGTCCGATTCGTCAAATGCCAGCGCCGTAGTTCCCGAGTCGAGGATACTGTTCATGTATGTCAACGCCATTTCCGCCGAAGCGTCGCGACGAAGTAGATAGTAGACGGTCGTGTATCCGCACAGCGGAAAACAAATCTGATGGCGGAGGTCACGGAGTAACTCGAAGACTCTGATCGAATCCGACTGCGCGACCGGACGGATCGCCATGTCGATCCAAACGTTCAGATCGAGCAACGCTTTCACTTGTACTTCTCCATAAGGTGCTCGTATCTCATCTGGTCCACCTCTTCGTCCGTGGGTTCCCGATGGTTTGGAGGCAAGTATTTCTTATGAAACGCCGTAAGCCAGTGGTCGTCCGGTTCGACGGGCGATCCGGCGAATTGACCCAAGAATCGCTCGACGACCGCCGAAACGGACTTGCCTCGATTCTTCGCGGCCCGTTTGGCACGCTCAAACACCGCGTCGTCGATGGTAAGGTTCACCTTGCGCTTTGCCATACGTATACTCCTTTTAGGAATAAGTATACGTATAAGGGTGGCGGGCTGCAACGGCCCGCAAGAACGGGCCCGCCTTCGAGTGATTGTTTTTGTGAATCCGCCCAAAATACAAGACGCGCCCGGAGGGTCGCTCCGGGCGCGTCGAAATTGATTCTTCGCTTGCGGGCACCGATTAATCCGTGCCGTGGCTGTCCTCGTGTTCGGCGTTTTTTTCGGCGTAACTGTCCGGGGCCTTGCCCTCTTTCGCGTAGCACCAGGTCATCCAGCCAAGATCCATCTCATCGGTGGTCGGCCCGCCAAATCGGACAGCCAAATTCGAATCGAAATTCCGTTCCGCGGCCATTTCGGGCGAATTGTCGTAACGGATTTCCCACTCGACACGGGTCCCGGCCGGCATGTGCTTGTAGTTCGCGTATTCGTACGAGGTCTGCCACTCGTACAGGTACTTGGGCACATCCAAGAGCACCTCCGAGGTGCCGTCGGGATAGTACGCTGTGTATTTTGCCGCGCTTCCACGAAGGTGCATGTGCGGCAGGAGTTCGAGGACCACGAAATCGTCGTCCCAGGTCTTCGCTCCGCCAACGCGCCAACTCTTGGCCATCGGAGGAATCTCGAAGTCGCCGTGCGCGATGGGCGAGCTCTCCAAAACGTGCGAGACAGGTTTGTCGTGAAACCAAACCGCAAGTTCGGTCTGGTCGTAGGCACCGGTACCGGGGCCTATTTCTTTGTGGTAATGCATGGAGAGGACGATCTTCGATTCGGGAAGCAGCGGCAAGCCGTATCCTTCCTCGTAGTTTTGCGGGTCGGTGCCCGACGCGATCTGGCCGAAGTTCGACCCGTTCGTGAAGTTGTCATCCTCGCCCGGCGGTATCGAATACCCGACCACGTGATGCACCACCTCGCTGCCGGGTCGATATTCAATCGCGCGTACCCAACGTTTCTCCGGCATCTGTTCTTTGGTGAGTTTGATCTCGATGCGCGGCTGAATGTCCCGCACTTCGTCCGCGACCCAGAAGGGCTCGTTCATCTTGAGCAGCATGTCGGGCTCGCCGAGTTTGTCGCTGAGTTGCCAACCTGTATTCTCGAAAAGTTTAGGGGCGGGGGCGTCGGCGGAATTTCCGCGCGCCGCTCCGCTACTGACCCACGACGCGATCGTTGCGATTTGATCGTCCGTCAACGTGCGTTCGTTTTTGAAGACACCGTGCGTCAATTGGCTGGCATCCCAGGGCGGCATGGCTTTGGCCTCGACGGACCGCGCGATGGCCTTCGCCCACGGCCGGACCTCCTCGTACGTCATGAGCGACATTGGCGCGATCATGCCGGACAGATTCGCGCCCTGCGGCCTATGGCAGCTTTGACAGTTCTCTTGCAGGATTGGCAAAACGTCCTTCGTGAACGTCAAGCGGCCCGCTCCGCCTTCGTCGGTCACGTTGGCGGCGAATGTCCACAGGGGTGCGAACGCCATCATCAGTGTGATACACACAATTTTCCCGCGCATTGCTGAACCTCCCAACTCAAGCCATTAAACCTGCTGCCAGTATAACGTCAACCCACCTTTCCCGCAACTACTACCCGATTGATTGTTTTCCGGCCCGCCGCTACCATGCCGTCAGGCGGGATTCGCAATAGTGCCATGCAAAAAGCGGTGCATACCAAGACGTGGGCCATCGTGGAAGCCGTCCGGCAACACAAGGAAGGTGACGAGGCTGTCGCTTTCCTTCACGAGCATGGTTGCCCGATGTCGTCTCCGGCGATTGCCAGGGCGCTGCGGGGACTGGGCGGCCGTGGCGAGGTGGAAGGGCAAATCGCCGAGGGCCGTACCAACGAAGAAATCGCGAATCGGCCCGCGTCCGGCGGCAGATCCAAGACTGCGGCGCAGCACGAACTATTCGGCCGCGCCGAAAGCAATGCGCGGAGAACGCGCGAAGAGCGCTCATTATATCCGACGACCAAGATGACATTGACGCTGCCGTCCGATCTATTTGAAGCGATCACCCTCGCCGCGCGTGGCGAACGAAAGAGCAAGAACAAACTCGTGGTGGACTTATTGACGTCCGCGTTGTCACGCATGCCGGATCCGATACAGCAAGAAATCGAGGACGCGAAGTAAGCTGCCTAAGCGCGGAATGTCCTTACGTCTTCGATTTCCTACTCGTCCTCGCGTTGACCAATTTCCTGTAGAAGCCTCTTCCGGATCGCGAAGACGGTCAAACCCACTACTTGTTTGCGACGTTCGTCGTAACGCAGAACCACTCCATCTCCGATGTCCACTCCTAGAGCGGGTGTAGGTTCTCCGATGGACAGGTATAACACATCGGCATCCTCATCGTACTTCCAATCGATGCGGTCTTTGTTCTCCAGTATGCTCACCGCTTCCATAGAATGCTCCTAATTTTCGAGGGCCGGGAAGTAAGGTATGCGGTCATGACGAAACCATCGTCGGACTCCGTTTCCCTGTACGCCGCGACAAGGTACTTTGAAGTCAACGGCGTCTCGGCGTAGTGCCGCACTGCCAACAGTTCGCCGAAATCACCTTGTTGCACGAATTCAGGCGAATCAATCGTATTGAGGACACGTTCGCGCTGGTTCTTCATTTCGGGATGCCTCTCTTCGATGTGCGCCCATCGTTCCTGCGTCAATCGAATCGGGACGCCGTTCTTCGAAAAGACTAATCGCATGTCGCGTTCGGTAATAGATGTATCTGCATTCGGTGTTCGAAAGGAGAATGGTTTCGTATACTTTAATGTTACCAAATAGCAGCGATCTCAAGTACTGGGCCACAGATTGGCGTTGCACGGAGAAACAAGATTCCTCGGTCGCCTCGCTCACGCGCAATTCGCGGACGCCAAGGAATCGATGCGTCAACATGAAGTTAGTTTGCGATATGAGGCTAGTTTCGTACCCAATGGTTGCTTGCGACGCGCGAATACGACGACGCTCCGAAGCCGAGAGGGACCGCCTATCGCGGAACGATCGCGTACGAGCCCGTTGCCTTCGCGATGAGGGTGCCGCCATTCGTGACCTTTCCGTCGAGAAACGCTACGCTTCGGCCACGCCGCGTCACCGTTGCGATGCACTCGAGCAGCCCTTCTTGCATGCCCGAGATGTACTCGATTTGGATTTCGAGCGTGACACCCGCCTCGGCGGAATCGAGCATGGGATACAGCGCGGCGCCCATGCAGGTATCGATCAACGAGAAGGTAACACCGCCGTGGAGGTAGCTGCGCATATTGAGGTGGCGGTCCTTGGAAGCCTCGATACGAGCGCGGGCGACGCCCGCGCCTACCTCGGTAAATTCGATCCCGAGCAGGCCGATGAACGGGCTAAGGTCTTTGTTTTCGAGATGATATTCGGCGGACATGCAGTATCCCGGCACCG
>CAYXRK010000285.1:0-4148 GCA_964467615.1 uncultured Nitrospirales bacterium | reverse complement strand
GGCGACTGGCCAATGGTCGGCAACCGGCGATATGAGCGCCGCGAGAATTCGCCATACGGCAACGCTGCTCGATGATGGCCGTGTCTTGATCGTCGGCGGTCACGACAGGACCGCGCACGATAGCGCTGAGTTGTACATACCGGAATCGGAAAGCTGGACCGAGACGGCGAGAATGGCTGAGCGGCGGACGAGTCACGAAGTTGCCAAACTGAACGACGGACGCGTGTTGGTCTCGGGCGGTTGGACACTAACAGTGTTGGGGAGAACGAGTTTGCTCCCCATGCTCGCGTCGGCAGAAATTTTCGATCCGGAGGGTTGCAACGATCATTGAGAAGATTATGAAGTTCCGGAACCTCGTGATGGATTTAAGATTCCCTGACCATACTGTCATTGCAAGTTTCACACGGCTATTGCCGGGACTCGGCCAAGAACTCCCCAAATGCCTGCCCCCGCGGAAGCGGGGGTCATCCCTGCGGCAAGCAGGGACCTTGGGTTACCTTCTCGTCCCCGTTTCCATCCCGGATCTGCCGCAAATATCGCTGCGTTCTTAGAAGGAACGTCAATCGCGATTACGCATGACTATCCTCGGATATTGATATACTGCGCACGAGACGAGAAATGGCCAAACGCCTCACATACACCATCCGAATCGAGCCCGTGGAAGAAGGCGGGTACTTCGTTACCGTACCTGCGTTGCCGGGTTGCATGACCCAAGGCGAGACCTACGAGAACGCGATGGCGATGGCGGAAGAAGCAATCGCGCTGTGGGTCGAGACGCTCGTGCGTGACGGCAAGCCGGTATCTGTCGAGCAATCTTGTTCTCCCACCGTTGAGGTCGAACGCTGAAACGAAGCCGACGATATTTTACCCGCGTCGATTTACCCTTGGCGGCGCTCTTCTGGATTTCGGCACTCCTTGCGGCCAGTGCACAGGAACCCAAAGCGCCGGAAGCCGAAGCGAGCGATGGCACTCGTGAACTCCACTACGAACCGCAGGTGATTGTTCCCATTGTGGACGGACACCTGCTTCTCGCGGGAACGTGGCACAATCTAGACGCCGACAGCCGATCGAGCGAGTCGAACGGGCAGTGGTTGTTCGAAGTCGACGCAAAAGGGACGGTTGTCTGGGAGGTCCTCCATGAAGTTGGCAACAACTCAGACTTTCGATTGGACGATGTCATCCTTCGAGACGGCCACGTAATGGCGCTTGAAAGAATCTTCCCGTTGGGACCAGGAGGTTACACGAGTAGAATTAGCGAGTTCGACCAGAAAGGGGTGTTCGAACGTTCCATCGCGATCGAAAACTGCAATTTTGACGGACGAATACTGAAATTACGAGACGGCGGATTGCTCGTACTTGGAAGCTGGGAGGCACAGAAGGACGACTATGATTTAACGATTCAGAAGCTTAACGCCGATGGCCAGAGAACCTGGTGGAAAACGTATTCGAAGGAAGCAGATGAGTTTCCTGTCGCCGCACTGGAGCGAGAGAATGGCGACTTGGTCATATTCTTCAATTCCAATGAAACGGACAAATTCGGAGTGGGTTCGTCGAAGGGTTGGCTTATGATTTGCGATTCCGAGGGCGTTTTAAGTGCGGAAGTGAGCATTCCGGAAGCTTCGGCTATGACGCCCGCCAACATGCTGTGTCTTACGGTGGCGGGTCCCATCATTGGGTATCCGACCACCGATCTCGCCGAAGCCATGAAACGCGCCCAAACTGAAGCAGCGGCCAGTGGTAAGAGGTTCGGGACGCCGAAATTCGATTCAATCGTGGCTGCCTATGATTGGGAATTGAACGCGCGATGGAACGTGGACCTGCCGCCGTCAGGCAAAATGTTCGGACCGCGACTTGCGTCAACTCCGGTCGGTGAGACCATCGCCACAATCGCCGGCCTCCAGGATGTGGCTGTATTGGCGTTCGGCAATGACGGAGACGTTAAGTGGCGAATTGACGAGGAGCAGGTACCTGAATTCGTTACGGGTTTATCGGTCGAAGATGTAGCCATCTTCGACGAAACGCTCTACACGTTCGGACACTCATCCACGATGAAGGCGAAAAGCGTTTTCTTGAACGCTTACAACATCAGTGAGCGAAAGCTGAAATGGCGCAAGGCATACAAAGAAAAGCCAGAGTAGGTTCAGGCAATTTGGTTTTTCGATTAGACGGCAAACCGTTCCGTCTGCCCCGCCAGCGCTTGATCGACTTCCGCGTCAATAAGAATGTCGTTGTCCTCGTACGTCTGTTCTAGAATCCGCCCGTTCTTGTGAATCTGCGCTATCACCCCGGCCTCACTCTGCGGAACACGCAGTTGCACGCGCCGACGCGTCGTCGCAAGAACGACGTCAATCTGCTCGAGCAGTGCTTCCAACCCTTCCTTCGTATGGGCGGACACCGCAATCGCATTTGGGCGATCCTTCGTGAGCGCGGCGAGTTGTTCCGGCGATGCAACGTCGATCTTGTTGAGGACCATCAGCATCGGTTTTTCGCCCGCGCCGATTTCATCGAGCACGTCATGCACGGCACTAATCTGATCCTCGGCGCCGGGCTGTGACGCATCGGCCACGTGAATCAGCAGGTCCGCCTCGAGCGTTTCCTCCAGCGTCGCGCGGAACGCGGCTACCAGCGTGTGCGGTAGTTTGCGGATAAAGCCGACCGTGTCCGTGAGCACGATTTGACGGTGACTCGGCAGCACGCATTTGCGCGAGCGGGGATCGAGCGTCGCGAAGAGTTGATCGGCGACGAATACGTCCGCGCCGGAGAGCGCATTGAGCAGCGACGACTTGCCCGCGTTCGTATAGCCGACAAGCGCGACCGTGCCGGATGAGGTCTCGCCGCGGTGCTTGCGTTGGACGCGGCGCGCGCGTTTGACGGATTCGAGTTCACGCTTGATGCGGTCCATTCGGTTCCGAATGACGCGGCGATCAACTTCGAGTTTCTGTTCGCCGGGACCGCGCACGCCGATGCCACCCTGTTGGCGCATGATCGATCCGCGGCCCGCAAGGCGGGGAAGAACGTACGTGAGTTGCGCGAGTTCGACTTGCAGTTTGCCTTCGCTTGTGTGGGCGTGCTGGGCGAAGATGTCGAGGATGAGCTGCGAGCGGTCGACGACTTTGAGTTCGAGAACTTTTTCGAGCTTCGAGCCTTGCTTGGGCGTGAGTTCGGAATCGAAGAGGACGAGCGTCGCACCGAGTTCATCGCACGCGGCCTTGATCTCGGCGATCTTGCCTTCGCCAATCAGCGTCGCGGGGTCGGGCGTTGGCCGGCGCTGCAAGAACCTGCACAGCACGCGCGCGCCCGCGGTATCAGCCAAGCGTTCGAGTTCGTCGAGCGATTCGTTAATTTCCTCGTCGCGCTCCTGCGGCAACGCGAGCCGGACGAGCACGGCGTTTTCGACGATGGGAGGACGCTCAAGTTCGATCAGTTCTTTCACGTCAGAGGTCTCTCCAATTGGGCCGAACCAAGCCCACACAACTAGGCATCATGCGCACCCGGCGCAGCATCGTCACCTTGACGAGATCGCACGTAGTATGCGCTATGTCGATTGCGTTTGTACGGTTTGCCCCGTCTGTTGTCCGCCAATAGCAAAACATCTATTATCGCCTTCATTCCCGTATTGAAATGACCGCCATGAAACGAACACCCGGCTTTACATTGCTCGAGCTTCTTGTCGTGATCGGCATCATCGGCATTCTCGCGGCGATGCTCCTTCCCGGTTTGTCCCGCGCGCGCGAGGCCGCCCGCCGCGCCAGTTGCGCGAGCAACCTCAAGCAAGTGGGCCTCGCGCTCAAGATGTACTCCTCCGAAAGCAAGGGCGCGTATCCGCCACTTCAGGATCGCATGGGCGACGACTGCGCCGCCCCGAACGAGCGCACGCTCATGTTCCGCGGACGCTCGATGTATCCCGAGTACCTCACCGATGCGAAGGTTCTCGTCTGCCCCTCCGACTCGAACGGCCCAACGGAGTACGACGCCGGCCGCTGGAGCCGCGAGGACAGCGTAAGCGGCGGTCGAATAGGCGGGAGCATCAACCCGTGCCTGCTCGATACGTTGTCGTACGTCTATTTTCCGTGGGTGTTTCGCCCCGAGTGGCTGGTCGACGAGGCGACGTTCGATCTGTCACCGGAATTTGCCGACGCACTCGAAGA
>CAYXRK010000284.1:0-4180 GCA_964467615.1 uncultured Nitrospirales bacterium | reverse complement strand
AACCCGCCCGTCCTCGAGCCGGCCCACGCCCTCGCCCCAGTTCGCCACCCCGGTTATTTCAACAATCGACATGACCACCTGTGCGCAAAAGCCGTCTTCTTTGTCCAAAGCGTTCGGTCCGCGAATCCCCTTCCCTTCTCAAGAGAGGGGCTAGGGGAGGGTTCAACGCAGCTAATTTTCGAAACCGCTGTAACCAGTTCGACTTTTCAAATCTCAAATCTGAAATTGTCATCTTCGCCATCGGACGCAGACTGCGCTCCTCATCATTCCGTTACCTAGGCGAGCGCCGTGATCACGTACCACGGCGACAAACCCGGCGTGTCCTCTGCAACCCCGTGTCCCGGCGCCAAGTCTCGGACCTTCACCTGCTCGAACCCGGCGCGTTCGAACATCTCCGCGACGGAAGCAACCTCCGAAAAGCCCATCACCGGCAGCGCCGCCCGAGTCGCCTTCGTGTAATGCTGCTTGAAAAGGTCGGGTTCGTCTCCGCTGGCAGACCAAAGCCCATCGATCGCCACGACCCGGCCCCCCGGCCGAAGCAGTTTGGACCAATTCGTCAGCGCAAGTTCCGGTTGGCGCAACGTCCACAAGAGATGCCGGCAAATGACGGCGTCGAAACTCGCCGACGGCAATTGCGGCGCGACGGCGTCCTCCACGGTAAACGCAACCGCCACTCCCCTCCGCTTCGCTTCCGCCCGCGCTTCATCGAGCATCACGGTCGATAGATCGGTCCCGGTCACCCGGTGCCCCAGCTTCGCCGCGATGATCGCGACAAATCCGGTCCCCGTCCCGATATCAAGCACATCGGATGGCGCGGCCGGCAACAACTCTCGGATCGCGTCGATCCACGCGCGATGCTCATCACTGTCACGCACCGGCACATTTCCCCCGTACGCCTCATAACCCGAGGCCACCGCACTCCAAAATGCCGTTATGCGCTCTTGGATCGAATCATCGAGTATCGACATCGCGCACGTATCTCGACTTGATCTCGCGGCGGAACCCACTGGTCGCTCACACTGCACAAAAGAAACAGCGCGGCGGCCCAGAATGCCTGGGCGCGCCGCGCGGTAAAATTCACTAATGCGCGAGTGATTACTCAGCGGCCTTCTGGCCGGCCGAGTCGCCCTTGTCCTTATCTTCGGGGTCCTTCACCGCCGACTTGAACTCGCGGATCGCCGTGCCCAAGTGCTTGCCCGCGGACGCCACTCTGCTCGTACCGAAAATCACCAACACGATGACCATGAAGATCATCAATTCACCAAATCCCGGCATCGCCATCATCATAACCTCCTGTGCTCAGCGGAACGCGTCAACGGCGTCCCCGCATTTTCGTAAACCAACGCAACCACGTCACAACCGCCTGCCCGCCGCCTTGATTCCAGGGCGGACCACCTTTGAACTCACGAATCGCCATAACCAAATGCTTGCCCGCCGAAGCCACTCTGCTCGTTCCAAAGATGACTAACACGATGACCATAAAGATCATCAATTCACCGAATCCTCGCATCGGCATTGTCAACTACCTCTTGCGCCCAGCGGGTCGCTTCAACGGCGTCCCCGCGTTCTCGTGAACCAACGCAACCGCGTTACAACCGCCTGCCCACCGCCTCGCGGACCCCGAAAATTATTCGAAAGCTCCGCGGCCATTCGACGTTTTTCGCTCTCGATGGCGCGGCGCGCGTCGATAAACGCACCAATAACTTCGCCAATCGCGCGCATACGAATTCTCCGCCAATGGGCAGACCATCGCGAAAAACGCCAACCTATTCAACACCAACTACAAAGTATAGGCCCAAACCAAAAAGTAGTCAATCATCGCACGGTAGCGCCAGTTTCGACGAAACCGGCGTGCCTCAACGCCGTTCGCTCGACCCCGCCGCTTAACGTCTGGAGCAACCCGCCGCCGATATGCAATAATCCGCCCCGTTTCCGTGGTCACGCGGTGTCTCGCCGCCATTCTAAAGTCCGCCATTCGCAAGGAGTGTTTCCGTGTCGCATGTTGCCGCCAAGGACCTCGGCCTAGACAAGGCCGGCATCACATCCTGGTCTGAACTCCTTCGAAATCCGTCGTTCGACGAACTCTTCGATCACGAAACCGATCCCGTCCTCCAAGGCTACGAACGCGGCATCGTCACCGCGACCGGCGCCGTCACCGTCGACACCGGAAAATTCACCGGCCGCTCCCCAAAGGCAAAGTATTTCGTCGACGAACCGTCATCGAAAAACAACATCTGGTGGGCGGCCCCCGACAAACCCGGCTCCTCCGACAACAAGCCAATCTCCCAATCCGTCTGGGACAATCTCAAAAGCCTCGCCGTCACGCAGTTGAACGGCAAGCGCCTCTACGTCGTCGATGCGTTCGCCGGCGCGCACCCTTCGAGCCGCATTCGCGTCCGCGTCATCTGCGAAGTCGCCTGGCAGGCCCACTTCTGCAAGAACATGTTCCTGCGCCCGACCGAAGAGGAACTCGAAGACTTCGAGCCCGACTGGACCATCCTCAACGCCTCGAAGACCATCAATCCCGATTGGCAAAAGCAAGGGCTCAACAGCGAGGAATTCGTCGCGTTCCACATCGGCGAACGCATGACCGTCATCGGCGGCACCTGGTACGGCGGCGAGATGAAGAAGGGCATCTTCACCATCATGAACTACTTCCTGCCATTGAAGGGCGTCGGCTCGTTCCACTGTTCCGCGAACCGCGGCCCCGCCGGCGACACCGCCCTCTTCTTCGGCCTCTCCGGCACGGGAAAAACGACGCTCTCCACCGACCCGAATCGCGCGCTCATCGGCGATGACGAACACGGCTGGGACGACGAAGGCATCTTCAACTTCGAAGGCGGCTGCTACGCGAAGTGCATCAACCTGTCCAAAGAAAACGAGCCCGAAATCTTCCGCGCGATTCGGCGCGACGCCCTCCTCGAAAATGTTGTGCTCGACGCTAAAGGCAACGTCAAGTTCGACGACGCCTCGTTGACCGAAAACACGCGCGTCTCCTATCCGCTCAACCACATCGACAACATCGTCAAGCCCGTCTCCGAGGGCGGCCACCCGAAAAAGATCATCTACCTGACCTGCGACGCCTTCGGCGTCCTGCCACCCGTCGCGCGCCTCACCAAACAGCAGGCCATGTACCTCTACCTCAGCGGCTATACGGCCAAAGTCGCCGGCACCGAAGTCGGCGTGACCGAACCCAAGGCCACGTTCTCCTCCTGTTTTGGCGGCCCGTTCCTCGCCGTCCACCCGACCGTCTACGCGTCCATCCTCGGCAAAAAAATGGACCAGCACCACTCCACCGCCTACCTCGTAAACACCGGCTGGACCGGCGGCGGCTTTGGCGTCGGGAAGCGCATGTCGCTGCCCATCACGCGCAAGATAATCAACGCGATACTCGACGGTTCATTGGACGACACCGATTGCGAAGTCATGCCGCTGTTCGGCATCGCGATCCCCACCTCAGTCAAAGGCGTCGACGCCAATCTCTTAAATCCCCGCAACACCTGGAAAGACAAGGCCGCCTACGACGCCCAGGCCCGCAAGCTCGCCGAAATGTTCGTCAACAACTTCAAACGCTTCACCGACACCCCCGAAGGCAAGGCCGTCCAACAAGCCGGCCCCGTCCTCGCGTAATCCTTCTCTGCGAACGGCCAGCCGTAAAAATCCTTTTACGTAGAAATCCTTTTACGGCGGCCCATCGGGGCCGGAACATGGCGAATCGAGGATGTCGATCATTGATATCATTGGACTTACGTCGATCAGTGGCCTCATTTTCATGCCTTTTTACCCCCTTTTTACCGCTTGAACGCCGTCCATTTGCCCCCGAATTTCGCTCGAAAGCGCCGATTTCGGCCATTCGTGCGAGCGGGCCGCGCCGAGTAACGCGTGGCGAGGGAACCGCGCCTATCTATGTAACACCTGGTGTTGACCTATTTTTTTGAAAAATGGCTAGTTTTATTGGACGAAACACGTGTTGACGTGGGGGTCGATGCGCATTTACTTGTCCGCAGATGGCGCAGACGGACGCAGATGAGAAGTACATCGAAAGGCAGAATTGGGTGTGGGCGCGCGGACAGGAATGCCGCCCAAGCCCGTTCGCCCTGAGGGTGTCGATCCTTCGACACGCTCATTCTAATTCGCGTTCAAGTTGATACTAACAATCCATGGCCAGGCAGTAAGGCTG
>CAYXRK010000283.1:0-4353 GCA_964467615.1 uncultured Nitrospirales bacterium | reverse complement strand
CCCCTGCCCCCTCCCTTAAACCAATGGAGGGGGTATGCTTGGTCGAGTATCAGCACGAGCGCGTGTTCGGGATACAGATTGGTCCCGACGGCAAACCCACCGGCGACCCGTACACGTTCAATTTGCAGGAATTGAAGCAGCCGATTGGCTCCGCGGTGACGGCGGTGGGATGGATCTGGCAGCCGGTCATGATCTATTTCGGGTGAACGCGTCGAATATCCCGCGCGAATTGATTCCATGCGCGCCGCGTGCAAGGATCGTCGTACAGGGATGCGGCGGACGATGTGTAGGAAAAACGCGGGTAAAGCGCGCAACGTTGGGGTCGCGGTGATGTTTTCCGTGGTGCTCGGCGCGTGTCCGCGGCCGCCGTCGGCGACTTTCGAGGCGGACCCGCTCGAAGGCCCAGCGCCGCTAACGGTCCAATTCCAGGACACCTCGACCAGCTCTAGCGCGATCACTGGGCGGGCATGGGACTTCGGCGATCCCGCGAGCGGGGCTTCGAACGCGAGCTCGTTGGCGGCTCCCGAACACACGTTCAACGCGGCGGGCGACTATGAAGTGACACTGACGGTGTCGAATCGCCGGGGCGATGGGTCGGCGAACCAGACAATCCACGTGACCGGTGGTGAAGGCGAAGGCGAGGGTGAAGGAGAAGGTGAGGGCGAAGGTGAGGGCGAAGGTGAAGGAGAGGGAGAGGGAGAAGGAGAGGGCGAAGGGGAAGGAGAAGGAGAAGGACCGTCGTGCAGTTCGGGGATATCAGGAAACGATGGGGGTCGCCCCGGGTCGGTATCGATGGGCGATCTGTTGTTTCTGACTATTGCGGTCTATGCTATTTTGTTGATTTATCGGCGCACGTCGACCGCTCTGTTCGGCGACGCGCGTCCGATTCGAATTCGTGAATCAGAATCCACGGCGCGGCATAGCCGCAACCAAATCAAGGCTATAAGGAGTGTCGACGGCCCCTCACCCGTCCACCCTTCGACACCCTCAGGGCGAACGGGTGAGGGGCCTAGCGTGCGGGCCGTTCAGATTATGCATGCCGTAAAAATCTTCGCGAGAAAACAAGGTTCTGTCGGATAGTAGTACAACTGTTCTGAATGGTCAGCGACGATAGTTCAACGACAAATGGGCGCTCGGGGTCCAACACCGCGCGACCGGAGAACTTGATATGAGAAGGTTTGGAGGTAAAGCGCTCGCCGCTGCAGCGATATCGGTCGTAGCGGCGAGTTGGCCGGCGCACGCACGGTGGGCGGCCCAGGAACTGGTCCTGAATCCCGGTTGGAACGCGGTGTTTTTCGAGGTCCAGCCCGAGCCGAATCGCACGGAGTCGGTATTTCGCGACGTGCCTGTCAAGAGCGTTTGGGCATGGAATGAACGCTTCGCGTCCGTCCAGTACGTTCGCGACCCGAGCACACTGTTGCCGGAACAGCCGGAATGGCTCACTTACTATCCCGCCGGCAGCACGAACGCGTTTCTTTCGAATCTGTTTGCGATTCAGGGCGGCAAGGCGTATTTGATCGAACTCGACGGGGACCAGCCCGTTACGCTTACCTTCGCCGGAGAGCTGATTCTCCGAAAAGCCGTGTGGCTTTCGAATTCTTTCAATCTAGTCGGGTTTCATCTCGATCCCGCGAAGGCGTCGACCTTCGGCGAATTCTTTGGTCCATCGCCTGCTCACGATGACAAAGCGATGTACCGTCTGAATGAGGCGGGGGAGTGGGTGCGGGTCGCGGATCCTAGCTCCGAGACCCTGAATCCCGGGACAGCGTATTGGGTGTATTGCGAGGGCCAGTCGAACTACGCGGGGCCGCTTGCCGTCGAACTGCAAATAGGGCGCGGTCTCGACTACGGACTGATTCTGGACGAGCAGATGCTCCGATTGAGGAACAGCACGGACCAACCGAAGAGCGTGACCTTCACCGTGCATTCGTCCGCGCGGCCCGCGAACCGGCCCTCGACGCGCTCGGCCGGGAAAGAGTTGCCGCCTCTCGCCGGAGACGTGCAACTCGGCTACCGCCGTTTGCTTACGTGGGAACCCATGGTCGAGCCGCTCACGGTGACGGTCGAGGCGAACAGCGTTTTGGGCGTCGAATTTGCGGTGCTGCGTTCGCGGATGAATGCGCCGGCCTCGCCGGACGCCGTATTTGAAAGCGTACTCGATGTGTCCGACGGAGAAGGGCAACTATTTCGCATACCGGTTACCGCCGAAAAGAACATCACGATGTCGGGCCTTTGGGTGGGCACGGCGACCGTCAGCGCCGTCAGCGAAGCCGGTTCAACGGGGAACCTCACCACGCCGACGTCAACCGCCTCCGAGTTTCGCTTCCGGCTGATCGTCCACGTCAATGACGAAGTACCCGCAAAAGCCCGACTCTTGCAACAAGTATTTCTGATGCACGTGCAGCCCGTGTATGCGGACGATCCGGACAACCCTGGGTCGCAGATCGAGGTGGAGCCCGCCCGATACGTCCTGCTGACCGACGAGTCCCTCCTCGACGAATACGAAGAGATATCGATGCGCGACGGCGAGCTCGTTGGACGGCGCATTAGTTCGTCGGTATTTGCATTCGACGAGCCAGTACAACTTTCCGGGTCGCTGACGGGCACGCTTACGGGCGCGGTGGAGATGGCGTACACGGATCCGCTCAACCCGTTTCTCCATCAGTATCACCCGGACCACGACAACCTCGACGACCGTTACGAGACTACACGGGCGGAAGGGCGCGAATCCTTTACCTTTGCGCGGGAAATTTCATTGGAATTTTCCTCGACCGATCCTTTCGGGTTGAGTTTGCCGGGATATGGGCACACCGTCGTGGGCGGCACGTACCGCGAAAAGATTACGGGCGTGCATCAGAAGGATGTTTATGTCTTGGGTAATTTTCAACTTAACCACGTGGTGAATGTGGCGAAATTGAACGATGGCCGGTGAGAAATAGTAGCGGGGCCCATCGTCGTTGGCAGATTGAAATGCTCGAAACACGCTTAGGAAAAGACGCAATGCACAACGTACCTCTGATCGTGACCACTCACGGGGCATCGAGCAGGAGCTCCATTCCGCGGGCTTCCGCGCGGTGGGTTCTCGCGGCCTGCGCGCTCGCGGCATTCGCAGGCCAGGCCTGGAGCCAAACGGCCGACCTGCTCTTCGACGACTTCGAGGGCCCGCAAGTTCTTGACGATTGGGCGCTCAGCGGCGACTGGCGAGTCAAAGAGAATAGCGCGTGTCTTCCCAACAGCGTGGGTTACATCAGCCCGGTGAATGCCTTGGCCTTCGATTTCGGATCGGAGTGCTCGTATCGGAACAATCGGTCGGGGTCCGCGACGCTTACGTTTGACGTGAATGTCCCCATTACCATGCCGAGCGCGACGTTGGAGTGGTGGGATTTCGTCGGCGCGGAACTCGGTTCCGACTTCTATTTCGTGCAGGTATCGGAGGACGGCGGTACAACGTGGCCGTTCGAAATATATAGGGATTCCAAGGACGAGAAATTTTGGGACCAGGAGTCCGCCGACCTGACGCCCTTTATCGGAAAGAGTATTCGCGTTCGGTTCGGATTTACTTCGGACGACTCGATTACGGGCCTGGGCTGGTATATCGACGATGTTCGGCTCTTCGGCGAGGTCCTCGAGGCTGACGTAAGCGCCGTAGCGCTGAGCGATGTGTCAATATCCGAAGGTGACGGCGGCACACAACTCCTGAATTTCGATATTGCGATTGAACCGGCCAATGCGGAAGACATCGTTCTTGAACACCAGACCGTCAACGGATCGGCGGCCGCGGGACTCGACTACGTCGCGCGCTCGGGCAGATTAACCATACCGGCGGCCAGCACGTCGTTCACGATACCCGTGACGATCAACGGCGACTCGTTCTTCGAAGCGGACGAGACGTTTAGCGTCCTTTTGTCCAGCGCCTCGGCGAACGCGCACATCACCATCGCGACCGCGACAGGAACCATCGTAGATGACGAGGGCCTGGTGTGTCTGCCCATCGTCGGCGGTGTGACCGTCGAAGACTGGGAGCCTCGGGCCGGTGCGGTGCCGTGGTCCACAACGGGTCTTTGGCACATTCAGGAGAGTAGCGCCTGCATTGAGGGGGAGGACGGCTTCAACAGCCCGACCCACGCGATGGTCTACAACAACGGAGAGGGTTTCGGCGCGTGTGCGTACGACACAATTGGAGGGACCCCGCCGACCGTGTTTCCACAAGTCGCGGGCGACAACAGCGCGCTCGAGATGACGAGCAACATAACGATCCCGGCCGATGCGTTGACGGCCCAGATGAGCTTTCACGATTACTTAGCAATCGCGTCAAAATAAATTGATTATGTTTTATTCCGTTTGGGTACGATA
>CAYXRK010000282.1:0-4354 GCA_964467615.1 uncultured Nitrospirales bacterium | reverse complement strand
GCGGGCAACGTCCAACTGTTCCAGCTTCTAACTTCGTACTTCGATTTCGCCGCCGCCCAGCCCATCGGCGACAGCAAACTCCTGGAGAAAATCTTCGAAGGCCGCGACACCGTTACCATGGGCGAAGCGATGGCCCAAGGCGGTGAGCTGCGCAAGGCCCTCCAGGCCATTCGCCTCTTGATGAACGACCCGTCCGCCGCAGAGAACGCAGCGTCCTACGAAAAGGAAGGTGAAAAGTTCGCCGAAGCGCTATTCGGCTTCGGCCAGGGCGCGTACCGCTCGGTCTCGATGGCGCTCATTCCGCCGGCCGATGCCGCCAAGAAGCAATGGCTGACGCCGGCCGACTTCATGTCCGTCTCGCAACAGGGCATGGGCGGCATCCTCCTCGACTCGGAGGACCCCATCGACGTCGAAGGCAGGCACCTCGCCGCCCTCGAGAAGCTCGCCCTCAACCGTGACAATCGCGTCGCCTTTACGCAATACGCGAAGGAATTCCGCGATCTCTCTATCCAGCGCGCCAAGACCCGCGACGAATACGCGAAGATTCCCATCGAAGTTACGTTTTACCGGAGCAAGTTCTTCTTCTACGCCCAATGGCTCTTCGTCTTAGGCTTCGTGTTGACCGCGCTCTCTTGGCTCAACCTCAAGGGGAAAGCGATGCCGAAGGTCGCGGGTGTTGCCGTATTTGTTCCCTGGGCGCTCTTGGTCACCGGCATCACGTACCGCTGCATCATCCGCAATCGCCCGCCGATCAGCACGCTCTACGAAACCATCCTCTTCACCACCGCCGTGGCGGTGCTCGTGGGAATGATCATGGAACTCATCAACCGCCAAAAGATCGGACTCTCCATCGCGTCCTTCCTCGGCGTCCTTGGCGTATTCATCGCAAACAAATACGAAATCGTCGACGGACAAGACACCATGCCGGAACTCCAAGCCGTCCTCGACACCAATTTCTGGCTCGCCACCCACGTCACCTCCGTCATTACCGGATACGCGGCCGGCCTCCTTGCCGCCGCCGTGTCGAACGTCTACATCTTCGGCAGGTTGTTCGGCCTCAAGAAGGGCGACCCCACGTTCTACAAGACCCTCCTCCGCATGATCTACGGCATCGTCTGCTTCGGCCTGCTCTTTTCCTTCGTCGGCACGGTCCTCGGCGGCATTTGGGCAAACTACAGTTGGGGCCGCTTCTGGGGCTGGGACCCCAAAGAGAACGGCGCGCTCCTCATCGTCCTGTGCAACATCGCCATGCTCCACTCGCGCATGGGCGGATACATCAAAGAGATCGGCCTCGCCATGGCCTCGGTCTTCACCGGCAGCGTCGTCGCCTTCTCCTGGTGGGGCGTGAACCTCCTCGGCATCGGTCTGCACAGCTACGGCTTCACCACCGGCATCTGGGGCAACCTCCTCGCTTTTTGGATAACTCAAGGCGTCACGCTCCTCGCGGGCGCCGCCGTCCTCATCCGTGAACATGGCCGCAACACCGCCCTCGCCGGCCAAGGCCCGGGCACAAGCGCCGTCGCCAAGTAGCCGCCTCGCATCGTCGACGGCGGCCACTACATGTGGGGCCACGCCTGGCGAGCGAACGAACCCGGATACTTCAAGTGACGTGATGCCATTTTTCGCGCGTCAGCTCCGCGCGGTGGCCACTTTCTTTAGCGCGTCGACAACGTGGCGCACGTCGGCGTCCGTCATGCCGGGATAGAGCGGCAACGAGACGATTTCGTTTGACGCGGCCGTAGCGTTCGGAAGTTCCTCGGGCCGCATGCCGACAACGTCGCGGTAGTAGGGATGCAGGTGCAGGCCGTAGAAATGAAGGCCCGTGCCGATGTTCTCGCGGCGCAACGCGGCCATGACTTCGTCGCGCGTGAGGCCCAACCGCGGCAAATCCAGCCGCACGATCATGAGGTGCCAGGCGTGCCCGCGATCCGCGCGTATAGCCAATGGCCGCGCTTCGGGGACATCGCGAAGCAACTCTAGGTAGAGCGCGGCCAATTCGGCGCGGCGGCGTTTGAATTCGGGAAACTTTTGGAGTTGTTTGAGGCCGATCGCGGCGTTGACGTTGCCAAGCAGATATTTGTATCCCGGCTCGGCGAGCATCGCCGGCCCCGGCGCGGCGCTGCGTCCATAGCGGTCCCAGGCCGTCGCCGACATGCCGTTTGCGGCGAGCAAGCGAAGGTGTTGCGCGACGGCGGCGTCGCGCGTGGTGATTGCGCCGCCCTCCATGGTCGTGATGTTCTTGATCGCGTAGAAGCTGAAGCACTGGAAGTTCGGGCCGCTGCCGATAGGCGATCCATTGTAGGTTGTGCCGAGCGCGTGGGCGGCGTCCTCGACGACTGTGATTCCGTGCTTGGCGGCAATCGCGTTGATCTCGCGCATGTCGGCCGGCTGGCCCGCGAGATGCACCGGCACGATGGCTTTCGTGCGTGGTGTGATTGCGCGCTCAATCGCGGCGGGATCGATGTTAAGCGTGTCTGGCTCGACATCCGCAAACACCACGCGCGCGCCCATGCTCAGGATCGTGTTGCCGGTCGAGGCCCAGGTGATCGGCGAGGTGATGACCTCGTCGCCAGGCCCGACGCCCGCATGCACCAGACATAGGTGCAGCGCGGCGGTACATGAAACGACCGCGACCGCGTGATCTGCACCGACGGTACGCGCGAAAGCCTTCTCAAACGCCGCGATCTGCGGGCCCGATGTGAGCCATCCGCTCCGAAACGCTTCGAGAACGGCCTCGTCCTCCTCCGGGCCAAGCATCGGTCGTGCGAGTGGGATAAAGCGCGGCGCAGCCGGTTCGCCGCCTTGGTCGACAGGGATCGCTCGAAGTTCCGCGAGCCGCTTCGCGTTGTGGTAGTACGAAGAGGAAGAGTCGATTCCGTTAAGTACCGATTTCACTTCGTTCAAAGCGGTCTCAAGTTCGGAATCGTACACGATGTCCGAATCGCCCGCCGATCCTACGCCCTCGTACACATTGATAGGCGAATCGACCGCGCCGTTTTCGATCACCCGCCGGAGCGCGGCGGCCCCATGGTTGACCGACAGCGCCGGGCCTCGCCACGGCCCCGTGTCTTGCGCAACACAAGTGCGGTTCGGGCCACAGTCGAGTCGAAGCCTGGGGGAGAGGCCGTACAACGGCGCCAGCCGTACGGTGATCACTTCGAAATCGGCGTTGCGCAGCGTTGGGATCGCGCGTTCGGCTTCGAGCTTCGTCCGCGTCAGAATTGGCGCGCTCGTTTCGCCCGGAATGCAGGACGCCAGCACGAACCGCCGGACGCCGAATTGCGCGGCTTTGGCGGCGAGTTCGCGCGACGCGGCGACGTTCACCTCCGTCGCGGCGTCTACGTCCAGGGCGCACGACGCTTCGTCCGAAACGGCAGCGAGATGGAGAACGGTGTCGATTTCGCCGAAGAGGCCGTCGATCTCCTGAAGGCGGCGGATATCGCCACGGCGAATCGAGAGCTTCTCGTGCGCCGCAACGGCGTCGAGCGATCCTTCGCCGAACATGAAACGGTCGAGCACGCGCACCGTATGGCCCGCGCGCAGGAGTTCCGGCACCAGCACCGAGCCTAGAAATCCCGCGCCGCCCGTGACGAGAATGTTCATGATGAATCCGTTGCCGCCGGAAAGCGCGAAAGTATATCAGGCACGCTCCGGATTTTACGGACAGCCGCGGCGCGGATGTGTTAAAGTCCCGCGTCCATTCGACAGACCCCATGCACTATGAATCGTAACGACATGATCGCGCGCGCGCGCGACGCGAACGAGACCTGGGACCTCCTCATCATTGGCGGCGGCGCGACGGGGCTCGGCAGCGCCGTTGACGCGGCCTCGCGGGGCTACCGCGTGCTGCTCGTCGAGCAGTCCGATTTCGCGAAGGCGACGAGCAGCCGCGCCACGAAAATCGTACATGGCGGCGTACGTTACTTGGAACAAGGCAATCTCTCGCTCGTCATTGGCGCGCTACGCGAGCGTGGCCGTCTTCTGAAAAACGCGCCGCACCTCGTACGAAATCTCGAATTCATTGTACCGGCGTATCGCTGGTGGGAGATGCCGTATTACGGGTTCGGACTGCGCATGTACGATGTTTTGGCGGGCCGTCTGAGCTTTGGCAGGTCCCGAATCATCTCCGCCGCGCAGGCGCTCGAACGCATTCCGAATCTGAACGCGAAGCATCTGCGAAGCGGCGTCCTCTATCACGACGGCCAATTCGACGACGCGCGTCTCGCTACGAACCTTGCGCAAACAGCCGCCGATCACGGCGCGTGCCTCATCAACTACGCGCGCGTCGTGCGCCTTCTTACCGCTAATTGCCGCGTGTTGGGCGCGGTCGTCCACGACGTAGAAACCGGCGACG
>CAYXRK010000281.1:0-4382 GCA_964467615.1 uncultured Nitrospirales bacterium | reverse complement strand
CTCGATAATAATCAGTTTTTCGACCAGCTTATCGATGAGCGCGCGGTCGTGCGAGACCATCGCGATACTTCCCGGAAACGAGGCCAGCGCGTCTTCGAGCGCCTCGCGCGACGCGATGTCGAGATGATTGGTCGGCTCGTCGAGGAGAATCAGATTGGCCCCCGCGAGAATCAGCTTGGCCAACGCGACCCGGCCCAGCTCACCGCCGCTCAACGATTTGATCGACTTGAATACGTCCTCGCCCTTGAACAAGAACCGGCCCATGAATGTGCGCACCTGTTCGGGGCGTAAATCGGGCCGGCACCGGCTTATTTCCATGAATATATCGCTTGCGGGATTGACCCCTTCGTGGTGCTGATCGTAAAACCCGAGCTTGACCTTGTGGCCCAGCGTCACTTGCCCGCCACCGTCGTCGAGGCGCCCCGCCAATTGCCGTAACAAGGTGGTTTTTCCCGTCCCGTTCGGGCCAATGATACCGACACGCTCGCCGCGCTCGATTGTAAAGTCCAAATTTTCGTACAACTGCAATTTTCCGTAGGACATCGAGAGGCGCTTGGCATCGAGCACGAGCGACCCGCTGCGCACGACGTCGCCCAGGCCAAACTTCGCGGTGGACTGGTCCGAATGCGGCGCGTCGATTCGGTCCAGTTTGTCGAGCCGCTTGATCCGGCTCTGCACCGCCGCGGCCTTCGTGGCCTTGTAACGGAACCGGTTGATCCAGGCTTCTTCCTTTTCGATATGTTCCCGCTGCCGATCGAAGGCCGCCTGCTGTTGCTCGCGCTCGAGGGCCTTGTGCTTGGCATACGTTTCGTAATTGCCGGTGTACGACCGCACCCCGCCGCGCTCCACCTCGATGATCCGGTTCGTGACGGCGGTCAGCATGCGCCGGTCGTGCGAGATAATGACGAACGCGTGATTGCATTCCCGCAAGAATTGTTCGAGCCACTCGCGCGCCTCGAGGTCGAGATGGTTCTCCGGCTCGTCCAACAAGAGCAGGTCCGCCTCTTGCAACAGCACGAGCGCGAGCATTAATCGCGTGCGCTGCCCGCCGCTCAACGCGCTTACGTGCAGGTTAAAATCGTCCAGCGTGAATCCAAGGCCGTGCAAGACCTTCTTGACCTGCACACGGAAGTCATATCCGCCCCGGCGCAGGAATTCCTCCTGCGCGGCGCTGTAAGCGTCGAGGACGGCCTCATCGCCCCCGCTCATTCGATCTTCCAACTCGGCGAGCCGCCGTTCCAAGTCCAACAAGTCCGCGAACGAGTGCATCACCACGTCGAACAACGTGTCGGTGAGCGTCAGGACCGGCAACTGCTCGAGACACGCCACCCGCGCCCGGCGCATGCGCTCGATGGTCCCGGAGTCGGGTTCGAGGTCGCCCAGCATGAGCTTGAACAGAGTGCTCTTGCCCGCCCCGTTCCGGCCAATCAGGCCGGCCTTGTCGCCCTCTTCGACCCGTAAGGAGACCCCTTGAAGGACGGGTCGGCCGGCGAAGCGCTTCTCAATATTTTCGAGACGTATATAACTCATAATTTTTCGATGTGTTTAGGGAAGACGTGACAAAGCCATGACCACTGTGCGGAGCGTGAGTATACCAGTTCGCGGAGGCGAGATCAGGTTCCCAAATACCTGGCGAGTGGTCCATTTGTCCCAACTACGGGTAGACCCCGCTTTGGCTGCTTTCGGAGGGCGGGGGCCCCCAATGCGTTCGCGCTCCGGAACGAAATCTATTGCAGTTCAACTTTGGATGCACCATGTCGGATATCCCGCCCCTTTAGGGCGGCGCCATTGTGGAAGGCTCTGACGTCCAGGGGTAGGCACGAAGCGTGCCTACCCCTGGCTGCACATATCCCGGCCCGTTGGGCCGAAGTTCAACTCGTTGAAAGTCTATGATCTTTGCACAATGGGGGCGTAACGTTCGGTGCACCCAAAATTGAAGTGCTATAGCGTTGTACGAATAGAAGCCTTCCGCTGGACGGACGGCATCCGATTTGCCAGGGAGCAGAAAAAGCGAGGGCCGCAACCACCTGAGGTGGCTGCGGCCCTGCATGGAACCTATGGCTATCGCCCCACGGGGGGCCAATGGCCTAGTTACCGGAGTTCAGGTTCTGATCCGTGCGCGCGAAGTTCGCCTGGATCGGCTCCCTCGCGCCGAACTTCACGAACTCGACGTGCCCGTCCAAGTACAGAACGTTGCTACCACCGGGGATGTGGTTGAAGTCAGTTGGATTCGTCGAGGTACGGTCAAACATGGCGTAAATCTGGCTCTGCCCTTGCGCGCTGGCCGCCGGGTTGTTGATATCGGTGACCAGGAAACGCTCAATACCTTCGCGAAGGTGGTGAACTACGTCGCCTCCGGCGTTGCCGTTAGGGCTAACACCGGTGATGCTTTCATTGGTCGTCGCATTGAAGTCGGTGGGATCCTGCGAACTCAGGAAGGCAATGTATTTGGGCAACAAGGCAAAACCCATCGTCGTAAATGAATTGAGGAACTGCGCCGGGCCGAATTTCGTGGCGGCATCCACAATCGGATCCGCGCCAAACAGCGTGAGCAGCGTCGAAAGGGTGGTCATGTTTACCGTCGGATCCGTATCGGCGCAATTATCCAGCAGGAACCCATAGTACCCGTAGCTGGCGTCAATCGAGCTCATGCAGACGCCGCCATGGCTGCAGCCGGGGCCAGCGATGGCGTTGTTCTCGGGGACTTGGTCGTCGTCAACCATGGTGCCGAACAGGTTTCTGCCATCGACGCTGCTAATCCAAGCGTCCGAGCCGCCATCCGCGTCGGACGGACAGGCCGAAATGCCCGGGTCTGTCAGGTACTCGGGATACACCTGCGGAACGTACGGGCCGAAGTTAAACCCGAAGCTCGGGAAATCCGGGCTCGAAAGCGCCTCGCCATGAGGCGGCAGGACGATCTTCAGGAACAAATCGGGCCACTTCTCGCCATCGCTCTCGTTGGCGAACATCTTGTACACGATGCCCCACTGCTTCAGGTTGTTTTGGCAGCTCGCGCGCCGTGCCGCTTCGCGCGCACGCGCCAAAGCGGGCAGCAGGATCGCCGCCAGAATTGCTATGATGGCGATGACCACCAGCAATTCAATGAGCGTAAATCCCCTTTTTCTAATTCTCGTCATAGCACACTCCTCCATTCATTGATTCTGAATGATTCCGGTATGTCCACCCCTCACATTGGGGTTAAGACCTAGATTGGGCCGATTGGGCGTGGAGGCACGGAAGGAAATAACGAAAGAATACACCCCGACCGAATTCGCGCAAACCCGCGCGCGCCACACTGGAAGACCAACCCTCACAGCCAGACTCCGCATCGAAACGATGCACCAAACCCCGAGCGACCTCTCTCGGCAACGTAGAATAACGCCAGTACGTTGCTACGGCACCCGTTGGCATCGCCACCCGACTCTACGATTACCAACGTCTGCACCGACAACATCATTGTACCGGTGGCACGTTTGGTTTGTCAACAGGCAGGCAGGTAGACAGGGCCGCGAGACGCTCGCGTCAACTCGACCGGCCCGTGCATGTGCCCAATACCCTCCGGGTCGCTACTCTTCCAGCCCATGCTACCCCAGGCCCTGCGCATCATCTGGCCATGCCTTGAAGGATTTCGCGGTTGGTGATAGGATAGACGCTGGCTGGCGGTGCATTAGGCGGCAAGTACGGCGTGTCTTGCGTACAGACAGCGACGCGGGACTTCCACGTTGCGTCGGCGCGTGGGCGTTGGACCAATGCCGAAATGACACCGTTGTCGGTTGGCGACGCAAGACGGCCTAGACCAAGATGCGCGCCGGTCGGTGGCCGGTGAGCGGAAACAGAACAAAAGGAGACTACTACCGTGAAGAAATTTTTGGCGATGGTATTTGCGGCGGGCTTCGTATTCCTGAACGCAGGCTGCGGCGGGCCGCACCCGAAATTCGAAGAGAAGAAAAACGAGGCGGGCGAGACGAAGCGGCTTGGACTTCCCTCCGACCCGCAGGCGCTGGATGATGCGATCGCGGTACAGCAGCAGAACCAGGAAGAGCAGCAGCAGAACCCGCCAGACCAGCCGCCGGCGCAACAGTAGAGTATGCAAATTGCATTGCTGCTGTCGTCCTAAAGGACGGCAGCAGCTTTTCCTTTCGGCCGGTCCCGCGGAAACGGTTGTTGCCTTGTGAGAAATTGCTTTGCCGCTATCGCGTTGCTCCCATTCGCCAGGCGCGGTGGGGCGAGCGTCCCCGCGAGCCGCGCATATCGAGTGCCACAACCGGTTCCCGGGGACGCTCGCCCTACCGACGGCTACTTCATCCTAAAAACGGCAGTTGAACGAGGGTGAGGGACAGACACCGTGTTTCGCTCCGCAGGGCCTGCGCGAAAGACGGTGT
>CAYXRK010000280.1:0-4384 GCA_964467615.1 uncultured Nitrospirales bacterium | reverse complement strand
CAGTCAACCGATCGGGTCTGGTAGCAAGCCGGAGGAACGCATGAAAACTATCTCCTCGCGGAATTGGGACTTTCGCGCCGCGCGCCATCTCTTGAACCGCGCTGGATTCGGCGTGCCGCGTGAGCGCGCGGCCGAATTGGCGGCCATGGATCCTGAGCAGGCTGTGGCAGCCCTCGTCGACTACGAATCGCAGCCGGAATCCGGCGCTCGACCCGATTACCTCATCCCCCAGACGAAAGCGCTCGAAATACGCCGGGGAGCGAAGGCCGCGGCGAGTCCCGTCGAGCGTCAACGCCTCGTCAAGGAACTAAACCAGCAGGAGCGCGCGGCAGTAGAGGCGCTCAAGGCCTGGTGGTTCCGCCGAATGTTCACAACACAACGCCCGCTCGAGGAAAAATTGACGCTCTTCTGGCACGGGCATTTCGCAACGTCGGCGCAAAAGGTCAATTCCTCCGAAGCCAACTACGACTTGAACGAGATTCTTCGGCGCAACGCGGCGGGGAACGCAAAGACACTGACCCGCCTCGCCGGCTACTCTCCCGCGATGTTGGTCTATCTGGACAACTATCGCAATGTGAAGGGTGATCCCAACGAGAACTGGGCGCGCGAATTGATGGAACTATTCACCATCGGCCCGGGCCACTACACCGAGGACGACATCAAGGAATCGGCGAGGGCGTTCACCGGCTGGGGTATTTCGCCCAAAGGCAAGGGTGGTCGCGCGGGCAAGGACCGGCACGACGATGGCGTAAAGCAATTCATGGGTCGAACGGGGAATTTTACCGGCGACGACATCATCGACGCCATTTTCGAACAGGATGCAACGGCCGAATTCATTTGCGCCAAGTTATGGACGTACTTCGCCGGTACCGGGCCCGATCGCGAAGTGCTCGGAGAAATGTCCTCGGTCATGCGCGCGAATGCTTACGAGATTCGGCCCGTACTGAAAGCCATGTTCCTCTCGAAGGCCTTTTACGCAGATGATGTCATCTGCGCCCAGATCAAGGGCCCCGCGCAGTTCCTCGTACAACTCGCCGCCGACTTGCGCCTTGATCCTGTACCGTACGATCAGATGGCGCGACTTAGCGCGGCGCTCGGCCAGAATCTTTTCTATCCTCCGAACGTCAAGGGTTGGGACGGCGGACGAGCATGGATCAACGCGAACACGCTTCTCATGCGCTACAACATGCCGAAAGCACTCGTGGTCGCCGCGGACCGCCGTGATGACGCGGCGAACGACGAATCAATGATGCCGGCGATGAAGCCCAATAAAGAGCAATACCGCGAGCGCGTCAAGGAATTCATGCGTGAGATTCCGAAGGATGAACGGCAAGCCCTGCGCGAGAAACTGCAAAACGCCGACACGAAGGAAGCGCGAGCAGCGGTATTCAATCGGACCGTGGGAACGGAAATCTTCGAAAATCGGTGGGACGCCGGCGCACTGTTGCAGGGGCTAGATTTTGACTCGGTCGAATCGTGCGTGGACGCGCTCGAGGCGCGCTTTCTCAATGCTCCATTCGACAGTAGACAGCGCCAACTCATCGGTCAAACCCTCAAACTCGCGGACGCGGACCGGAGCGCGCCGTCCGAGGTGTCGATTTCCCGCGAGGCCATCGTTCCTGTTTTGCATCTTCTGTTCAGCAGCGCCGAGTACCAACTCTGCTAACTAACGACATGCTCTCCCGAAACACGAGTATCGAAAAGGAACCAGATCATGCACCGAACGATCAGCCGACGTGATTTCTTTCGGGACGCCGCCGTGTTCAGCGTCCTCGGCGGACTCGCCCCGCAATTCCTAACGCGCACCGCCGAAGGAGCAGCGGCCATCAGTGGCTTCAAGGACGATCGTGTGCTCGTCGTGCTGCAACTCGGCGGCGGGAACGATGGGCTCAACACCTTGGTTCCCTGCGGCGACGACGCCTACTACAACGCGCGGCCCGTACTCGGACTGCGCGGCAACGGGTTGGTAAAGATCACGGACGGCGTAGCGTTCAACGCCGGAATGACCGCTTTCATGCGGATGTACGACGACGGCAAACTCGCCATCGTTCAGGGCGTCGGTTATCCCAATCCGGATCGCTCCCATTTCCGATCGATGGAGATTTGGCACACTGCCTCGGACGCGGACCAGTACGAGAGCAGCGGGTGGATAGGCCGTTACTTTGATCACGAATGTTCCGGTTCGGCCCGCCCGCATGTCGGCGTCGCACTCGGCAAGGACAGGCCGCAAGCCTTCGACGGGCGCAGCGGTCTCGGCGTCTCCTTCGAGGACCCGCGCCGCTTCGGATGGCAACCCGGCGAGGGCGCGGACTCGGAGGAAAACTTCGCGCGCCTCAACGCGCCGCAAGGTAAAGGAGACTCGACGATAGATTTCCTGCGGCACGTGACCTCGAACGCAATCATGAGTTCGCACGAAGTTCGAGAGGCGGCGGATCGCGCGGGCGCGACCTTCGAGGCCAAGCAACCGCTCGCCCGATCGCTCGAGACCGTCGCGGACCTCATTCGAGGCGGGCTCCAAACTCGCATTTACTACGTATCGCTTTCCGGTTTCGACACGCACGCCAACCAACTTCGCCAACATAACAACCTGCTTGCCGAAGTCGGCGAATCGTTGCGCGCCTTTCAACAGCGCCTTGCCAACGACGGCGCCTCCGGCCGCGTCCTTACGATGGTCTTCAGCGAATTCGGGCGGCGCGTCCACGAAAACCGAAGTGGCGGGACCGACCACGGCACTGCCGCGCCGATGTTCCTGCTAGGCGATCACGTGAAACCCGGACTGTTCGGCGAGTATCCGAGTTTGACCAACTTGGACGACGGCGATCTCATCCACACGGTCGACTTCCGAAGCGTCTACTCCTCCGTGCTTCAAGATTGGTTCGGCATCAATCCAAAAGGTGTCCTGCGCGGGACGTTCGAACCGACGCCAATCATCGCGTAGCTCGTTACTTCCCGATACAGAACGCCGAGAAAATTCGATCCAACACATCGTCGGGTGTGGTTTCTCCCGTTATCTCGCCTAGCGCGCGTAGCGCCTCGTCCAATTCGAACGCAAGCAACTCCGGCGACCGTTCCATGTCCGCGAGCAACCGGCCGAGCGCGTCCGCCGCCCGGCGCAAGCTGTCCTTCTGATGGATGCGGTTGATGTGACCTTGGTCCGGCGCGAACTCCACACCTCCCAGCAACAGGTTTCCGAGCGCCTCTTCAAGCCGATCCAAATTCTTGCCGGTCTTCGCCGACACCCAAATCGTGTCGACTACCTTTAGACTCAACTCTGCGAAGTAGTCTTGCCGTGATTGACCCATTAGATCGATCTTGTTAGCCACGATCAGGCACGGCGTCTCCGTCGTGGAAATTTGTTTCGCGATCTTTCGGTCCTCCGAGATGTCCCTGTCCGACGTGTCCATCACGAACAGAATCGCCGCCGCTTCTTCGAGCGCCTGGCGCGCCGCCGCTACCCCCAGGCTTTCAACCTCGTCGCTCGTCTCACGAAGCCCCGCCGTATCCGTCAGCCGGACTGGAATTCCCTTGATGGTGACGATCTCGTGCAGCACGTCCCGCGTTGTGCCCGCCTGTCCCGTAACAATCGCACGCGATTCACGAAGCAGGGCATTGAAGAGGGTAGATTTACCCACGTTTGGTCTGCCGACAATCGCGACGGAGGCCCCCTCCCGGTACACTCTTCCAGCGTCCGCCGCCGCGAGCATCGACTTCATCCGATCCAGCGCGTCCGTCACGCGCGCGTGCAGTTCCGGCGTGATCAGTTCAGGCAACTCCTGGTCCGCAAAATCGATCGCGGACTCGATGATCGCCTTCAACTCGACGAGCGTGTCCTTCATCGCGCCGATCTCAACCGATAGGGCCCCGCGCGCCGAAGCCGATGCTGCCCGCAGCCCAGCGCTGGTCTGGGCTCGAATTCGGTCGATGACCGCCTCGGCCTGCGGCAGATCGATCCGGCCGTTGAGGAACGCCCGCTTCGTGAACTCTCCCGGTCCGGCCAAGCGCGCGCCTTCGCGCAGCATCAATTCCAGGACCGCGTTTACGGGCCCAGCGCCGCCGTGGCAATTGATCTCGACAACGTCCTCGCAGGTGTAACTATGCGGCGCGCGCATCACGTGCAGGAGCACCTCGTCCAGAACGAGGCCGTTGTCCTTCACCTCGCCATGGAAAACCCGGCCGCTGCCCATTCGCGGATCGCGGCCACTCGAGGAAATAAAAACGCGGCCCGCGATGGCAATTGCATCGGGGCCGCTAAGACGAACGATTCCTATGCCTCCCTCGCCGGGAGGCGTCGATATGGCTGCAATCGTATCTTCAGAAACGGGCCTCATTCCCTTAACCGCGGTTTCCTCCCCCATATCCGCCGCCGGACCCGCCGCCGCCCGAG
>CAYXRK010000279.1:0-4419 GCA_964467615.1 uncultured Nitrospirales bacterium | reverse complement strand
TGCCAAATCGAAATCCACGGCAAGAGCTATCGTCCGCCTGAGATTTCCGCGATGATCCTGCAGAAGATGAAGGAGACCGCCGAGATGTATCTCGGCGAGCCGGTCACGCAGGCCGTCATCACCGTGCCCGCGTACTTCAACGACGCCCAGCGCCAGGCCACCAAGGACGCCGGCCGAATCGCGGGCCTCGAAGTTTTGCGCATCATCAACGAGCCCACCGCGGCCGCGCTCGCGTATGGTCTCGACAGCAAGAAGAACGAGAAGGTCGCCGTATACGACCTCGGCGGGGGCACCTTCGACGTCTCGATCCTTGCCCTCGGCGACGATAGCTTCGAGGTCCTCAGCACCAACGGCGACACCCACCTTGGCGGCGATGACTTCGATGAGAAAGTGATCGACTGGATCGCGGACGAGTTCCTGAAGGACCAAGGCATCAATCTGCGCAAGGACCCGATGGCGCTCCAGCGTCTCAAGGAAGCGGCTGAAAAGGCCAAGTGCGAACTCTCGACCTCAGCCACGACGGACGTCAACCTGCCTTTCATCACCGCCGATACCGGCGGGCCCAAACACCTGAACTACACCTTGACCCGCGCCAAGCTCGAACAACTCTGCGACGACCTCCTGCAACGCACGAAGAAGCCCTGCCTCCAGGCGCTCGAGGACGCGGGCCTCACTCCCGCCGAGATTGATGAAGTCATTCTCGTCGGCGGAATGACGCGCATGCCCTCGGTGGGCAAGATCGTCAAGGAGGTCTTCAAGAAAGAGCCGCACCGAGGCGTGAATCCGGACGAAGTTGTCGCGCTCGGCGCTGCGATCCAAGGCGGCGTGCTGGCGGGCGACGTGAAGGACGTGCTGCTCCTCGACGTTACGCCGCTGTCGCTCGGCATCGAAACGCTCGGCGGCATTTGCACGAAACTCATCGAACGCAATACGACGATCCCCGTCACGAAACGTCAAATTTTCTCGACCGCTTCCGACAGCCAGACGGCGGTGACGATCCACGTCCTACAGGGCGAACGCGAGATGGCCGCGACCAACCGCACGCTCGGGCGCTTCAACCTCGAGGGCATTCCGCCCGCCCCGCGCGGCATCCCGCAAATCGAAGTCACCTTCGACATCGACGTAAACGGAATCGTACACGTCTCCGCGAAGGACCTCGCGACGAGCAAGGAACAGAAAATCCGCATCGAGTCCTCCAGCGGCCTCAACGAAGGCGACATCGAAAAGATGGTGAAAGACGCGGAGAGCCACGCCGAGGAAGACAAGGCGAAGAAGAAGTCCATCGAGGTCCGCAACCAGGCCGACTCGATCGTCTACCAGACCGAGAAATCCATGAAGGAACACGCCGACAAAATCGGCGCGGACGACAAGGCCGCTATTGATTCGGCCATCGCCGACCTAAAAAAGGCGCTCGAGGGAGAAGACATTTCCGCCATCGAGACGGCGATGCAGGGCCTCACCGAGAAGAGCCACAAACTCGCCGAGGCCATGTACGCCGAGGCGGCCGCAAAGCACGCCGAACAAACGCCGGACGCGGCGGGTGGGAACGGCTCGACGGGGGATAACGAGGCGGTCGACGCCGAATTCGAAGTCGTGGACGACGCCAAAGACGACGCCAAATAATACTGTACCGTTGCACTCTGACATCGATCGCCACGGGGGACGGAGCATATGGGACGGGCCGGACGGGTAATCGAGATCGTTCTAGGCGTTTTCTTTATTCTGTCGGCCGCATCAAAAGCCGTCGACATGACCGCATTCGCCGTTCAGGTGTCGTTGTATGGTGTCGTGAAGGAACCGGGCCTCGTCCGGGCGGCAGCGTACGGCGCGGTATCGATCGAAACACTTCTCGGCGCGCTCTTCCTTGGCGCGTGGCGGCTACGCGGACTCACCTACGCCGCGGGCGCGGCACTCATCGTCGTCTTCACCGGTCTCATCGCGTACGCATGGGCATTCAAGGGCCTCGAGGACTGCGGTTGTTTCGGCGAGTATGTTCAGATGGGCCCGGGCCTTTCGATCCTAAAAAACCTGTTGCTACTCGCCGGGCTTGGAGCAGCATGGTACGGCACGCGCGGCGGAACCCTCGAAACGAAACGCGCCCCCTGGCTACGGTCCGGTCTCGCCGTCGCGGGCGCTGTGGCCGTCGTCGTAGTGTTCGCGTTCAACTCGCCGAAGGTTTCTTCATCACCGAACGGATCCGACCCGCAACAGTCCGTTGACCCTGCACGTCCCTTCACAAAATATTCCTTCGAATCGGACGGCAAGACCTATGATCTCGGCAAGGGTCTGTGGCTCGTCGCGATGCTCAGCGCGACGTGCGAACATTGTCAGGCGTCGGTTGATCTGATATTGAACGACCTCACGCTGCTCATGGAATCCAATTCGCGCGGCTTCTGCGGGCTGATGCTGGGGAGTGAAGCCGAAATCAACGAGTTCCGTTCGCTTACGCAACCTGAATTCGCGACATTTCCGCTGGATGCCCTCGAATTTTTCCAGTTCGTCGAATCCGCTCCGCCTCGACTCATACTCGTGCGCGACGGCGCCGAGGTGACAAGTTGGAGTTGGGAAGAAATTCCGCCCGCGATTGAGACGGTAATGGAATCCGTCGAAACCGCGGCGGCGAAGTAGGCCTCGCTCCGCCCTCTTCGTCTTGCTCAAGCCGGCGGAGGCACTATCTTCAGGTGCAGTTCCGCGAGGTGCTTTGGCGTGGCCTCGTTCGGTGCGCCCATCAAGAGGTCTTGCGCCTTTTGGTTCATGGGGAACGCTATCACTTCGCGAATGTTCGGTTCGTCCGCGAGCAGCATCACAATGCGATCTATCCCCGGCGCGATGCCTCCGTGCGGCGGCGCGCCGAAGTGAAACGCCTTCCACAGCGCCGGGAACTTTGACGTCACCGTCTGCTCGTCGTAGCCGGCGATCTCGAACGCCTTGAGCATGATATCGGGCCGGTGATTCCGAATCGCCCCGGACGACAATTCGATTCCGTTGCACACGATGTCGTATTGATAGGCGAGTATCGTCAGCGGATCACGGTCCCTAAGCGCATCAAGCCCCCCCTGCGGCATACTGAACGGGTTATGCGAAAAGTCGATCTTCTTGTCTTGTTCGTTCCACTCGTACATCGGGAAATCGACAATCCAGCAAAATGCGACGATGTTCGGATCGATCAGCCCCAACTGCCGGCCAAGATGCATGCGGACCTTGCCCATCAATTCGTTCGTGGTCTTGCGCACCCCCGCGCCGAAGAACGCCGCGTCGCCCTCTTCGAGCGCCGCGCGCTGTACGAGAACGCTCTTCTCGCGATCGCTGAGAAACTTTACGATGGGCCCTTTGAGTTCGCCGTCGCGCAACACGATCCACGCCAACCCCTTCGCGCCCTCCGCCTTGGCAAAGGCCTCCGCCTCGTCGAAAAACTTCCGCGATTGCGCCGCGGCGCCCTTCACCGCGATGACCTTCACCGCGCCGCCCGATTTCGCCGCGCTGCTGAACACCTTCAGTTCCGAGATCTTAAATACGTCCGTGAGGTCGAGAATCTCGAGACCGACACGTAGGTCGGGTTTGTCGGTGCCGTACTTCTCCAACGCGTCGAGGTAAGCGATTCTCGGAAAGGGATCGGCTTGCACGATCTTGTTCGAGAGTTCTTTGAATATCTTGACCATCAGCACTTCGAGCACGGCAAATAGATCGTTCTGCTCGATGAACGACATTTCCATATCGAGTTGGTAAAACTCGCCGGGGCTGCGGTCCGCCCGCGCGTCTTCATCGCGAAAACAGGGGGCGATCTGGAAATACCGATCGAATCCGGAGACCATGAATAACTGCTTGAACTGTTGCGGCGCCTGCGGCAAGGCGTAGAACTTTCCGGGGTAATGCCTGCTGGGCACGAGATAGTCGCGCGCGCCTTCCGGCGATGAACTGGTCAATATCGGCGTGTGCAGTTCGACGAAGCCCTGCTGCGACAAGTGTTCCCGGATCAGGGCGCAGGTCTTCGAGCGCAGCAAGATATTCCGGTGAAGCCGTTCGCGACGCAGATCGAGGAAGCGGTGCTCCAGGCGCGTGTCCTCGGGCGCGTCCGTCTCGAGGTTGACCGGAAACGGGAGCGTGTCCGCCACCGATTCGACGTGGAACTGATCGGCAAAGACTTCGATCTCACCCGTTGTCATCGCGGGGTTGACGGTCTCGGGCGTGCGAAGCGCGACGCCCCCCGTAACGGTAATCACCGTCTCGAGGCGGACCCGTTCCGCCTCCGCGAAAAAAGCGCGATCGGGACCGCAGACGACCTGCGTCAGCCCGTAGTGATCGCGCAAATCGACGAAGATGACGCCGCCGTGATCGCGCTTCCGATGGATCCAGCCGGACAATCGCACGGTCTGGCCGGCGTGTTCTTTGCGCAACGCAGCGCAATGGTGTGTGCGATAG